>NZ_JBHVQX010000009.1:23713-105534 GCF_042886395.1 Streptomyces sp. NPDC058008 | reverse complement strand
GTGGTGACCGGTCCACCGGTCACCACGCCCGCCGTCCCTCTCCGGGCCGCAGTCCCGTTCCGGCGGTCCGGGGCACGGACCCCCCTGCCGGGAGCCGGGCGCAGTCCCTTGCCGCCGGTCCCGAGCAGCGCGGGGCGCCCGGGGCGGACGGCCATGCTCAGGGGTGTGGTGCCCGAAGCGCCGTACGGCGCCGGGTTGTCGCGCCCGAGTACGCGGCCCGTCGCCGGACGCCGTGCCGGGGCCGTGAGGCCTCGCCGTCGCGCCGTGCCCGAGCGCGGGGCCTGCCACCGGAGCCGTGCGCCCGGGGGCCGAGCGGCCCCTCGCCGTCGCGCCGTGCCGGGGCCGTGAGGCCTCGCGGAGAGTACGTGGCCCTCGTGCCGGGCCCGGCGCATCGCACGAGGGGGTCCCGGGCCCGCCGCACGGTGCGCCGGGAGGCCCGCCCCGGGCTCCGCGAGGTGCGGCCCGGGTCCGTCCCCTCACTCCCCGGGCGCGTCCTCGTACCGGGCGAGTGCCCGTCCGGCCGTCTCCGCCGGCAACGGGTCCGCGGTGCGGGCGAGTTCCCGCAGCAGCGGGACGGCCCGCGCGGCGAACGGCCCGGGGCCCGTGCCGGTGGGGGATCCGAGCCGTGCCAGCACGTCCGCCCCGAACGCCTGCCGCAGCGGGTCCGGGTCCGCCGTGCACGCGGCCGCCGCCCGGAACGTCTCCTCGTCGCCGCGCTGCCACAGCGCCTCCACCGCGACCTGCCAGTTGTCGAGCCCGGGGCCCCCGCCCCGCAGGGCGCGGAGTGCCAGTTCCCCGAACGGGGCCCGCAGGCCCAGTTCGGCCTCCAGGAGCGTGGCGACCCCCCCGTGCCCCGTCTGCAGATCCTGGCCCGCGAACGGCTCCCCGTCCCGCAGCAGTTCGACGGTGACGGTCACCCCGCCGTCCACCCGCGTGCGCCGCACCTCGCTCGTGTGCTCCCCGTCGCCGTACGCGCGCCGCAGTCCGTCACGCAGTTCCCGCTCGATGTCCAGACCGGCCATGCGCCTGGCTTCCTCCAGCGCGGGGGACAGGCCGCCGGCGCCGCCCCGGAGCAGGGCGCGCACGGTCCGCACCGAGCCGCGCCGGGCCGCGACCACCAGCGGGGACTCGCCCTGCCGGCCCGGCAGGTCCGGGTCCGCGCCGTGGGCGAGGAGGATCTCCGTGACCCGCGCGTGCCCCAGACCCGCCGCCCAGCGCAGCGCGGTGAAGCCGAGGTTCTCACTCAGGTCGGGCCGGGCCCCGGCGGACAGCAGCGCCTCGACGACCTCCGCGTGACCGCCGCACGCCGCCCCGCACAGCGGGAGATCGCCGGCCTCCGGACCGCTCGCCCGGTTCGGGTCCGCGCCCGCGGCCAGGAGCAGCCGGACCACGCCGGGCAGGTCCTGCACGGACGCCAGGTACAGCGCGGTCGTGCCCTCCTCGTCACCCGACTCGGCCGGCGCGCCCGCCCGCAGGGCGCGTACGACGGCGTTCTCGTCGTCGTACAGCGCCTCGAAGAGGCTTGTCGCACCCCCGCCAGGACCGTTCGTCATGCATCGACCCTACGGCCACCCCTCGGGGGCCGGTCCATCAGGTATCGCACTCCAGGACGGTGCGGCACAGCCCGCAGCGGGCCCGCGTGCGGCCCCTGACCGGGACCCGGACGCGCTGGTGGCAGGTGGGGCAGGCGAAGGAGACCCGGAGCCCGTCCGCACCGGTCTCGAAGGCGTACGGGAGGGACGGGTCGGAGGCGCTGCCCGGGTGGTCGGAGGCGTGCTTGCGTTCCTTCGCGTAACGGCGCCTGCCCGCCCAGCCGGCGGCCGTCAGCGGTGGCCGCCGGAGGTCGCGCAGGGCCTCCGCCCGCCCCTTGGTGTACGCCGTGTAGGCCTGCGGGCTGGTGAACCACACCGACGGGTCCTCGCCGAAGACCAGCGCGCGCTTGGCGAGCACGTACCCGAACTCCTCGGGGGTGAGATAGCCGAGCTTCTGGCTGGAGAGGGCGTCCTGGCGGAAGGCGTCCAGCAGCAGCCAGCCGGCGCCGAGGTAGGCGGTCACCGTGTCGGTGAGGATCTCGTTGTCGCGGGTGCCGGGGAGCTCCAGTCCCAGCCGGTGCAGCAGCACATGGGTGATCTCGTGCGCCAGCGCGGCCCCGATGTCCCTGCGGTGGGTACGGAAACGGTCGTTGAGCTCGATGAAGTACTCCGGCCCGGCGGTGAGTTCGACACTCGCCGCGTGTTCCATCCGCCGGAAGCCGACGACGATGCGGGCCTGCGGCAGCCGCAGGTGCCGCACCAGGGCACCGGCCACCCGCTGGGCTCCGGGGTGCAGGTCGTCCACGTCGGAGAAGGCGGCGTCGGCCGGGGCGAGGCTCGTCGCGTAGGCGTGCACACCGTCGGGGGAGATCCGCCGGTAGAGCGCGGTGATCGAGGACCGGACCGTGTCGAGGTGCGGGAAACCGTGGACGACGGGACCGCCCCCGCTGCCGTTACTGCCGTCGCTCACGACCGCACCCCCATCCATGGCCCTCAACGGACCTTCACTCTAGGCCGGGCCGGGGGAATCCGGCCGTTCCGCGAGAAGTGATCTTGGCCGGAAACCCTGCCTTGTGACAGCGGTGAGCGTGTCCCGATAATCGGATCGTTCTTGTCGGGGGCATGTCGAGAATCGGTCGGCTCCCGCCCCTGACCAGCACAAGTACGCCCGCACGCCTGCACCCACCCCCCGACCCCCCACACGAAAGCAGGCCAGCCCGTGAAGCAGCTTCTGCGCACGCTCAAGAGATGTTCCGTCATAGCCGCCGTGGCCCTCGCCACCCTCAGCCTCCAGCCCTCGAACGCCTCCGCAGCCCCCGCGCCGGTCGTCGGCGGCACCCGCGCCGCACAGGGCGAGTTCCCGTTCATGGTCCGGCTCTCCATGGGCTGCGGCGGCGCCCTCTACAGCCCGACCGTCGTCCTCACCGCCGCCCACTGCGTCAGCGGCTCCGGCAACAACACCTCCATCACCGCCACCGCCGGAGTCGTCGACCTCCAGTCGGCCTCCGCCGTCAAGGTCCGCTCCACCAAGGTCCTCCAGGCGCCCGGCTACAACGGCGTCGGCAAGGACTGGGCGCTGATCAAGCTCGCCCAGCCCATCGACCAGCCCACCCTGAAGATCGCCACCACCACCGCCTACGACAGCGGCACCTTCACCGTGGCCGGCTGGGGCGCCGCCACCGAGGGCGGCAGCCAGCAGCGCTACCTCCTCAAGGCCAACGTCCCCTTCGTCTCCGACGCCGCCTGCCAGCAGGCCTACGGCAGCGACCTCGTACCCAGCCAGGAGATCTGCGCCGGATACGTCAGCACCGGTGGCGTCGACACCTGCCAGGGCGACTCCGGCGGCCCCATGTTCCGCAAGGACAACGCCGGAGCCTGGATCCAGGTCGGCATCGTCAGCTGGGGCGAGGGCTGCGCACAGCCCGGCTACCCCGGCGTCTACACCCAGGTGTCGACCTTCGCCTCCGCCATAGCCTCGGCGGCCGCGACCCTCTGACCCCGCTCACCCCGCCGCGCCTCCGGGGGCACCCGTCCTGACGGGTGCCCCCGGCCCCAGTTCCACGAACGGTTCCCCCGCGTCCTCCAGCTCCAGCACCCACACCTCGTTGGCGCCCTCGCGGAGCACCGGACCCGGCACGTACAGCGTCCGGCCCGGCCCCACCGACCAGTAGCGGCCCAGGCAGAAGCCGTTCACCCACACGAACCCGCGTGTCCAGCCGGGAAGTTCCAGACCCGCGTGCCCCGTACCGGCCGCGTCCTCCACCTCGAAGGAACCCCGGAACAGACCCGTCCGTCCCACCGCCCCCGCCCCCCTGAACGGCACCCGGTCCACCGCCCCCGGCTCCTCGAACGCGTCCAGGCACAACGCCCGCGCACGCACCCCGTGCAGGAACTGCCGCTCGTGCAGCACCCCGCCCGTGACGCCCTTCGGCTCACCCAGCCGGGGGCCGTAGTTGACGCGCCCCAGCGACTCCACCCACAGCTCCACCTCGGCCGGGCCCGCCACCGGCTCCTCCAGCGTGTGGTCCTCCTCCGTCAGCACCCCCGCCCGCACCCCGTCCACGTACACCACCGCACGGTCCCGCAGACCCGGCGCTCCCAGCGGATACGCCTGCCGGGGCCCCGGAACCGCCACCCGGTAGCGCACCAGACCGCGGTCCACACCCAGTTCCTCGAACGTGGGCGGCACGCCCGACTCCGCCGTCTCCGGACCGCCCAGAGCCTCCAGCACGTCCGGCAGCGGCGCCCCCCGCGTCAACTCCACCCGCACCGGCCGGCGCAGCCCCACCGGCTCCGGGGGCAGCGCGGGCAGCGGACCCTCCCCGTACTCCTCCAGCACCTCGCGCATCAGCCAGAACTTCTCCGTGGGCCGCCCGTACTCGTCGACGGGCGCGTCGTAGTCGTACGACGTCACCGTCGGCACCAGCCCCTGATCCTGCAACGGACCCGAACGGTTGGCCCCCGACCACCCGGCGAAGTTCGTCCCCCCGTGCGCCATGTACACATTCACCGACGCCCCGCACTCCAGGATCTCCCGCAGTGCCTCCGCCGCCTCCGCCGGATCGCGCACCACGGGCTCGGCACCCCAGTGCTCGAACCACCCGCACCAGAACTCCATACACATCAGCGGCCCCCTCGGCCGGTGACGCCGCAGCACCGCGAACGCCTCCCGCGCCCCCGAACCGAAATTCGCCGTCGCCAGCAGCCCCGGCACCGAGCCGCCCGTCAGCATGTGGTCCTCCGGCCCGTCCGAGGTGAACAGCGGCACCGTCACCCCGCACCGCCGCAGCAGCTCCGCCACCTGCTCCAGATGCACCCGGTCCGAGCCGTAACTCCCGTACTCGTTCTCCGCCTGCACCATGATCACCGGGCCGCCCCGGGTGATCTGCCGCTCCACCACCTGCGGCAGCAACTCCCCGAACCAGCGCCCCACCGCCGCCCCGTACCCCGTGTCCCTGGTCCGCACCCGCCGGCCGAACCGCCCCGTCACCCAGGCCGGCAGTCCGCCGTTCTCCCACTCGGCACAGATGTACGGCCCCGGACGCACGATCGCCAGCAGCCCCGCCCCGTGCACCGCGTCCAGGAACCGGCCCAACGCGCCCACGTCCCGGAACTCCCCCTCCCGAGGCTCATGGAGGTTCCACGGCACATACGTCTCCACACAGGTCAGACCCATCGCCCGCAGCATCGACAAGCGGTGCCCCCACTGCGCCTCGTGCACCCGGAAGTAGTGCAGCGCCCCCGACAGCAACCGCACCGGCTTCCCACCGAGCAGGAAGTGGTCGTCCCCCACGCTGAAGTCAGTCATCGTGCTCGTACGCTCCTGTGTGCGAGATCCATAACGGCCCCACAGCATCGCGTCCCCGCGCCCGCCGGTCCATCCCTTGTCCACCGCGTCCACCGCACGCACCGCTCACCGGCCACCGGCCACCGGCCACCGGCCACCGGCCGGCATCCCGTCCGCGCCACCCCCGGCACCCGCCGTCGACCACCGCACGACCGGTGCGTCTAAGCTCGCTGACCATGACCACGAGCGACATCGACGAGTCCGTCACCGCAGAACTGAACCGGCTGCGCGAGAGCATCGACAACATCGACGCCGCAGTCGTCCACATGCTCGCCGAGCGCTTCAAGGCCACCCAGCAGGTGGGCCACCTCAAGGCCGAACACCACCTGCCGCCCGCCGACCCCGCCCGCGAGGCCCGTCAGATCGCCCGGCTGCGCCAGCTCGCCGAAAGCGCCAAGCTGGACCCCGCCTTCGCCGAGAAGCTGCTCAACTTCATCGTGGCCGAGGTCATCCGGCACCACGAACGCATCGCGGAGGAGTCCGCGGGCCCCGACGCCTGACCCCGGGCCCCTCGCGCCCGCCCCGGCCCCGCGCCGCGGCTGCGGGCCCGCACACACCGGCCCCGCCCCGTGACGCCGTGTGCGGACCTCTCGCCCCGTGACGCCGCGTGCGGACCCGGCCTGCGGGGTGAAGCGCTCCGGCCCCGGACCGTCCCAGGGCCGGGGCCGCCGCCTCCCGTGCCCCGCCTCGCGCATCCCGCCCGCCCCGCCTCCCGCGCCCCACCCGTGCGAGGCCGGCGCTCCGCCCTGCGAGAACCCCGCTGCACGGCCTCCGACCCGTACGGCAGCATGGGCGGCATGTCCGTACTGACGCGCAACGAAGCGCAGACCCGAGCCCAGCTCCTCGACGTACACCGGTACACGGTCGAACTCGACCTCACCACCGGTGAGCAGACCTTCGACTCCCGGACCGCCATCCGCTTCACCGCCCACACGGCCGGAGACACCTTCGTCGAGATCAAGCCGGAAACCCTGCGCTCACTCAGCCTCGACGGACAGCCCCTCGACCCCGCACGCCTCGACGACAACCGCTACCCCCTGGACCGCCTCACCGCGGGCCCCCACGAACTCACCGTCGACGCCACCATGCGCTACTCCCGCACCGGCGAAGGCATGCACCGCTTCACCGACCCCGCCGACGGCGAGACCTACCTCTACACCCAGCTCTTCATGGAAGACGTCCAGCGCGTCTTCGCCGCCTTCGACCAGCCGGACCTCAAGTCCGTGTTCGACCTCACCGTCACCGCACCCACCGGCTGGACCGTCCTCGGCAACGGCACCTCCACCCAGGCCGCCGACGGCCGCTGGACCATCGCCCCCACCCCGCCCATCTCCACCTACCTCGTCGCCGTCGCCGCCGGCCCCTGGCACTCCGTCACCACCCACCACGCCGGCCTCCCCTTCGGCATCCACTGCCGCCGCTCCCTCGCGCCCCACCTCGACACCGACGCCGACGAGATCCTCGACATCACCCGCGCCTGCTACGACCGCTACCACGAGAAGTTCGACGAGCCCTACCCCTTCGACTCCTACGACCAGGCCTTCGTCCCCGAATTCAACGCCGGAGCCATGGAGAACCCCGGGCTCGTCACCTTCCGCGACGAATTCGTCTTCCGCTCCGCCGTCACCGACACCGAACGCCAGACCCGCGCCATGGTCATCGCCCACGAGATGGCCCACATGTGGTTCGGCGACCTCGTCACCCTCACCTGGTGGGACGACATCTGGCTCAACGAGTCCTTCGCCGAGTACATGGGCTACCAGACCCTCACCGAGGCCACCCGCTTCACCGACACCTGGACCGACTTCGGCGTCACCCGCAAGGGCTGGGGCTACGACGCCGACCAGCGCCCCACCACCCACCCCGTCGCCCCCGACCCCGAGGCCGTCCCCGACACCGCCTCCGCCCTCCTCAACTTCGACGGCATCTCCTACGCCAAGGGCGCCTCCGCACTCCGCCAACTCGTCACCTGGCTCGGCGAGAAGGACTTCCTCGCCGGAATCAACACCCACTTCGCCCGGCACAAGTTCGCCAACGCCACCCTCGCCGACTTCATCGACAACCTCGCCACCGCCACCGACCGCGACGTCCACGCCTGGGCCGAGACCTGGCTCCGCACCACTGGCATCGACACCCTCACCGCCCAGGTCGAGAACACCGGCCACAGCTGGGAGCTCGCCGTCGACCGCGCGGGCAACCGCCCCCACCGCATCACCGTCGGCGCCTACGACCACAGCCTCGACACCCACACCGGCGCCGACCAGCTCACCCTGCGCGACCGCTTCGCCCTCGACATCCCCCAGGACGGCACCCCCGCCACCCAGCCCGGCCGGCGCCCCGACCTCGTCGTCCTCAACGACCACGACCTCACCTACGCCAAGATCCGCCTCGACCCCGACTCCTGGAACACCGCCCTCACCCACCTCTCCGGCATCCCCGACCCCCTCACCCGCGCCGTCATCTGGAACACCGCCCGCGACATGGTCCGCGACGGCGAACTCCACCCCACCGTCCACCTCACCGCCGCCCGCACCCACCTCCCCTACGAGACCGACCTCGCCCTCGTCCAGGGCGTCCTCGGCTTCGCCGCCACCCACATCGCCGACCGCTACCTCCCGCCCCAGGACCGGCCCACCGCCCTCGCCACCCTCACCTCCCTCTGCCGCGACCTCCTGCGCCGCACCGAAGGGCTCACCGCCAAGGACTGGGAACACGGCGCCGACACCACCGGCCCCGGCAGCCCCGACCCCGGCCTCCGCCTCACCGCCGTACGCCACTTCATCGACGCCGCCACCCAGCCCGACACCATCCAGGACTGGCTCCACGAAGGCACCGTCCCCGGCGGACCCGAACTCGACCCCGAACTCCGCTGGCGCATCCTCACCCGCCTCGCCGTCCTCGGCGCCACCGACGAGACCGCCATCGCCCGCGAACTCGACAAGGACCCCAGCGCGGCCGGCCAGGAAGGCGCCGCACGCTGCCGCGCCGCCCTGCCCGCACCCGAGGCCAAGGCAGCCGCCTGGCAGGCCATGTTCACCGACGACACCCTGTCCAACTACCTCTTCACCGCCACCGCCCAGGGCTTCTGGCAGCCCGAACAGAGCGAACTCCTCCACCCCTACACCGCCCGCTACTACCCCGACGCCATCGCACTCGCCGCACGACGCGGCCCCGCCATCGCCGAAGCGGCCGGACGCCACGCCTTCCCCGTCCACATGGTCGACCCCGACAGCATCCACCTCGGCGAACGCGCCCTCGCCGACCCCGCACTCACCCCCGCCCTGCGCCGCAAGCTCACCGACCAGCTCGACGACACCCGCCGCGCCCTGGCCGTACGCGACGCCCACTGACGGCGCCCGCCCGGCACGGCTGCCCGCCGAACCAGGGCCCCGGCCGCACCCCGGTCACCCGCCGACCGGGGTGCGGCCGGACACGGGCCCCGAGCAGGAGCTCACCATGACGCCGATACGCGCGTGCCCGCCGAACACCGGACGCCCGCCGGTCCGGGGCCCCCGCACGCCGGCCCGGGGCCGTCGGCCGCTCGCCGGTCCGCGACCTCGCACCGCACCACCGGCCCGTGTCCCACCGCCGTACGCCCGGCCGGACGTCACCGTCGTACGCCCGCCCGGGTCAGGCATCAACAGCCCTCAGCCATACGGCCGTTCGGCTCCGGGCCCGGCCGAGGGCCGGCTGCCCGGCGGCCGGGAGACCGTGCGCCGGGCAGCGCCCACCGCCGTACGCCCGCAGCCCCGGGGCGCGCCGTCCGCAGCCGCGCCCACCACCGGCCGCCCCGCCGTACCACCCACGCCGACGTGCCCGCCCCCACCGAGGAACGGGGCACACGTATGCGAACAACGAACGCTTATACCAGCTCGAAGACCCCCGGCGCTGCCACACCGAGCCGCAGTACCCCTTTCGGGTTCAGATCGTTGGGCTCTTCGGCCGCCTCCTCCGCACTCCGGACAAGCTGGCAACACCGCCCCCGCGTTCCGAAGGACCACATCACCCATGCCCACCCCGCCCCTCGCCGGAGGCACCGCAGGCCCCGCCCACCTGCGCCCCCTCATCGACACCGTCCTCACCGCACTCCACGACGGTGCCACCCGCCGCAACGGTCCCCTCCCCGCCGGCGGCCCCGACACCGTCACCCATCACCTGCACCACACCACCGGCCCGCTCATCCCCGACCAGGGCACCGGCGCCCACCACGCCCTCCGCACCCTGGTCACCGCCCTCGCCCAGGGGGCCGCCGACCCGGCACACCCCCACTGCGCCGCCCACCTCCACACCCCGCCCCTCGCCCTCGCCGCCGCGGCCGACCTCGCCGCCTCGGCCCTCAACCCCTCCATGGACTCCTGGGACCAGGCGCCCGCGGCCTCCGCCCTGGAAGCCGCCCTCACCACCGCACTCGCCACCGAGGTCTACCCCCACACCCCGAAACCCGACTCCCTCATCACCACCGGCGGCACCGAGGCCAACCAGCTGGCCCTCCTCCTCGCCCGCGAACGCCACGGCCCCGTCCAGACCATCTGCGCCGCCAACGCCCACCACAGCATCACCCGCGCCGCCTGGCTCCTCGGCCTCCCCACCCCGGTCGTCATTCCGGCGCCCACCGGCGTCATGGACCTCACCGCACTCCGCGACGCCCTCCTCCGCAACGACGGGCCCCTCCTCGTCGCCGCCACCGCCGGCACCACCGACACCGGCCGGATCGACCCCCTCACCGACATCGCCGACCTCACCACCACCCACGGCGCCGAACTCCACATCGACGCCGCGTACGGCGGCCCCCTCCTCTTCAGCCCCACCCACCGCCACCACCTCCGCAGCCTCCACCGCGCCCACAGCGTCACCCTCGACCTGCACAAACTCGGCTGGCAGCCCGCATCCGCCGGCATCCTCGCCGTCCCCGACCACCACTACCTCGACGTCCTCCACCACCACGCCCCCTACCTCAACGCCGACGACGACACCGACGCCGGCCTCCCCGACCTCCTCGGCCGCTCCCTGCGCACCACCCGCCGGCCCGACGCCCTCAAGATCGCCGTCACCCTCCAGGCGCTCGGCCGCAACGGACTCGCCGACCTCATCGACCGCACCGTCGCCTCCGCCCACCACCTCGCCGACCTCGTCGACGCACACCCCGCGCTCGAGCTCCACGACCACCCCACCATCAGCACCGTCCTCTTCCGCCCCACCCACACCGACGACACCACCGTCGCCACCATCCGCCGCACCCTCCTCAACCAGGGCCACGCCGTACTCGGCCGCGCCCGCGCCGACGACCGGCTCTGGCTGAAGGCCACCCTCCTCAACCCCCACACCACCCCCGACGACCTCCAACGCCTCCTGACCCTCGTCACCCACGCCCACGCCGGCGCCACCAAGGAAGGCAGCACCCTCCGATGACCGACCGGACCACCCCCGAAGGCGACCGGACCCACGACCTCATCGGAATCGGCCTCGGCCCCTTCAACCTCTCCCTCGCCGCCCTCGCCCACGGCATCCCCACCACCTCCGGCAACCAGCCCCTCACCACCGCCTTCTACGAACAGCGCCCCGCCTTCCACTGGCACCCCGGCCTCCTCATCGACGGCGCCACCCTCCAAGTCCCCTTCCTCGCCGACCTCACCACCCTCGCCGACCCCACCAGCCCCTGGACCTTCCTCAACTACCTCCGCACCCGGGACCGCCTCTACCCCTTCTACTTCGCCGAGCAGTTCCACATCCACCGCGCCGAGTACGACGCCTACTGCCGCTGGGTCAGCGAACAACTCCCCACCATCCGCTTCAACCACCGGGTCGACGCCATCCGCTGGAACCCCGACCACCAGCACTTCGACGTCGACCACACCCGCCTCGACCCCGACGGCGAACCCCTGGGGCCCGGCCGCACCCGCACCCGCCACATCGCCCTCGGCGTCGGCACCGCACCCTTCATCCCCGAACCCCTGCGCCCCCTCGCCGAAGCCCCCGACGTCTCCGTCATCCACTCCGCCGACTACCTCCACCACCGCGAAGAGCTCCTCCGGGCCGACCACATCACCGTCATCGGCTCCGGCCAGTCGGGCGCCGAGATCTTCCTCGACCTCCTCCGCGCCCGCCCCCGGGGGATCGAGAAGATCCACTGGCTCGCCCGCACCCAGGCCTTCGCACCCATGGAGTACTCGAAGCTCGGCCTCGAACACTTCACCCCCGACTACACCCGCTACTTCCACGCACTCCCCGAACACGTCCGCGACACCCTCGTCCCGCAGCAATGGCAGCTGCACAAGGGCATCGACACCGACACCATCTCCGCCATCCACGACGAGCTGTACCGACGCACACTCCACGGAGGCTGGCCCGACGCCACCCTCACCCCCGGCGTCAGCGTCCGCACCGCGGGCCGCCTCTCCGGCAGCGGCAACCGCATCGAACTCCACCTCGAACACACCCAACAGGCCACCCGGAGCCGCCTCACCACCGACGCGGTCGTCCTCGCGACCGGCTACCGGGAGCGCCCCCTCGACACCCTCCTCACCGGCATCGCCCCCCACATCCGCCGAGACACCCAGGGCCGCCCCCGCATCCACAGCGACTTCCGGCTCGACCTCGACCCCGCCCTCACCGGCAACATCTACGTACAGAACGCCGAACGCCACACGCACGGAGTCGGCGCCCCCGACCTCGGACTCGCCGCCTGGCGCAGCGCCACCATCCTCAACCACCTCACCGGCACCACCCCCTACCCGCTGCCCGGACGCACCGCCTTCACCACCTTCGGCCTCACCCCCCACCCCACCCCCACCGTCCCCGGACAGGGCAACCCGCTCACCCCCCTCACCCGGGACCACTGACGACACGGCAAGGCGGCCGCCCCCCGAGGAGAACGGCCGCCACTCCACACCATCCGGCCGGAAAACCACCGGCCGGAACGGACCGGACAGCGCCCGACCCGTACCTCACCCGGCTAGAACACCGGCACGCCATCCCGCGTCAGACGCCAGTCCACCGAGGCGAACTCCGCCGGATCCACCGAACCCTTCGCCTGCACCCACCCGATGATCGTGTTCCGGATCTCGTCCGAATTCGCCCACAACTGCTTCGCACCCGGCACGTGCGGGAAGTTGCCCCCACCGCTCGCCCGGTAGTTGTTCACCGCGAACACGAACTGCGCCGCCGGATCCACCGCGGCACCCTCGAACGACAGCCCCACGATCCGCGAACCCACCGGCTTCGCGATGTCGATGTCGTACGTCACGCCCGACACCACGTCGTAGTTGTAGTCCGGGATGTCCTCCGCGTTCGTCAGCTTCGCCGTGTCCACCGGCGTACCGGCGGCGGTCCGCACGTAATACCGCGCCGAATACTCCAGGTAGTCCTTCAGCTGAGCGCCCGTCAGAAGCCGTGCCTCCAGCGTGTTCTCGAACGGGTACAGCCCGGCCGCGTCCTTGATCGTCACCTTGCCCGCGGGAATCGCCGCCGTACGCGAGAAACACGCGGCCTGCGACAGCACCGGCAACGCCGCGTACTCGCCACCCGCCAGCGCCGCCTTCACCGTCTCCGCCTGCACCAGATTGATCAGATCGATGACCGGCTCGTCCTTCCACGGCGCGTCCGCCGTGGACATCGCCGCCACCGACGTACCGATCACCTGGTTCACGTACGCCACCACCTTCGTGTGCTCATCCCCGAGCAACGACGTGATCCGCGGGTCCTCCTCCACGGTGTTCGAGTTCAGCACCGAAGCACCGACCTTCTCGACCACCCAGCGGCCCTTCTCCCACACCAGATCGAAATCGAACAGCGTCAGTCGCTGCCCCCACTTCAACGGCTCCGAGAGAACGACCTTCTTCCCCGTCTTCTTGTTGGTCACGAAATACTCAGGAATCTCCGAGTGCGCGTGACCCACCAGGATCGCGTCGATCCCCGGCACCTGCTCCGCCACCAGGCCCGCCGCGTTCTCCACGTACGGCAGCTGGTCCCCGTACGACGACGTGCCCGACGAACCCGAATGCGCCGAGACGATCACGACATCCGCACCCATCGAACGAAGCTTCGGCACCCACTTCGCCGCCTGCTCCTCAAGACCCGGGAACACCATCTTCCCGCCCACATTCGCCTTGTCCCAGATCGCGATACCGGGATTCGTCAGCCCGAGAACGGCCACCCGCACATCACGGCCGTGCGGCGTGCGCACCCGCTTGATCACATACGGATCGAACGCCGGCCGCAACGTCTTCGCGTCCAGCGCATTCGCACCCAGCAGCGGGAAATCGCACTGCTCCTCGAACTTCCGCAGCACCGGAATACCGTAATTGAACTCGTGATTCCCGAGCGCCGCGGCGTCGTAGCCGATCTTGTTCATCGCCTGCGCCATCGGATGCACCGGACCACGCTTCGCCGTGATCGGATCGATCTTCGCGTAGTAGTAGGACAGCTGAGTGCCCTGGATCGTGTCACCCGCGTCGATCAGCAACGTGTTCCGGCGGCCCCGGTCCGCGCGGATCCGGTTCACCAGCGTCGAGATCTTCGCCAGCCCCACATCGTTGTGCGCCTTGTCGTCGAACTCCTGGTCCGTGAAGTAGTCCCAGTTGAAGACGTTGCCGTGCAGGTCGGTCGTCCCCATCACCGTGAACGAGTACCGCTTCGGCGGACGCCCGTGGCCCTGCCCCTTGGGCCCGGAGGCCGCCGCAGGCCCCGCACCGACCCCTCCCGCCAGCGCCACACCCGCACCGGCGACAGCCGAACGGCCCAGAAACGTCCTACGGTTCAACGGCATCCTTGACTCCTCGTTCGTACGAACAACGCGCGTAGATTCTGGCCCAGCCACCCCCACCCGCAACACCCCGTCCAGGTTTCGATCTGGTGACCGACAGCCACCGCGCACCCCACGGGCCCCTCGGCGCACGCTCATCGGAGCGGCCCTCCGCGCAATTCGGCAGTCGGCAATAACCCTTCATCCAAAGGCCGTTGACCAGTCACGCGGAGACAAATACCTACCCACAGGTAAGGTCTAGGGTCGAAACATGCGCCGAGCAAAAATCGTTTGTACCCTGGGACCCGCAACCGACACATACGAGCAGATCAAGGCACTCGTCGAAGCGGGAATGGACATCGCCCGCCTCAACCTCAGCCACGGCAGCTACGCCGAACACGAAGAGCGCTACCACCGCGTGCGCAAAGCGTCCGAAGAGGCCGGCCGCAGCGTGGGAATCCTCGCCGACCTCCAAGGCCCGAAGATCCGTCTCGGCCGCTTCGCCGAAGGACCCGTACTCCTCGAACGCGGCGACGACTTCACCATCACCGTCGAACCGATGGAAGGCGACCGCACCACCTGCGGCACCACCTACGACGGCCTCGCCGCCGACGTCACCGCCGGCGAGCACATCCTCATCGACGACGGCCGCGTCACCCTCCGGGTCACCGAGGTCGACGGACCCCGCGTCCACACCACCGTCGTCGAAGGCGGCATGGTCTCCGACCACAAGGGACTCAACCTCCCCGGTGTCGCCGTCTCCGTCCCCGCGCTCTCGGACAAGGACATCGAAGACCTCCGCTGGGCCTTGCGCACCGGCGCCGACATCATCGCCCTCTCCTTCGTGCGCACCGGACGCGACATCGACGACGTCCACCGCGTCATGGACGAGGAGGACCGCCGCCTCCCCGTCATCGCCAAGATCGAGAAGCCCCAGGCCGTCGACAACATCGACGACATCGTCGCCGCCTTCGACGGCATCATGGTCGCCCGCGGCGACCTCGGTGTCGAAATGCCCCTGGAGCAGGTCCCGATCGTCCAGAAGCGCGCCATCAAGCTGGCCAAGCGCAACGCCAAGCCGGTCATCGTCGCCACCCAGATGCTCGACTCGATGATCGACAACTCCCGCCCCACCCGCGCCGAGGCCTCCGACGTCGCCAACGCCGTCATCGACGGCACGGACGCCGTGATGCTCTCCGGCGAGACCAGCGTCGGGAAGTACCCCGTCGAGACGGTCCGCACCATGGCCCGCATCGTCGAGGCCGCCGAGGAGGACATCCTCGCCAAGGGACTCCCGCCCCTCACCGACCGCAACAAGCCCCGCACCCAGGGTGGCGCGGTCGCCCGCGCGGCGGCCGAGATGGGCGACTTCCTCGGCGCCAAGTTCCTGGTGGCCTTCACCCAGAGCGGCGACACCGTCAAGCGCCTCTCCCGCTACCGCTCCCCGATCCCGCTCCTCGCCTTCACCCCGGACGAGGCCACCCGCGCCCAGCTGAACCTGACGTGGGGCGTGGAGACGTTCCTCGGGCCGCACGTGGACTCGACGGACGCGATGGTGGCGCAGGTCGACGAGGAACTGCTGCGGATCGGCCGCTGCCGGAAGGGCGACACCGTGGTCATCACGGCCGGGTCCCCGCCCGGAGTGGCCGGCTCCACGAACCTGGTACGGGTGCACCGCATCGGCGAGGACGACAGCCCGAAGTAACGGTCGTCGGTACTTCGGCCCGACGTGAGCGTCCATGCGTGCCACGGACGCCCGTCGGGCTACGGAGACGGTGAGCGGGTTGCTGCCGCGGGCGAGGGTGGTCCACCCAGCGGCTTGCGGATGTCGTCGGACGTGGTGGTGAAGAAGTACCCGGGGTACTCGTAGCGCTTGCGCTCCCCGCCGGCAAGGCGAGTGGACCGGTCGCTGACCCGTTGCCGCCGGAGTGGATGAGGCCGGGGACGACATCCCGCGGGTGGGCGTCCACGATCTGCTCTTGCGCCGTATCGATGGCGATCTTGCGCTCGTGCTTCTCTCCAGGGCCGTGCTGAGGGGGAAAGCAGGGCCCATGCTTGCTGAAGCTGGCCTGCTCGCTGACGGAGTTCCGGCTGAAGCCCTGGGCGGCTGGGGCCAAAGCGCGCTTGCGCGTATCAAGGTCGCACACGGTGGCGATGCTTGTTCGGTCGCAGGGCTGTGGCTTGGGGAGCGCGGTTCTTCACACGTTCATGTGAACTTCCGCCGTTCCGCTTGATCCTTGGAATCGAAGGAAAAGTGCCCCAGGTGGGATTCGAACCCACACTGTCCGCTGTTTGAGAGCGGCCTCTCTAACCAGTTGGAGTACTGGGGCCTTGGAAAGGAAGGGCTTCTCCTGCCCTGCGTAGTGTCACCATATCGTAGCTAGGTAGGCTCGTGGGAGCTGTACCTGCCCTGAAACAAGGAGCCCCCGTGACCACGCCCGAGTCGCCCCAGCCCGTAGACGCCGCCGACGACGACAAGTCGCACGTCCCGCCGCTGACGACCCGCGTCGTCATCGCCGAGGACGAGGCGCTCATCCGCCTCGACCTCAAGGAGATGCTGGAGGAAGAGGGGTACTCGGTCGTCGGCGAGGCCGGGGACGGGCAGCAGGCCGTCGAGCTGGCCCGGGAACACCGTCCCGACCTCGTGATCCTCGATGTGAAGATGCCGGTCCTCGACGGGATCTCCGCCGCGGAGAAGATCGCGGAGGAGTCCATCGCCCCGGTTCTGATGCTGACGGCGTTCTCGCAGCGCGACCTCGTCGAGCGGGCCCGGGACGCCGGGGCCATGGCGTACCTCGTGAAGCCGTTCAGCAAGAGTGACGTGGTGCCGGCCATCGAGATGGCGGTGTCGCGGTTCGCGGAGCTGAAGGCGCTGGAGAGCGAGATCGCGGACCTGTCACAGCGGCTGGAGACCCGGAAGCTGGTGGACCGGGCGAAGAGCATCCTGCAGACGGACTACGGGCTGTCCGAGCCGGCCGCGTTCCGGTGGATCCAGAAGACGTCGATGGACCGCCGCATGTCGATGCAGCAGCTGGCGGAGGCGCTGATCGAGGACGCCGAGGAGAAGAAGAAGGCGGCCGAGTAGTCGCGCGGGTGTGAACGGAGAAGGCCCGCCCCCGGGTGTCCGGGGGCGGGCCTTCCGCGTCGTACGGGTGCTCAGTCCTCGCCGAGGTAGGCCTTGCGGACCGACTCGTCGTGGAGGAGGTCGGCGCCCGTGCCGGAGAGGACGACCTTGCCGACCTCCATGACGTGGCCCTGGTCCGCGAGGGAGAGGGCGGCCTGGGCGTTCTGCTCGACGAGCAGGATCGTGGTGCCCGACGCCTTGAGCTCGACGATGGTCTCCATGATCTTCTGCATCATGATCGGCGAGAGGCCCATGGAGGGCTCGTCGAGCATGAGCAGTTTGGGCTGGGACATGAGCGCGCGTCCCATGGCGAGCATCTGCTGTTCGCCTCCGGAGAGGGTTCCGGCGGCCTGCTTCCGGCGTTCCCCGAGGATGGGGAAGAGGTCGTAGGCGCGCTGGACGTCCTTCTCGATGCCTGCCTTGTCGCTGCGGAGGTAGGCGCCGAGGAGGAGGTTCTCGGCGATCGTCAGCCGGGGGAAGATGTGGCGTCCCTCGGGGGAGTGGGCGATGCCCAGGGAGACGATCTTGTGTGCCGGGATGCCTGCCAGCGGCTTGCCCTCGAAGAGGATGCGTCCGCCGGCGGGCTTGAGGAGTCCGGAGAGGGTGCGCAGGGTGGTGGTCTTGCCCGCGCCGTTGGTGCCGATGAGGGTGACGACCTGGCCGGCCTCGACGGTGAAGGAGATGCCCTTGACGGCTTCGATCTTGCCGTAGGCGACGCGGAGGTCCTCGACCTCGAGCAGTGCGGTCATCGGGTGTCCTCCTCCTCGGTGCGGGTGGTGCCGGTGTCGTCGGTGGCGGCGGGTGTGGCCGCCGTGTCCGTCGTGGCCTTGGTGTCCGTGGTGCCGGTGGCCGCCGCCGAGGCTTCGGCGGCTTCGACCTCGGCGGCCTCCTCGGCGCCCGGGGCGCCTTCGAAGGGGGTGCCGAGGTAGGCGGCGACGACGCGTTCGTCGCCCTGGACGACGGGGGCGGTGCCCTCGACGAGTTTCTCGCCCTGGACGAGGACGGCGACGCGGTCGCACAGGTTGAAGATGAACCGCATGTCGTGCTCGATGACGAGTACGGCGATGCCCTGGTCCCGGATGGCGAAGATGAGTTCTTCGGTGACGCGGGTTTCCTGGGGGTTCATGCCGGCGGTGGGCTCGTCCAGGAGGAGGAGGCCGGGGTCGCTGGCCAGGGCGCGGGCGATCTCCAGCTTGCGCTGGTCTCCGTAGGGGAGGTTCCGCGCGAGGTGGTCCGCCTTGTCGGCGAGGCCGATGAACTCCAGGAGTTCCATGGAGCGTTCGCGGCTGGCGTTCTCCGCCTTCCTGTAGCCGGGGAGGCGCAGGAGGGCGGACCAGAGGCCTTCCTTGGTCCTGGTGTGGCGTCCGACGAGGACGTTCTCCAGGACGGTCATGTTCGCGAAGAGGCGGATGTTCTGGAAGGTGCGGGCGATGCCTGCCTGGGTGACGAGGTGGGGCTTGGGCGGCAGGACGGTGCCCTTGTAGCTGACCTGGCCCTCGGTGGGGACGTAGAGGCCGGTGAGGCAGTTGAAGAAGGTGGTCTTGCCGGCGCCGTTGGGTCCGATGAGGCCGACGATCTCGCCCGCGTTGACGGTGAGGTCGACGTCGCGCACGGCGGTGAGGCCGCCGAAGCGCATGGTGACGCCGCTGGCGTCGAGGACGGTGGTGCCGGTGGTGGGTGCGTCTGTCTTGGTCATGGTGGTCACGCCCCCGCCTTCGTGGTGCCGGCGGCTGTGTCGGTGAGTGGTGTGTCCGGTGGTACGTCGAGCTGGCCGGTCTCGTGGAACTCGAGCTGCTTCCTGCGGTCGGCGACGAGGCCTTCGGGGCGGAAGCGCATCAGGAGGATGAGCGCGATTCCGAACAGGAAGAGCTGGTAGTCCTGCATGAACTGCAGCTTGGCCGGGATGAGGTAGAGCAGTGCGGCGCCGACGAGGGGTCCGCTGAGGGTTCCCATGCCGCCGAGGATGACGGCGGCGAGGAGGAACGCGGAGTTGGGCGGTACCGAGCCGGCGAACTGGTACTGCTCGGGGGTGACCGTGTAGGAGACGTGTGCCTGCACGGTTCCGGCGAGTCCGGCGAGGGTGGCGCCGAGGGCGAAGGCCAGCAGCTTGAGCCGGAAGGCGTTGATGCCCATGGCGGTGGCGGCGGTCTCGTCCTCGCGGATGGCGACCCAGGCGCGGCCGATGCGGGACTCTCCGGAGCGTCGGAAGACGAGGACGACGACGGCGGTGAAGAGGAGCATCAGCAGGTAGTAGTTGGCGGACCTGCCGAGGGTGAAGCCGCCGACGTCGTGGCTGATGCCGAAGTCGAAGCCGAAGAGGTTGAGGTCGGGGATGCTGGGGATGCCCTGGGAGCCGTTGGTGAGGTCGGGACCGCTGACGCCGTTGAGGGCGTTGACGGTGAGCCGGAAGATCTCTCCGAATCCGAGGGTGACGATGGCGAGGTAGTCGCCGCGGAGGCGGAGTGTCGGGGCGCCGATGACGACGCCGAAGACGAGTGAGGCCGCTGCTCCGGTGAGGACGGCCGCCCAGAAGGGGAACTGGACGCCGATGGGGGAGAGGGGGCTGCCGGAGACGAGCGCCGCGGCGTAGGCGCCGACGCCGAGGAAGGCGACGTAGCCGAGGTCGAGGAGTCCGGCGAGGCCGACGACGACGTTGAGGCCGAGTGCGACGGTCGCGAAGATGAGGATGTTGGCGCCGATGAGGGCGTATTCCTCGTTCTGCTGGGTGAAGGGGAAGCAGAAGGCTGCGACGAGTGCGGCGCACAGGGTGACGTTGCGGTGCTTGGAGGTCAGCGCGGTGACGCGGGCGATGAGTCCGGCCCGGGTGAGTGCGGTGAATCCGAAGGCGACGGCGATGACGTAGCCGATGAAGAGTTCGGCGTACTCGGTGTCGATGCCGTAGGTGAAGACCCAGAGTGCGACGCCGAAGGCTCCGGCGATGATGAGGATCTCGGCCCAGGACGGGAGTGCCTTGGCGCGCCGGATCTCACGGGGGCTGGAGCCGAGGCGGATGTAGCGCCAGAGCGGGTAGGTGATGAGCCCCGTGATGATGGTGAGCGCGACGAAGTTCGGCCAGCTCCATTGGGGCAGCGATTCCTTGGTGTGCCGGTCGAGCGGCAGACCGAGGGCGCTGATCACGGTGAGGAGCGAGACCACCATGGCGACGAAGCCGCCGGGTTCGAGGTTGGCGAGTCCGCCGAGGTCCACGGCGATCGCGATGGTGGTGAACCAGGTGGTGGCGAAGGCGCCGAGGGCGGCGAGGAAGATCGCGTTGTTGCTCTGCGAGGGGTTGAGCCAGCCCAGGCCGCGTATGCCGTAGCCGGCGACGGCGAAGAGCAGGGTGAGTGCCGCGCTGATGAGGGTGAGGACCTGGAGGCCGCCGGGGTATCCGTAGACGGTGAGGTCGCCGGGGAAGGCGTCGGTGTAGGTCCAGGCGAGGAAGGTGGAGGCGACGGTGAGTGCTGCGCCTCCGACGGTGGCCGCGCGGGCGGCCGCCGTCGGGAGGGCGATGACCGGGGTCGTCTCGGTGGTGTGGGTGGTCATGGTCATCACGCCCGATCCGCGACGCGTTCGCCCAGTAGCCCTTGCGGGCGTATGAGGAGGACGAGGATGAGGAGCACGAAGGCCCATACGTCCTTCCAGGCGCCGCCTCCGAAGAGTTCCATGCCCGGGACGTCGCTCATGTAGCCGGTGGCGAGGGCTTCGGCGACGCCGAGGACGACTCCGCCGAGCATGGCGCCGTAGATGTTGCCGATGCCGCCGAGGACGGCTGCGGTGAAGGCCTTGAGGCCCATGATGAAGCCCATGCGGAAGCCGATCTGGCCGTTCTTGAGCCCGTAGGCGACGGCGGCGACGGCGGCGAACGCGGCACCGATGGCGAAGGCCATGACGATGATGCGGTCGGTGTTGATGCCCATGAGCTTGGCGGTGTCGGGGTCCTGCGAGGTGGCCTGCATGCCGCGGCCGGATCGCGTCTTGGAGACGAAGAGGCCGAGGGCGAGCATGCAGACGGGTGCGGCGATGAGGACGAAGAGGTCACCGCGCTGGATGTGGGCACCGAAGATGTCGATCGCTTCGCCCTCGAACTGGGGGAAGGAGCGGTCCTTGGTGGCGTTGGGGTACCACATCCATACGGCCTGCTGGAGTGCGAGGGAGAGACCGATGGCGGTGATGAGGGGAGCCAGGCGTGGCGCGCTGCGCAGGGGCCGGTAGGCGAAGCGTTCGGCGGCGACGCTGACGGCGACGGAGCATATGACTCCGCCGGCGATCATGAGGGGTATCGCAGCGAGCAGGGAGAGTCCGGACGGAAGCCCGAGGTAGACCGTGAGGGCTCCGAAGCCCCCGATCATGAAGATCTCGCCGTGTGCGAAGTTGATGAGCTGGATGATTCCGTAGACCATCGTGTAACCGATCGCGATGAGACCGTACATCGCGCCGAGGATGAGTCCATTGGCCAGCTGTTGCGGCAGTTCGTTCACCGCAGGGCCTCCGTGGAGTGGTTCGGATATGGCACCGCGCGGGAGTGCTCGTAGCGCTCCCGCGCGGTCTTGTGTGCGTGTGCTGTGGTGTCGGGCGTGCCTACTTGACGGCTTCGCTCAGCTTGGAGGTCCACTTGCCGCCGGTGACCTGGTAGGCGGTCATCATGGTGTTGGTGGTGTCGCCGTACTCGTCGAACGAGACGGGGCCGGTGACGCCTTCGAACTTGACGGTCTTCATGGCGTCGAGGACCTTGGCGCGGGCGTCGTCGGGCAGCTTGCCGTCGTTGTCGGCGACGACGGTCTTGACGGCCTCGATGATGGACCAGGCGGCGTCGTAGGTGCCGCCGCCGTAGGCCTCGTAGGCGTCCTTGTATCCGGCCGTCTTGTAGTCGCCGATGAACTTCTTGGCGGACTCGAGTTCTTCGACGGGCTTGCCGACGGAGGTGGCGATGTCGCCCTCCGCCTTCTTGTTGAGCTTGATGAAGTCGGCGCTGTACATGCCGTCGCCGCCCATGAGCGGGATCTTGACGCTGTCCTTGAGCTGCTGGCTCAGGGGCGCGCCGGCGGGGTATTCGCCGCCGTAGTAGACGGCCTTGGCACCGGAGCTCTTGACCTTGGTGACGACGGAGTTGAAGTCGCGGTCGTCGGGGTTGATGTGGTCGGTGCCGACGATCTTGCCGCCGAGTTCGGTGAAGGTCGTCTTGAAGGAGGCGGCGAGGCCGGCGCCGTAGGGCTTCTGGTCGTCGATGAGGTAGACGTCCTTGATGTTCGCGTTCTTGAACAGGTAGTTCGCGGCGAACGCGCCCTGGATGGCGTCGGTGGTGGCGGTGCGGAAGTAGGCGGCGTAGGGGCGCTGCTTGTCGCCGGTCTTCCAGTTGTTGCCCTGGGTCAGCTCGGTGCCGGTGTTGGCGGGGGAGACCTGGGTGAGTTTGGCGTCGGTGAAGGGCTTCTGCATCGACTGGGCGACACCCGAGTTCAGGGGGCCGACGACGCCGAGGAGGTCCTTGTTGCCGATGAACTTCTGGGCGTTCTGCTGGCCGACGGAGGGCTGGGCCTGGTCGTCGAGCGCCTGGAGTTCGAACTTGATGCCGGGGACGGTCTTGTCCTTGTTGGCCGTCTGGACGGCGAGGTCGGCGGAGTTCTTGATGCCGAGGCCGAGGGCGGAGAGGTCGCCGGTCAGGGGTGCGTCGACACCGATGACGACGGTCTGGGTGTCACCGCCGCCGCTGCTCTTGGCGTCGTCGTCGCGCGATCCGCAGGCGGTGAGCGTCAGTGCTCCTGTGGTGAGCACTGTGGTGAGTATGAGCAAAGAACGGTGTCGCACGAAAGGTCCTTTCCCTGGCGCGGCCTCCTCTGCTGAGGTGCCGTGACGATCGCCGGGCCGTACTGGTCGATACAGGGCCGTGCAGCAGACGCGCCCGGCGGCGCGGTGACTGGCCGTGACTCTATGGGCAGGTGAGGGGGTGCGGGACGGGTCCGCTGATGATGTGACTGTCTTGTTATGCCATGGGGAAGGCTTCGTGGCCACTGTGTGGACATGTACGGTTTTTCGCCGGGTGGCGGGATGACCGCATCGTGAGAACGCGCAGCTCTGCTAAGGGGCTTGGGGCGATCTTGGTGCTGTCACGTGCTCCGGGGCGCGAGGGGTGCCGTGGGGTCCGGAGGCGCGCCCGGGGGTGCGGTGCGCGAGGTTTTTCGTGTATTGCACACATGTTACGCAGTGTTACATCCGTGGGATGCGTTTGAAGTGCCGTGGGGGTGGTGTGGCTGTTCGCGTGGGTCCTGCAACGAGCTTGACGGTCAGGGGTGTTGACCGTGCGTGTCCGCCAACTTCGGTGAATTGCTTCGGATATGGGTCTGCCCGGTCCGGAATGCGGTGCGTATCCGGCCGGGCAGTGCGGTGTCGCGGGGTGGGATCAGCCCGCGTCGGGACGGGGGGCGTCGCGGAGCAGGCAGGTGAGGCGGGCGGTGCAGATCCGCTTGTCGTGCTCGTCGGTGATGACGATCTCGTACGTCGCGGTCGAGCGGCCGCGGTGCACGGGGGTGGCGACGCCGGTGACCAGGCCGCTGCGGGCGCCCCGGTGGTGGGTGCAGTTCAGGTCGACCCCGACGGCGATCCTGGTGGCGCCGCCGTGGAGCATGCTGCCGACGGAGCCGAGGGTCTCGGCGAGGACGGCCGAGGCGCCGCCGTGGAGCAGGCCGTAGGGCTGGGTGTTGCCCTCGACGGGCATGGTGCCCACGACGCGGTCGGCGGAGGCCTCGGTGATCCTGACGCCCATGCGTTCGCCGAGGTGTCCGGCGGAGAAGAGTGAGGGGAGGTCGACGCCGAGTGCCGCGTACTCGTCGATGATCTCCTGGGGGAACGTGGGTGCGGTGTGCTCGCCCATGGGGTGCGGCTCCGATCGTGTGCGGTCGTCCGTTGCTGTGTGCACTGTTCCTATCAGACGGCTGAGCGTGCGCTTAGTGCGCGGCGTCCGGTCCGGTGCCGGGCTCGACGGGCCCGGCACCGGACCGGTGGGATCAGGCCGTCTCGAACCGTACGACGACCGACTTGCTGGCCGGGGTGTTGCTCGTGTCGGCGGTGGAGTCCAGGGGGACGAGCACGTTGGTCTCCGGGTAGTACGCGGCGGCGCAGCCCCGTGCGGTGGGGTAGTGGACGACCCGGAAGCCGGGGGCGCGGCGCTCGACGCCGTCCTTCCACTCGCTGACGAGGTCGGTGTAGGAGCCGTCGGCGAGGCCGAGGGCGCGGGCGTCCTCGGGGTTGACCATGACGATGCGGCGGCCGCCCTTGATGCCCCGGTAGCGGTCGTCCAGGCCGTAGACCGTGGTGTTGTACTGGTCGTGGGAGCGCAGGGTCTGGAGCAGCAGCCTGCCTTCGGGGACCTCGGGGTGTTCGACGGGGGCGGCGGTGAAGTTGGCCTTGCCGGTGGCGGTGGGGAAGCGGCGTTCGTCGCGGGGCGCGTGGGGCAGTGCGAAGCCGCCCGGGCGCGCCACGCGGGCGTTGAAGTCCTCGAAGCCGGGCACGACGCGGGAGATGCGGTCGCGGATCGTGCCGTAGTCCTTCTCGAAGTCCTCCCAGGGGGTGGTGGAGGCGGGGCCGAGGACGGCGCGGGCGAGGCGGGCGACGATCGCGGGTTCGGAGAGCAGGTGCGGGCTCGCGGGGGTGAGGTTGCCGCGTGAGGAGTGGACCATGCCCATGGAGTCCTCGACGGTGACGAACTGCTTCCCGCCGGTCTGCACGTCCTTGTCCGTGCGGCCGAGGGTGGGCAGGATCAGGGCGTGGGTGCCGGTGACGGCGTGGGAGCGGTTGAGCTTGGTGGAGACGTGGACGGTGAGCCGTGCGCGGCGCATGGCGGCCTCGGTGACGGCGGTGTCGGGGGTGGCTCCGACGAAGTTCCCGCCCATGGCGAAGAAGACCTTGGCGTCGCCGTCGCGGAGTGCCTGGATGGACCGTACGACGTCGTAGCCGTGGTGCCGGGGTGAGGTGATGCCGAATTCCTGGTCGAGGGCGTCGAGGAAGGCGGGGGAGGGCCGTTCGAAGATGCCCATGGTGCGGTCGCCCTGCACGTTGGAGTGGCCGCGGACGGGGCAGACGCCGGCTCCGGGCCTGCCGATGTTGCCGCGCAGGAGGAGGAAGTTGACCACCTCGCGGATGGTCGGCACGGAGTGCTTGTGCTGGGTGAGCCCCATGGCCCAGCAGACGATGGTGCGCTCCGAGGCGAGGACCATGGCGAGTGCCTGTTCGATGGCCTCCCGGTCGAGCCCGGTGGCGGTGAGGGTGCCCTCCCAGTCGGCCTCACGGGCGGCCTGGGCGAACTCCTCGTAGCCATGGGTGTGTTCGGCGATGAAGGCGGTGTCGAGGGCCCCGTCGGCCTCGATGATCATCTTGTTCAGGAGGCGGAAGAGCGCCTGGTCGCCGCCGATGCGGATCTGGAGGAAGAGGTCGGTGAGGGCGGCCCCCTTGAGCATGCCGCGTGCCGTCTGGGGGTTCTTGAACCGTTCGAGGCCCGCCTCGGGCAGCGGGTTCACCGAGATGATCTTCGCCCCGGCGGCCTTGGCCTGTTCGAGGGCCGAGAGCATGCGGGGATGGTTGGTGCCGGGGTTCTGTCCGGCGACGATGATCAGGTCGGCCTGGTGGAGGTCTTCGAGGCTGACGCTGCCCTTGCCGATCCCGATGGTCTCGGTGAGGGCCGAGCCGGACGACTCGTGGCACATGTTGGAGCAGTCGGGCAGGTTGTTGGTGCCGAACTCGCGGGCGAAAAGCTGGAGGAGGAACGCCGCTTCGTTGCTGGTGCGGCCGGAGGTGTAGAAGAGCGCCTCGTCGGGGGAGGAGAGCGCCGTCAGCTCCTGGGCGATGATCTCGAAGGCGCGTTCCCAGGACACGGGCTCGTACCGGTCGGCACCCTCGGGCAGGTACACGGGGTGGGTGATGCGCCCCTGCTGGCCGAGCCAGTAACCGCTGCGGGTGCCGAGGTCGGCGACGGGGTGGGCGGCGAAGAACTCGGGGGTGACGCGGCGCAGGGTCGCTTCCTCGGCGACGGCCTTGGCGCCGTTCTCGCAGAACTCGGCCGCGTGGCGTTTGTCACCCTCGGGCCACGCGCACCCCGGGCAGTCGAAGCCGTCCTTCTGGTTGACCTTGAGGAGGGTCTGAGCGGTGCGCCGCACGCCCATCTGCTGCTGGGCGATGCGCAGGGTGTGGGCGACGGCGGGCAGTCCGGCGGCGGCGTGCTTGACTCCGTCGACCTGCGGCGCGTCCTGGACCGGGTCACCGGTCGGGGGCTTGGTGGCCATGATGCTCCCCTTCGAGCCTTCGGCCGCCTCCGAGCGCGTGCGGGCGCGTCGCGTCCGTGCGTGTCGTGGCGTCCTGTCGCGTCTTCTTACGCCTTCACAGTCCTTCGATCCTGTCATGCACGCGTGCCTGGGCGCTCGGGGGGAACCGGCCGTGCCGGGCGGCCGGGTCCCCCGCCGACGGCCGGCGGAGCGGGGGATCCACCGGGAGCCGATCCGGATTGTCGGTGGTCCGTGGCAGGATCGGGGGCGTGGCTGAGACGGCATCGAAGAACACGGCAGACAACCGACCGCGCCTGCTCCTCATGGACGGGCACTCCCTGGCGTACCGGGCGTTCTTCGCCCTGCCCGCGGAGAACTTCACGACAGCGACGGGGCAGCCGACGAACGCCGTGTACGGCTTCATGTCGATGCTGGCGAACACACTGCGCGACGAGGCGCCCACCCATTTCGCGGTCGCGTTCGACGTGTCCCGCAAGACGTGGCGTGCGCAGGAGTTCCCGGAGTACAAGGCGAACCGGTCCAAGACCCCCGACGAGTTCAAGGGCCAGGTCGAGCTGATCGGCGAGCTCCTGGACGCGATGCGCGCGGACCGGTTCGCGGTCGACGGGTTCGAGGCCGACGACGTCATCGCGACGCTGGCCACGCAGGCCGAGGCGGCGGGCTTCGAGGTGCTGATCGTCACGGGTGACCGGGACTCGTTCCAGCTCATCACGGACAACGTGACGGTGCTCTACCCGACGAAGGGCGTCTCGGAGCTGACGCGCTTCACCCCCGAGAAGGTCCAGGAGAAGTACGGGCTCACCCCCGGCCAGTATCCGGACTTCGCCGCGCTGCGCGGTGACCCGTCGGACAACCTTCCGGGCATCCCGGGTGTGGGCGAGAAGACGGCGGCGAAGTGGATCAACCAGTTCGGTTCGTTCGCGGAGCTGGTGGAGCGGGCCGACGAGGTCAAGGGCAAGGCCGGGCAGAATTTCCGCGACCACCTGGACGCGGTGAAGATGAACCGTGTGCTGACCGAGATGGTCCGTGACGTGGAGCTGCCCAAGGTCCCCGCCGAGCTGGAGCGCGCCCCGTACGACCGCACGGCGGTCACCGGGGTGCTGGACGTCCTGGAGATCCGCAACCCGAGCCTGCGCGAGCGGCTGCTCGCCGTCGACCCGGGGGCCGAGGAGGCCGCTCCGCCGGAGCCCGCGGCGGGCGTCGAGCTGGACGGCGTGGTGCTCGGGCCGGGCGAGGCGGCCCCGTGGCTGGAGGCCCGTGCCGGGCAGCCGCTCGGTGTGATGAGCGTCGACACCTGGTCGCTGGGCACCGGCACGGTCACCGAGATCGCGCTCGCCGCCGCCGACGGGGCCGCCGCGTGGCTGGACCCGGCCGAGCTCGACGAGGCCGACGAGCGGGCGTTCGCGGCGTGGCTCGCGGACCCGGAGCAGCCCAAGGTCCTGCACAACGCCAAGAACGCCCTGCGGGTCTTCCCCGAGCAGGGCTGGCGCCTGGACGGCGTGACCATGGACACCGCTCTCGCCGCCTACCTCGTCAAGCCCGGCCGCCGGTCGTTCGCCCTGGACGCGCTGGCCGTGGAGTACCTCGGCCGTGAGCTGGCCCCGGCCCCCGCGTCCGACGGGCAGCTGGCGTTCGGCGCCGAGGACCGCGCGCAGGCCGACGCCCTCATGGCGCAGGCCCGTGCGGTGCTCGACCTCGGGGAGGCGTTCACGACACGCCTGGAGGAGGTCGGCGCCACCGGGCTGCTCCACGACATGGAGCTGCCGACCTCGGTCATGCTGGCCCGCCTGGAGCGGCACGGCATCGCCGCGGACCGGGCGCACCTGGAGGGCATGGAGCAGCAGTTCGCGGGTGCGGTGCAGCAGGCCGTGAAGGAGGCGCACGCCGCGGTGGGCCGCGAGTTCAACCTCGGCTCGCCCAAGCAGCTCCAGGAGGTGCTCTTCGGCGAGCTGGCCCTGCCGAAGACCAAGAAGACGAAGACGGGCTACACGACGGACGCGGACGCGCTGGCGTGGCTCGCGGCGCAGACCGAGCACGAGCTGCCGGTGATCATGCTGCGCCACCGGGAGCAGGCGAAGCTGCGGGTCACCGTCGAGGGGCTGATCAAGACGATCGGTGCGGACGGCCGCATCCACACCACGTTCAACCAGACGGTCGCGGCGACGGGCCGGCTCTCCTCCACCGACCCCAACCTTCAGAACATCCCCGTCCGTACGGACGAGGGGCGCGCGATCCGGCGGGGCTTCGTCGTCGGCGACGGCTTCGAGACGCTCATGACGGCGGACTACAGCCAGATCGAGCTGCGCGTGATGGCCCACCTCTCCGAGGACGCGGGCCTGATCGAGGCGTTCACCTCCGGGGAGGACCTGCACACGACGGTCGCCTCGCAGGTCTTCGGCGTCGAGAAGTCGGCCGTCGACGCGGAGATGCGCCGCAAGATCAAGGCGATGTCCTACGGACTGGCGTACGGCCTCTCCGCGTTCGGCCTCTCCCAGCAGCTGAACATCGAGGCCGGCGAGGCACGCGGGCTGATGGACACCTACTTCCTGAGGTTCGGCGGGGTGCGTGACTACCTGCACCGGGTCGTGGAGGAAGCCAGGTCCACGGGGTACACGGAGACGGTCTTCGGCCGGCGCCGCTACCTCCCGGACCTGAACAGCGACAACCGTCAGCGGCGCGAGACGGCCGAGCGGATGGCGCTCAACGCGCCGATCCAGGGGACGGCCGCCGACATCGTGAAGGTCGCCATGCTGAAGGTGGACCGGGCGCTGACCGAGGCGGAGCTGACCTCACGGATGCTGCTCCAGGTCCACGACGAAATCGTCCTGGAGATCGCCGAGGGCGAGCGGGAGCGGGTCGAGGAGATTCTGCGCCGGGAGATGTCCACGGCGGTCGAGCTCCGCGCGCCGCTGGACGTCTCGGTCGGTGTCGGCACGGACTGGGAGACCGCCGCGCACTAGCTCCCCTCCCGGGAGGGGAACCACGGCGTACGACGGTGGTACGCCGGACCCGTCCGGCCGGGTCCGCCGGGTGGGGCCCGTCCGATCCGCTCGTGCGGGGTCCGGCGGGGGAGACCGGGCGGGCCGGTCCGGAGGCTGCCGGAGATCCGGTGGCGCCGCCGGGCGGGCCCGGGGAAGGCCCGGCTCGTGCGCGGCCCGGCGGGCGGACCCGGCCGGGCCTGTTCGCCCGGCGGCTCCGGGCGCGGACGACGGGACCGTCCGGACGCCCGCCGCGGGGTGCCCCTGCCGGATGCCCCGTCCGGCCGGGCCGGTGTCTGCCGATGCGTGTGGTGCCGCGGTCCGGTCCGGGGCCGCCGCGGTCTCAGCCGGCGTCCCGTCCTGCCGGGCGCGTCCGCGCGGAGTCCGTACGGGGCTCCCCCTGCGGCCGGGGCCCGGACGGCTTGCGCAGCAGCCGCATCCACGCCCCGTACAGCACGAGTCCCGCCGCGAGGCCCGCCCCCGCCCCGAAGCACGCGGTCGGGATGATGTCGAGGGGCGTGTCGATCTGCCCGAAGTAGGCGTACCAGCGAACGCACCGGTGGGCGACGCCCAGCAGGACGCACAGCGTGAGGAACCCGGCCGCCGCTCCGCGTTCGGCCCGCCGCAGCACCGGCACCGACGCCGGTGCGGGAACCGCGCCGATGCCCCGCAGGCCCGTGTACGTGAACCACGCCAGCAGCACCAGGGCCACCGCCGAACTGCCGTACTGCACGATCTGGAACACCGGATGGCCGCCGACGCTCCGGCCCAGGACGGGGATCAGCTCCGTCCCCCACCGGTCGTGATGCGTGAAGGCGTCCCACACGACGTGGGTGCCCGAGCCGATGACGGCGGACAGGACGAACCACAGCACCTCGGGAACGGCCGGGCCGCCGGGTTGCCGGCGCCGCCCCCGTACGAAGGTGTGCACACGTCCCTGCGCCGCCCGGGGCAGCAGAGCGACGAGCGGTTCGCGCAGCATCAGCCACAGTGCCACCAGGGCGCCGGTGATGAGGACATCCACGGTGAACACTCCCCGTACGGCGTGTGTCACCTCGCCGAACTCCATCGCCCCGGGGACGACGGTGTCCGCGTAGTAGGTGATGTCGGGTGCGAACGATCCCGCGACGAGGGCGGAGGCGAGGAGAGGCCCACGGCCCGCGCCGGACCTGCGGATTCCCGGGAGCACGGCTGCGGCATGGCTGAGCGTGAACGGCATGGCGGCAAGTATGCGGGAGCGCGTTTCACGCGTCGGCGGTCACCGGTGACTTGACGTCAGGGAAGCTGAGAAATCAGTAAGAACCGGTCAGGGGCCAGTGTTCGGGCGGCGGGAGTTGCCGTAGGGTCGCCTGAGTCCTCGCTGGGGAGCGCGGGCAGCCGTCGACGGGGAGGAACCGACACGTATGGCAGCGCAATTCGGCCGCAGACTGCGCAGGGGGGCCACCACCACGGCGGTGGCCGCGGCTGCCGTGGCAGCCCTCTCCGCCTCCCAGGCTCCCGCCGCGCCCCAGTCCGACAGCGCTGTCGAGGACCGTACGACGGCCGGTGCGACACCGTCCGACGACGGGGCCGCCACGGGCAACTCGCCCTACTACACGGACCTTCCGCCGCTCACCACACCCGACAGGCCCGGCACGTCCGTGAACCTCCCGGTGACCGGGAGCGCCGAAGCGGGGATACCCGCCTCGATCCTGGCGGCGTACAAGAAGGCCGAGCAGGAGGTCGCGAGGACCGACGCCGCGTGCCGCCTGCCGTGGCAGCTGCTCGCCGCGATCGGCAAGGTCGAGTCCGGCCAGGCCCGCGGCGGCAAGGTCGACGCGAACGGCACCACCCTCTCCCCGATCCTCGGCCCGGCGCTCAACGGCCAGGGCTTCGCGCTCATCAAGGACACCGACGGCGGGGCGTACGACGGCGACGCCACCCACGACCGGGCGGTCGGTCCGATGCAGTTCATCCCGTCCACCTGGGCCACCTGGGGCCAGGACGGCAACGGCGACGGACGCAAGGACCCCAACAACATCTACGACGCGGCGCTGGCCGCCGGGCGCTACCTCTGCGCCGGCACCCGCGACCTGTCGGTCGCCGCGGACCTCGACCGGGCGGTGCTCAGCTACAACCACTCCACGGAGTACCTGCGCACGGTGCGCTCCTGGTTCGAGTACTACAAGCGCGGCACCCACGAGGTCCCGGACGGCACGGGCGTCCTCCCGGCGGGCACGGGCAGCGGCACGACCTCCCCGTCGCCCACGCCGACACCGACGCCCTCGACCGGCACTCCGGGCGGCGGTACGTCCCCGAGCCCCAGCCCGAAGCCCCCGAAGCCCGGCGGTACGACGCCGAGCCCCGACCCCACGCCTCCCCCCACGACGAAGCCGCCGACCACCACGCCCACCCCCGCCGAGACCTTCGGCGGCATCGAGGACGCGGGCACCGGCACCCTCACCGCCACCGCGGGCGAGGCGTTCGGCGAGCGGGTCAAGGTCCGGGCCAGGAACACGCTCGGCGCCCCGCTCACCGGGGTCTCGGTGACCTTCGCCCTCGTCGGCGGGACCGACGCCCGCTTCGCCGGCGGGAAGACCACCGTCACGCTGACCACCGGAGCCGGCGGCACCGTCTCCGCTCCCGCCCTGACGGCCGGTGAGAAGACGGGCACCTTCAAGGTGACGGCGGTCGCCGGCACCACGAAGCCGCACGCCGTCGCGTTCACCGCGCACGTCACCGCCCGGGTCGCCGACACCGTCGTCCGGACCGGCGACGACGCCCTGACAGCCGCCCCGGGCGCCGAGTTCGCCGACCGGGTCGAGGTCAGGACGACGTACAAGGGCACGGGGGTGGCGGACACCGCCGTCACCGCCACGATGATCACCGACGCGGAGACGCCCGCCGAGAACGACAAGGGGCCGTACTTCAAGGACGCCGACGGCAACCCGGTCCGCACCCTGGACCTGACGACCGGCGCCGACGGAGTCCTGCAACTCCCGAAGATCTACGCCGACGACACGGCAGGCACCTACACGCTGCGGCTCACCACCGCGAGCGGTGCCACGCTGACCGTCGAGCTGACGATCGAGGCACCGGCCGCCTGACCCGCCCCGGCACCGGAACCCCCCGCTCCCGGCGTGGCCGTCAGTCCCGGCGCAGCCGGGCCGAGGTGAAGCGGGTCGCCTCCACCGTCGTCGGGTCCTCGGGCCACGGGTGCTTCGGGTAGCGGCCGCGCAGTTCCGCGCGTACGCCCCTGTAGCCCTCCCGCCAGAACGAGGCGAGGTCCGCCGTCACCGCGGCCGGGCGCCCGGCCGGGGACAGCAGGTGGACCAGGACCGGGACCCCGGCCACCCGGGGCGTCTCGCTCAGCCCGAAGAGCTCCTGGAGCTTCACGGCGAGCACCGGCTGCTCCCCGCCGTACTCCACCCGGATCCTGGACCCGCTCGGCACCTCGATCCGCTCCGGTGCGAGTTCGTCGAGCCGGGCGGCGTCGCCCGACGCCCACGGCAGCAGCCGCCGCACGGCCTGCCCGGCGTCGATCCGCCCCAGATCCGCGCGGCGGGCCGCGCGCGAGAGTTCGGGCTCCAGCCATGCGTCGGCCCGCGCCAGCAGTGCCCCGTCGGACACGTCGGGCCACGGCGCGCCCAGCACCCGGTGCAGGAACGCGAGCCGCAGCCGCAGCTGTTCGCTGTCCCGGGTCCACCGCAGCAGTCCCGGACCCTCACGGCGCAGCCCCTCCAGCAGCGCCCCGCGCACCAGCTCCGGGGCCGGCCGCCGCAGCGCGCGTACGGACAGTTCGATCGCTCCGAGGCGTTCCACGGAACGCGCCACCACGTCGCCGTCCGCCCAGCGGACCTCCTCGCCGGCGAACCGCAGGTGCCCGGCGGCCAGCCGCGCCGTGGCCTCGTCGACGACCGCGGCCAGCCGCACCCGGGCGGACGCCGCGTGGGAGGGCCGGTCGGCGACCGCGACCGCGAGCCACGGCGCGCTGCGCAGCCGTGAGCCCTCCCGCAGCTCCGCGCCCGTCCCCGAGGCCATCAGGAACGCCCCCTCGCCCCGGGCCCGTGCCACGCGCTCCGGGAACGCCAGCGCCGCGACCAGCCCCACCGCCGCGTCGTCCGGGCCGCCGTCCCCGGCGCCCGTGGAACCGAGGGACCGCGTGAGCCGGCGGACCTCCTGCCGCCAGCGCGCCGCGTAGCCGTCCCCGCCGCGCCGTGCCGTGCGCAGCGCGTGCGCCAGGTCGTCGCCGTACTCCCGTGGCGGCTCCTCGCTGAGCAGCGCCACCACCTCGGCGGCCCGGCGCCCGCCCACCTCGTCCGCGCCGTCCAGGAGGGCGCGGGCCAGCCGGGGATGGAGGCCGAGCCGTGACATCCGCGCGCCCCGGTCCGTCGCGCGCCCGTCCGGGCCGACGGCGCCGACCGCGGACAGCACCTCGCGTGCCGCGCCCATGGCACCGGCGGGCGGCGGGTCCAGCAGAGCGAGCCCGGAGGCGCCGGGGTCGCCCCAGCACGCCGCCTGGAGGGCGAACGCCGCGAGGTCCGCCACCCTGATCTCGGGGGAGGGGAACGCCGCGAGGCGTCCGTCCTCGGCCTGCTCCCAGCAGCGGTACACGGCTCCCGGCGCCTCACGCCCCGCGCGCCCCGCCCGCTGCCGGCCCGCCGCCCTCGACGCCCGTACGGTCGTCAGGGCACTCAGCCCCCGCGCGTGGTCGGTACGCGGTTCCCTGGCGAGCCCCGCGTCCACGACGACCCGCACACCCGGCACCGTCAGGGACGACTCCGCCACGGAGGTCGCCAGCACGACCCGGCGCCCGGCGGACGGCCCGGCCAGCACCGCGTCCTGCACGGCGGCGGGCGCGCGGCCGTGGACCTGGAGCACCTCGGCGTCCACCCCCGAGAGCTGCCCGGCGACCCGGCCGATCTCCCCGACCCCGGGCAGGAAGCACAGGACGTCGCCGTCCCGTTCGGCCAGCGCCCGGCGGACCACGGCGGCCACATGCGTCAGCAGCGCCGGATCGACCCGCATCCCGTGCGGCGGGCGCACGGTACCCGCCGGCGGCGCCCACACCACCTCGACCGGATGGGACACCCCCCGCGCCTCGACCACCGGGGCGTCGCCCAGCAGCCGGGCCCAGCCCTCCGCGTCCGTCGTCGCCGACGCGGCGACCAGCCGCAGATCGGGCCGGATCGTCCCCCGGACGTCCAGGAGGAACGCGGCGGCCGTGTCCGCGTCCAGATGCCGCTCGTGGCACTCGTCGAGGATCACCACGTCCACGCCGGCCAGCTCCTGGTCGCGCTGAAGCCGCTGGAGCAGTACCCCCGTGGTCACGACCTCCACCACCGTGCCGGGCCCGGCCACGCGTTCCCCGCGCACCGTGAAGCCGACCCGTTCGCCGGTCCGCTCGCCGAGGAGCCACGCCATCCGGCGCGCCGCGGCGCGGGCCGCGATCCGGCGGGGCTCGGCGACGAGGACCCGGCGTACCGGTCCGCCGCCGGTCAGCCCGGCCAGCACCAGTGGGACGAGGGTCGTCTTGCCGGTCCCCGGCGGTGCGCAGAGCACCGCCGCCCCCCGCTCGTCGAGCGCCCGCTCCAGGGCGGGCAGGGCGGTGCGTACGGGCAGCTGGTCCAGGGCGTCGGTGCGGATCACGCCCCCAGTCTCGTACGCCCGCCCCCCGGCCGGAGGGCCGGTCCCTCAGGTGTGCCGGTCGTCCCGTTCGCAGACGAAGATCGCCGTCCCGGGGATGAGGTGGCCGCGCAGCGGGGACCAGCCGCCCCACTCCTGGGCGTTCCAGGCCGGCCACTCCGGCTCCACGAGGTCGACCAGGCGGAATCCGCCCGCCACCACGTCCCGCACCCGGTCGCCCAGGGTCCTGTGGTGTTCCACGTACACCGCGTCGCCGCGCTCGTCCTGCTCCACGTACGGCACCCGGTCGAAGTAGGACGCGGAGACGGAGAGGCCCTCCGGCCCCGGTTCGTCGGGGAACGCCCAGCGGATCGGGTGCGTCACCGAGAAGACCCAGCGCCCGCCCGGCCTGAGGACCCGGCGCACCTCGCGGAACACCTGGACGGGGTCGGCGACGAAGGGCACCGCGCCGTAGGCGGAGCAGGCCAGGTCGAAGGAGCCGTCCCGGAAGGGGAGCCGCCCGGCGTCCGCCTCCACGAGCGGTACGCCGCCGCCGATGCGCAGGGCGTGCTGGAGCTGGCGGTGGGAGAGGTCCAGGGCCACCGGGCGGGCGCCGCGTGCGGCGAGCCAGCGCGAGCACTGGGCGGCGCCGGCCCCGATCTCCAGGACGTCCGCGCCGCGCAGCCCGTCCGCCGGGCCCAGCAGGCCGGCCTCGGCCTCGTCCAGCCCCTCCGGGCCCCACACGAAGCGGTCGTCCCCCAGGAACGCCCCGTGGTCGCTCTGGTACTCGTCGGCGTTCCGGTCCCACCAGCCGCGGCTCGCCCGGCTGCTCTCCGCCTCACCGGCTTCGCGCCGGGTCGCTTCGGGTTCGGGGTCGTAGGTCTCTTGGCTCATCGTGCCCGTCGTTGTAGTTTGCCTTCACCCGCCCCGCGCGGGTGCCGCCACGGGCCGTGCGGGTGAGCACGCCCGTGTGCGCGACACGCCGCCGTGTCCGATGTGGCCTCGGTGAACGTGAGTTGTGCCGGGATTGGTGCGGTGTGCCCCGGGTGTGCGCCTTCGCGCATTGACCCTGTCCGGCTGCCCCCGTATGCTACAAGTTGCGCTGCGAGCCTGCGCGCTTCAGACCTAGCAGGCCGCGCTCGCGTCTGTTGCATGTCCCCTCGGTTGTCGGGGTGCCTTTCCGGTCAGGTGGGGTGCTCTCCAGGCTGTCCGGCTTCTGCAGAGGCGATACGGGCTTTCGGCGTAGCAGTACCTACGACTCACTGTCCGTACCGGAGCCCTTTCCCACATGACGAGCAGCACCGAGACCACCGCCACCACTCCGCAGGTTGCGGTCAACGACATCGGCGACGCGGACGCGTTCCTCGCGGCGATCGACGAGACGATCAAGTACTTCAACGACGGCGACATCGTTGACGGTGTCATCGTCAAGGTTGACCGCGACGAGGTCCTCCTCGACATCGGTTACAAGACCGAAGGTGTCATCCCGAGCCGCGAGCTCTCGATCAAGCACGACGTCGACCCGAACGAGGTCGTCAAGGTCGGCGACGAGATCGAGGCCCTGGTTCTCCAGAAGGAGGACAAGGAAGGCCGCCTGATCCTCTCGAAGAAGCGCGCTCAGTACGAGCGTGCCTGGGGCACCATCGAGAAGATCAAGGAAGAAGACGGCATCGTCACCGGTACCGTCATCGAGGTCGTCAAGGGTGGTCTCATCCTCGACATCGGCCTCCGTGGCTTCCTCCCGGCGTCGCTCGTCGAGATGCGTCGTGTCCGCGACCTCCAGCCCTACGTGGGCAAGGAGCTCGAGGCCAAGATCATCGAGCTGGACAAGAACCGCAACAACGTGGTCCTGTCCCGCCGTGCCTGGCTCGAGCAGACCCAGTCCGAGGTTCGCCAGACGTTCCTCACGACCCTGCAGAAGGGTCAGGTCCGCTCCGGCGTCGTCTCCTCGATCGTCAACTTCGGTGCCTTCGTGGACCTGGGTGGCGTCGACGGTCTCGTGCACGTCTCCGAGCTCTCCTGGAAGCACATCGACCACCCCTCCGAGGTTGTCGAGGTCGGCCAGGAAGTCACCGTCGAGGTCCTCGACGTCGACATGGACCGCGAGCGCGTCTCGCTGTCGCTCAAGGCGACGCAGGAAGACCCGTGGCAGCAGTTCGCCCGTACGCACCAGATCGGGCAGGTCGTTCCCGGTAAGGTCACCAAGCTCGTTCCGTTCGGTGCGTTCGTGCGCGTCGACGAGGGCATCGAGGGCCTGGTCCACATCTCCGAGCTGGCCGAGCGCCACGTGGAGATCCCGGAGCAGGTCGTCCAGGTCAACGACGAGATCTTCGTCAAGGTCATCGACATCGACCTCGAGCGCCGTCGCATCAGCCTCTCGCTGAAGCAGGCCAACGAGGCCTTCGGTGGCGACCCGGCCTCGGTCGAGTTCGACCCGACCCTGTACGGCATGGCCGCGTCGTACGACGACCAGGGCAACTACATCTACCCCGAGGGCTTCGACCCCGAGACCAACGACTGGCTCGAGGGCTTCGAGGCGCAGCGCGAGGTCTGGGAGACCCAGTACGCCGAGGCGCAGCAGCGCTTCGAGCAGCACCAGGCCCAGGTCATCAAGTCCCGCGAGGCCGACGAGGCTGCCGCTGCCGAGGGTGCTGCCGCCCCGGCCGGCGCTGCCCCGGCCGCCTCCGGCGGCAGCGGTGGCGGCTCGTACTCCTCGGAGTCCGCGGACAACTCCGGCGCCCTGGCGTCGGACGAGGCCCTGGCTGCCCTGCGCGAGAAGCTGGCCGGCGGCCAGAGCTGACGCTCTGACCCCAGCCGCTCATCGGCTGTGGAGTTGTAGGTGAGGCCCGTCCCCTCCGGGGGGCGGGCCTCATGCGTGTCCGGGCGCCGGTCCTCAGGGCGTCACGGTGATGTTCGTCAGCCCCTTGCCACCGGTGACGGTGTTGCTCGCGTACACGGTGGTGCGGCAGCCGGCGCTCGCGTTGGTGACGTTGACGGCGAGCTGCCCGCCACCGGTGGCGCCGGTCAGGTCCGAGGTGTTGCCGCGGAAGACGGTGCCGCAGCCCCAGCCGCTCTGCTGGGTGTGCGTCTCGTACCCGTTGTTCGTGGTGCGGACGCCCTTGTTGTTCTCGACCAGCACGTCGTTGCCCTTGACGTCGACCCAGGAGTCGTCGTAGTTCGCGCCGGTCAGCCCGCCGCCGTCGAAGGTGTTCCCGACGATCCTCGCCCCGGTGGTGCCTTCCTTGATGTCCACGTTCTCGCCGCCGACCCCGGGGCCGATCGTGTTCCCGATGATCTGCACGCCGTCGCTGCGGTCGGTGAGGCCGCCCGCCGATCCGACGTACACGCCCTCGCCCATGCCGCGGCCGTCGAGGCCCGTGTCGTGGATCCTGGAGTTCCGCAGGACGCCGTCGCGGCTGGACGTACGGAAATGGACGCCCTCCATGTCGAGGTCGTGCACGGTCACCGAGTCGATGACGACCCCGGTCGCCGCGTCCGTCACGATGCCCTTCTGGCCGCCGGTCACCGTGACCCCGTACACCGTCCAGTACGACGCGCCGTTCAGGTGCAGCCCGTAGCCGCCGCCCGCGGTGAGGACCGCGGACGGTGACCCGGTGAGGGTGATGCGTGCGGTGGAGGTGGCCGGGACGGTCGCCTTGAAGTTGCCGGTGTACGTGCCGTCGGCGAGCCGGATCGTGTCACCGGGTACCGCGGCGGCGAGCGCCGCCTTGAGCTGGGCCGAGGTGCGTACGTCGACGACCGCCGCCTGCGCCGGACCCGCCGTGGCGAGGGGCAGGGCGCCCGCGGTGAACGCGGCGGTCAGCAGGGCGGGGATCAGTGTGCGGGTGCGCATGGGGTGCCTTCCCGTCAGAGGTCCAGATGTTCTCGTACGTGAATGCGGGGCGAGTCACTGAATCTGCCCGTGACGCTAAATGTGGGTAGTGTCCATGTCAAGGTCTGGACCAATGCGCGACGGTGGCCCCGCCCGCCGGACGAAAGGCGCGGCGTGCGGGGCCGGCTGACGGGCCGTGAGTACGGGGCTCCCGGGACCGCTCCCCGCTCCTTCGCGGGGAACGGGCCGCAAGCGGGAATGCCCGGGCCCGGCGGGGTGTTCTTCCCCAGGAATACGAGGAGGAGCGGTAACCGTGCCTGATCCGCAGAGTTTGTACGAATGGGAGCCGAAGGGCCTGGCCGTCGTCGACATGGCGCTCGCCCAGGAGTCGGCCGGCCTGGTCATGCTCTACCACTTCGACGGATACATCGACGCGGGTGAGACCGGTGAGCAGATCGTCGACGGCCTGCTCGAGACGCTGCCCCACCAGACGGTGGTGCGCTTCGACCACGACCGGCTCGTCGACTACCGGGCGCGGCGCCCGCTGCTGTCCTTCAAGCGCGACCGGTACACGGCGTTCGAGGCGCCCGCCCTGGAGGTGAAGGTCGTCCAGGACGCCACCGGGGCCCCCTTCCTGCTCCTCTCGGGCCCGGAGCCCGACGTCGAATGGGAGCGGTTCGCCGCCGCCGTGGAGCAGGTCGTCGAGCGCCTCGGCGTACGCCTCGCGGTCAGCTTCCACGGCATCCCGATGGGCGTCCCGCACACCCGGCCCGTCGGCCTCACCCCGCACGGCAACCGCACCGACCTGATGCCCGGACACCGCAGCCCCTTCGACGAGGCACAGGTTCCCGGTTCGGCGGAGGCGCTCGTCGAGCACCGGCTGATGGAGGCCGGGCACGACGTCCTCGGCGTCGCCGCCCACGTGCCCCACTACGTCGCCAGGTCCGCCTACCCCGACGCCGCGCTCACCGCCCTGGAGGCGATCACCGCGGCCACCGGACTGGTCCTGCCGGCCCTCGCGCACACGCTGCGCACGGAGGCGCACCGCACCCAGACCGAGATCGACCGGCAGGTGCGCCAGGGCGACGAGGAACTCGTCTCCCTCGTCGAGGGCCTGGAGCACCAGTACGACGCCATCGCGGGATCCGAGACCCGGGGCAACCTCGTCGCGGAACCGGCCGACCTCCCGTCCGCGGACGAGATCGGGCGCGAATTCGAACGCTTCCTCGCGGAACGCGAAGGCGACTCCTGACGCGGCCTCCGGCCCCCACCCGGCCGGAGGCTAGGCTCGGAACATGCTGAAAGTGGGCCTGACCGGCGGCATCGGCGCCGGCAAGAGCGAAGTGTCACGGCTGCTCGCACACTACGGAGCCGTACTGATCGACGCCGACCGGATCGCCCGCGAGGTCGTCGAGCCCGGCACCCCCGGACTCACGGCGGTCGTGGAGGCCTTCGGCCCGGAAATCCTCGGCCCGGACGGCTCGCTGAACCGGTCGGCGCTCGGCTCGATCGTCTTCGCCGACCCCGCGCGCCGGGCGACGCTCAACGCGATCGTCCACCCGCTCGTCAGGGCCCGGTCGGTCGAGCTGGAGAGGGCCGCCGGAGCCGGCGCGGTCGTGGTCAACGACGTTCCGCTGCTCACCGAGAACGGCCTCGCCCCGCTCTACGACCTGGTCGTGGTCGTCGACGCGAAGCCCGCCACCCAGCTCGACCGGCTCGTACGGCTGCGCGGCATGACGGAGGCCGACGCCCGCGCCCGGATGGACGCGCAGGCCACCCGCGAGGAGCGGCTGGCGATCGCCGACCTCGTGATCGACAACGACGGTTCGCTGGAGGACCTGGAACCCCGGGTCCGTACGGTCTGGTCGGAACTCACCGCACGGGCCGCGGCGCACTGACCGGCGCCGGGCCCGCCCGCAGCGGAGGCCCGGACGCCCTGCCGGAGGCGGCGAGCGGTCGGTCAGGAGGGCGGCCGGGAGCGCCTCGGCCCGGCTGACCACGCGCCCGGACGGAACCATCGGGGCAGGTGCGGGAGGGGTGTCCAGCCGGGACTCCCTGGCCGGGGCCGGCTGGAGCCTCGCGCGGGACGGCACGTGTTCCGGCCGGACGCCGCAGCGGAGTCCGGCCGGAATACGTACTCGCGGCCGGATGTTGAAGAGCGGAGGACCAGGGGAAGGATAGGGGCGTGCCCGAGAAGAACCCGGAAACGCATGTCATCGACTTCCGCGCGGCCGAGCAGCTGCTCGCCGCACGGGACCCGCGGGGTGCGGTCAAGCTGCTCGACTCGGTGATCGCGGCCCACCCGGAGAACACCGCGGCCCGGCTGCTGCGCGCCCGGGCCTTCTTCGCCGCCGCCCAACTGCGCCCGGCCGAGCTTGAGTTCGAGCTGGTCCTGGAGCGTGAGCCGGACAACGCCTTCGCGCACTTCGCGCTCGCCCGGACCTTCCAGCGCGCCGGCCGCGACGAGCAGGCCACCCGGCACTTCAGACTGGCGGCGGCGCTCGACCCGAAGCCGGAGTACCTCCAGGCCGCCCACTTCGAGGACCGTTCCTGACGGCTGACGGCTGACGGACGCCGAGCTGTCGGGGCGGGGCGCCCCGCCCCGCTGCCCGTCCTCGCGTCGGCAGAACCGGATCACGCCCCTCCCCGTACCTGTACCCGTACGTACGGCTCGGCTCACCCGCCGGGCCCGTCCCTGCCTACCGCCCCCGGCCGTCCCGCTCGGCGCCGTAGGGAGGGGAGTCCTCGGCGTCCCGCTCGGCCTCGTACGGCGGGGCATCGCGGCCGCGCCGTTGCGGCGGGTACGGAGGGACGTCCCGGCCCGGCTGATAGCGCGGGCCCTGCCGCATGTGCCGGACGATGAAGCAGAGGTCCGTCACCATGACCACCAGCAGCACCCCGCAGGCCGCCGCCCAGCCGGTGCGGCCGTTGACCGCGAAGGCCGCCAGCCCGAACGCGGCCCACGCCATGCCCCATAGACTCAGCCAGAGTCGCATCCGCAGGGGGCTGCGTGCGGTGGACGGTTCACTTCCGGTACGCATCACCATCGCCTCACCTCCAGCATGACCCCGCGGGGCGGCGTACCAAAACCGGCAGGCGACGACGGGGAGCGGGCTGTGACGACGACGGGGCACGAACACACGGTGCGGGGAACGGAGTCCTGGGGTGCCGGTGTCGCCCGCCGGTCCCGGGTGCGGGGCGCGCTGCTGGGCGGCGCCGTCGGGGACGCGCTGGGCAACCCGGTCGAGTTCCTCTCCCTGGACGGCATCCGCCGCGCCCACGGGGAGCGAGGCGTACGGGGCCCCGTCGCGGACCCCGACGGGGTCGTCGGGCGGATCACCGACGACACCCAGATGACCCTCTTCACGGTCGAAGGGCTGATCAGGGCCCACGCCGGGGGCGTCCCGGGCGCCGAGACCGAGTTCGTCCACAACGCCTACCTGCGCTGGCTCGACACCCAGAACCACCCGTCCCCGCCGCCGCGCGGCGAGGACGGAACCGTACGGACGGGCCGGCTCAGGGAGCAGCCCTGGCTGTACGCGCGCCGTGCCCCCGGCAACGCCTGCCTCACCGGCCTGTCCGCCGGGTACGTCCCCGGCGCGCGGCTCACCCTGCCGGGACCCGTCAATCCGCAGTCCAAGGGGTGCGGCACGGTGATGCGGTCGGCGCCCTTCGGGCTGCTGGGAGCGGACGCCGCGACGGCTTTCGGGCTGGCCGCCAGGTGCGCGCTGATCACCCATGGCCACCCCACGGGCGCCTACGCCGCTGGCGCGCTCGCCGCGATCGTCACGCACCTGCTGGAGGGCGACTCACCCACGGGTGCCGTGCTGCGCGCCATGGAACTGCTGGGCCGCCACGAGGGCCACGAGGAGACGACGGCCGCGCTGCGGGCGGCGGTCGATCTGGCGGCGGTGGGCCGGCCCACCGCCGAGCGGGTCGAGTCCCTGGGCGCCGGGTGGGTCGCCGAGGAGGCCCTCGCCATCGCCGTGTACTGCGCCCTCGTGCTCCCGCGGGCCGGTGATGTCGCCGAGGCGCTGCTGCTCTCCGTCAACCACTCGGGCGACAGCGACTCCACGGGCGCGGTCTGCGGCAACCTCCTCGGCGCGCACCACGGCGACATACGGCTGCCGGCGTCCTGGCTGGCCCTCACCGAGGGCCGGTCCGTGATCGCCGAACTCGCCGACGACCTGTGCATGGAGCTGGATCAGCCGGTGGCCTGGCCGGACGACCGCTACCCGCGGTGCTGACGGGAACGCGCTGCGGCGTCGTTCCGTTGGGACGGGTATGAGCGGACAACTGGTACGTGAGGGACACACGGGCACGGGGCCCGGCTCGATCACGCCGGACGGCTGCGCGGTCGAGCTGTACGCACGGCTGTCACCCGGCGGCGAACCCGAGGTGATCGGCTCGGTGCTGCCGCCGGGCGCGAGCGTGCTCGAACTGGGCTGCGGGGCGGGCCGGGTGACCCACCCCCTGGTGGACCGGGGCTTCGCCGTGACCGCCGTGGACGAGTCGGCGCAGATGCTGGAGCGCGTCCGCGGAGCGCGCGTGGTCCACAGCCCCATCGAGGCGCTGGACCTCGGCGAGGAGCGCTTCGACGCGGTCGTGCTCGGGTCGTTCCTGGTGCACACGAGCGATCACCGGGTCAGACAGGGGCTGCTCGGGACCTGCCGTTCGTACGTGAAGGACGACGGCGTCGTGCTCGTCCAGCGGGAGGGCGCCGGCTACCACTCCGAGCTGCCCCGGGAGCGCGAGGACCCGGCCGCCGGGTGCACCATCCGGATCCTGTCGGCCGACCCCATCGGCGACGGGGTGGACGAGGTCCGCGCGGAGTACGTCTTCGAGGACGCCCGGTGGACCCAGACCTTCCGGTCGCGCGAGCTCTCCGTGGAGCGGTTCGAGGCGTATCTCGCGGAGGCCGGTCTCGTCGTCGAGCGCTATCTCACCCCGGACGGCGTCTGGGCGCTGGCCCGCCCCGAACGGCACTGAACCGGGCCCCGGCGGCCCGGAAACGGGCGGTCGGCCCGTCGGGGATCCGATGCGGCGTGCGCGCCTGCCGCACCGGGTCCACGCCTCGCGCCGGTCAGTGGATGAAGCGGTAACTGCGCCAGGGCTGGGCGTGCGCGGCGTCCGTGTCGGTGAAGGTGGTGGCCACGTACGCGGTGCCCTGGCCGCTGCAGTCGGGCGTGGTGTACAGGACCATATCGATCAGGGTCCGGTTCTCGACCGTGCGCGCGCCGGCGGGCGCCATCGTGTGGCAGCCCTTCACCGACGGGCTGTTCACGCTGACGATCCTGTCCTGGTCGGTGGTGTAGGTGACCGGCCCGACCGCCGTACGCCCGAGGCCGGAACAGCCCGTGACGGCCAGGGTGAGCAGGGCGGCGCCGACGGCGATGCCGGTGCGGCGGAGGGCGGGGGGCGCGGTGACGGACATGGGCGGGTCCTCGTCTGCTCGTCCGGCTCATCGGTACGTCACGGGGACGTGCTGGCGCTGGCCACCCTGCCCGGCCGGCCACCCGCCGGCATCCGGTGCGCGTCCGGCCGGGGCTCCCGGCACCCGGACGGAGGTTCGAGGGTGACCGATCGGGCATAAGGTGTTAATAGGACATGAATGAGTGGGCGCGGTGACGCGCCCGGTAGGCAGGGGGCCGTGATGGTCCAGGCGCTGTTGGTGGCATTGGTGGCGGTGCTCTCGTGCGCCGCGTTGTACGGCATGGCTGCGGCCCGGGTGGTCAAACAGTACGAGCGCGGTGTGGTGCTGCGGCTCGGAAGGCTCCACGACGAGGTGCGGTCCCCGGGGCTGACGATGATCGTTCCGGGCGTCGACCGGCTCCGCAAGGTGAACATGCAGATCGTGACGATGCCGGTCCCGGCCCAGGACGGGATCACGCGCGACAACGTCACGGTGCGCGTCGACGCCGTCATCTACTTCAAGGTGGTGGACGCGGCCAGCGCCGTGATCCAGGTCGAGGACTACCGGTTCGCCGTCTCCCAGATGGCACAGACCTCCCTCCGGTCGATCATCGGGAAGAGCGACCTGGACGACCTGCTCTCCGACCGCGAGAAGCTGAACCAGGGGCTGGAACTGATGATCGACAGCCCCGCGGTGGGCTGGGGCGTGCAGATCGACCGGGTCGAGATCAAGGACGTCTCGCTGCCGGAGACGATGAAGCGGTCCATGGCCCGGCAGGCCGAGGCCGACCGTGAGCGGCGTGCGCGGGTCATCAACGCCGACGCGGAGCTCCAGGCATCGAAGAAGCTCGCCCAGGCGGCGCAGCAGATGTCGACCCAGCCCGCGGCGCTCCAGCTGCGGCTGCTGCAGACCGTGGTCGCGGTCGCGGCCGAGAAGAACTCCACACTGGTCCTGCCCTTCCCAGTAGAGCTGCTCCGCTTCCTGGAACGCGCGCAGCAGGACTCGCCGCCACCCGCCGTCGCCGCCGGGCAGGCGCGGGACACGGACGGGCGGCCGGACCCCGACGGACGGCCGGACGGTCCGGACGGCGACGGGCAACAGGCTCCGGAGGGGACCGCGGATCCGTCGTCGCTCGTGGACCCGGCCCTCGTGGACCCCTCGGTCACCGCGCAGACCTTCACCGACCAGCCGCTGCCGGACCCGCCCCTCGCCGAGGTGGGACCGGGCTCGGACGGGGTACCGGAGTTCGACCCGGAGTCCCTCCCGGAATTCGATGACGAGGAGCTGTCCAGCCACTCCCACGGCAAGCCCTTCACCCGTCACTGACGCACTCCTCCGCCCGCCCCGGCCTGTCGTGGGACACGGCCGGGGCGGGCGGTGCCGCACCCCCGGCCTGTCGTGGGGACACGGCCGGGGCGGGCGCTGTCACACCCCCCGCCTAGACTCGCCCGGACAGGAGGGACCAGGCCGGAGCGGGCCGACCGGAACAGGAGAGGGGGCGGTGGACATGGCGGAGCGGACGCGGGACATCACCGCCGACCGGCTGCTGCGGTGCCCCGCCGTCTTCCTGCCGTCGGAGCCGCCCCGGAACGGCCGGATCGCCTTCTGGGACCCCGAAGGGACCACGAGGACCGGTGTCCCCGGTGTCCTCCCGGAGGCCAGGGCCGCCGACCCGGTCTCCGGCGCGGGCCCGGCGTACACCCTGACCGAGCTCACGGTCGTCGAACGGCACGCGACCGACGGGGTCCGCACCCGCACCGTGCCCGCCGTCGCCCTCTCCGTCGCCGACGCGGTGCCTCTGCTCGCACACGCCCGCCACCGCGCCGCGGCCCACCCCGCCACCCGCGCGTGGGGTGCGGCGGCCCTGCACGCCCTCGGTCTCGTGGCCCGCGGCAGGCTCCTGCCCGGGCTGACGGCCGGCGACCACGACGCCTGGCGCGCCGGGCCGCGTGACGCCGAGGACATCGCCCATCTGCGGGCCGTCGCCGCCTCGATGCCGCCCGAGGGACACGCCGTCCCGCTGGACGGCACACCCCTGCGCGTCCCCGAACCCCGGGCCCTGCTCGGCGCCTTCCTCGACGCCGTCGCCGACACCCTGCCCCGGACGCCCGCGGCCGCCCACGCCATGGGGGCGCCGTTCGCGGCCCGGGAGGCGCAGCACCTGCCGGACGCGCGGGCCTGGGCCGTCGAGGTGGCCGCCGGACTCGACGCGGGGGTGCGCGTCTCGCTCCGGCTCGACCTCTCCTCGTACGACCTCTTCGACCCGTCCGCCGCCACCGGGGGAGCGGCCGGCGACGAGGAGGCGCCCGGGACGCCGGCCGCCTCACGTCACGCCGCCGCCGCGATCACCCAGGTGCACAGCCTGGCCGATCCGACGTACGTGACCGACGCGGCCACCCTGTGGAGCGGCGGCGCGGGCGACCCCTTCGGACCGAGGGCCCGGATCGACGCCGTGCTCGCACTGCGCCGCGCCGCCCGCGTCTGGCCGCCCCTGGAACGGCTGCTGGACCAGCCCGTCCCCGACGTGCTCGCCGTCACCGAGGACGAGCTGTACGAGCTGATCGGCCCGGCCGGAGCACGGCTCGCGGCCGCGGGCGTGGCGCTCCACTGGCCCCGGGAGCTCGCCCGCTCGCTCACCGCCGCGGCCGTCGTCCGGCCCGCGCCGGGATCGGCGACCGACGGCACCTCCTTCTTCGACGCCGAACAGCTCTTCGCGTTCGACTGGCAGCTCTCCCTGGGCGACGACCCGCTCACCGAGGCGGAGATGGACACCCTGGCCGAGGCACACCGGCCGGTGGTGCGGCTGCGCGACCAGTGGGTCGTCGTGGATCCCGCGCTCGTCCGCAAGGCACGGAAGCGGGAGCTGGGCCTCCTGGACCCGGTGGACGCCCTCGCCGTCGCCCTCACCGGCAGCGCCGAGGTCGACGGCGAACAGGTCGAGGCCGTGCCCGCCGGAGCCCTCGCCGCCCTCCGCGAGCGCATCCTCGACGAGGACGCCACCCTCCCGGCTCCCCCCGGTCTCCACGCCACCCTCCGCGACTACCAGCTCCGCGGCCTGGCCTGGCTGGACCGTATGACGTCACTGGGGCTCGGCGGCTGCCTCGCCGACGACATGGGCCTGGGCAAGACGATCACCGTCATCGCGCTCCATCTGCACCGCGCCCCCACCGCCCCCACCCTGGTCGTCTGTCCGGCCTCCCTCCTCGGCAACTGGCACCGCGAGATCAACCGCTTCGCACCCGGCGTGCCCGTACGGCGCTTCCACGGCACCGACCGCACCCTCGGCGGCTCCGACGGCGGCTTCGTCCTCACGACCTACGGCACGATGCGCTCCGGCGCCGAGCAGCTCGCCGGGCACACCTGGGGGCTGGTCGTCGCCGACGAGGCACAGCACGTGAAGAACCCTCACTCCTCGACCGCGAGGGCCCTGCGCACCATCCCGGCCCCCGCCCGCGTGGCCCTCACCGGCACCCCCGTCGAGAACAACCTCTCCGAGCTGTGGGCGCTGCTCGACTGGACCACCCCCGGCCTCCTCGGCCCGCTCAAGGCCTTCCGCTCGCGGCACGCACGGATCGTCGAGAACACCGGGACCGCCGCCGGCCTGGGCAACGAGGAAGCGGTCGAGCGCCTGTCCCGGCTGGTCCGCCCCTTCCTGCTGCGCCGCAAGAAGTCCGACCCGGGCATCGCGCCCGAGCTGCCGCCCAAGACGGAGACCGACCACCCCGTCTTCCTCACCCGGGAACAGGCCACGCTCTACGAGGCCGCCGTCCGCGAGACCATGGCGTTCATCGAGCAGTCGGAGGGCATCGCGCGGCGCGGGCTGATCATGAAACTGCTGGGCTCGCTCAAGCAGATCTGCAACCACCCCGCGCAGTACCTGAAGGAGGAGCCGACCCGGCTCGCGGGACGCTCCGGCAAGCTCGCCCTGCTCGACGAACTGCTCGACACCATCCTGTCCGAGGACGGATCCGTCCTGATCTTCACCCAGTACGTGTCGATGGCCCGGCTGCTCTCCGCCCACCTCGCCTCCCGCGCGATCCCCTCCCAACTGCTCCACGGCGGCACGCCCGTGTCCGAGCGGGAGCGGATGGTGGACGGCTTCCAGTCCGGGGAGGTCCCCGTCTTCCTGCTCTCCCTCAAGGCGGCCGGCACTGGCCTCAACCTCACCCGGGCCGCCCACGTCATCCACTACGACCGGTGGTGGAACCCCGCGGTCGAGGAGCAGGCCACCGACCGCGCCTACCGCATCGGCCAGACCCAGCCCGTGCAGGTGCACCGGCTGATCGCCGAAGGCACCGTCGAGGACCGGATCGGTGAACTGCTGGAGTCCAAGCGCGCCCTCGCCGACGCGGTGCTCGGTTCCGGCGAGACCGCCCTGACCGAGCTCAGCGACCGTGACCTGGCCGACCTGGTCTCGCTCCGGAGGACGGCATGAGGCCGGGTGGCGCCCCCGCGGCCCGCCCCGGCCCCGACGACCTGCGGCGCACCTTCGAAGCGGTCCCCGCCCGCACCTCCGACGCCGAAGGGCCCTTCGCGGAGACCTGGTGGGGCCGGGCCTGGGTGGAGGCCCTGGAATCCCTGTCCATGGACGAGGGCCGGCTCGCCCGCGGCCGTACGTACGCCGACGGGGGCCACGTCGCCGCCGTCACCGTCACCCCCGGCCGCGTCATCGCCTACGTGCACGGCAGCCGCCCCCGCCCCTACCGCGCGGAGCTGCGCCTGCGGACCTTCTCGGCGTCCGACTGGGACACGTTCCTGGACGCCGCCGCGGCCCGGCCGGGGCACCTGTCCGCGCTCCTCGACAAGGAGATGCCGCACTCCCTCGTCGACACCGCGGGCGAGACCGGCATCCGCCTGCTGCCCGCCTCCGGGGACCTGGACCCGGACTGCTCCTGCCCGGACCGGGGCTGGCCCTGCAAGCACGTGGCGGCCCTCTGCTTCCAGACCGCCCGGCTGCTGGACAGCGACCCGTTCGTCCTGCTGCTGATGCGCGGGCGGGGCGAGCGCGAACTCCTCGACGAGCTGGGCCGCCGCAACGCCGAACACTCCGCGCGGGAGCGCCCCGAGCCCCCCGCCATGCCCTCCGTCGCGGCCTCCGACGCCCTGGCCGACCGCTTCCTGCCGCCGCTGCCCGCACCCCTGCCCGTGCCGCCGTATCCCGGCGAGCCGCCGTCCTACCCCGAACTGCCCGGCGCCCGCGACCCGCTGGGCCTGGACCACCTCGCCACCGACGCGGCCGCCCGCGCCCACGCGATGCTCACCACGGGCGACGACCCGCGCGCCGGGCTCAGCACCTGGCAGGACGCCGTCCGGATCGCCGCGTCGCGCCCCACCGCCGGACTCACCGCCACGACCCGGGCGCTCTACCGCGAGCTCGCCTTCGCCACCGGCCGCAGCACGACGGACCTGGCGCGGGCCGTCGCCGCCTGGCGGCAGGGCGGCGCGGAGGGGCTGGAGGTGCTGGAGACCCCCTGGGACCCGCCGGCCGGCCCCTTCGACCGGGCGCGGCCCGCCCTGGCCGCCGCGGACTTCCCGCGCTTCCAGCCCCGCCGCAACCATCTGACCAACGCCGGAGGCACCCTCCAGCTCCGCTTCGGCCACGACGCCCGCTGGTACGGCTACGAGTCCGACCCGGGCCAGGACGACTGGTGGCCCCGGGGCGTACCCGATCCCGACCCGGTTGCCGCACTCACCGTCCTGCGGGGCTGACGCACGGCGGGACCCGTCAGCTCCGCAGGAACACCAGCAGTGCGACGACCAGGACCGCGCACAGCGGGAGCACCACCCAGCGCGCCCTGCGGAACGACTCGTTCTCCTGGCCGGCCCGTCCGCGGGAGGCGTCGTGGGCGTCGGCCAGGTGCTCCCAGGCCATCGCGTCGATCCTCCGCGTGGTCAGCAGCGACGGCGACCAGCCGCAGTGCGCGCAGACGAGGAAGTCGCGGTAGGGGTCGTAGCGGAAGTCGCGCTCGATGTTCACCGTGAACACCTGGTCCCCGGGACCGATGGCGGTGAAGTGGCGTATCGCCGCACCCATGTGGACTGCTCCCTGCTCGTGTCCGTACGTGGTCGCCGGACCGCTCCGCCGGGCGTCGGTGTCCGGAGGCGGAACAGTAGCGAACGCCGGGAGACCCGGACACGGCGGCTCACCCGCCGCCCGCCCGGAGGGACCTGCCCGTCGGAGGCCGGCGCGGACGCGGCTGTCCGGCTCCTGGGCGAAGGCCTTCCCAGGGGAGGCGCGGATCCGTTCGCTCCGCGGATCGCCGCCCGGCCACCCGTACCGGCGGGCCTCTGGGCGTCCCCCCGGCCACCCGTACCGGCGGGCCGCTACGCGTGCGACGCCGGGGCTCCCGGAAGGGAGACGCCCCGGCCCGCGAAGAAACGCTCGAAGACCGGCAGCGGAAGACCGGCCGCGCGGGTCGCCGCCGTCGTCCCCGACGGGTTGTGGAAGTGGACACCGGCGCCGTCCGCCGTCCGCGAGGTCAGCAGCACCAGATGGCCACCGCGCCCCGGAGCCGGCCGCTCCGGGTGCCGGATCCCGGGGTGCACGGACGCCATCACGCTCCGGCCCCCGTCCAGCAGGTCCAGGATCCCGGCGGGGGAGAGGTCCCGGTGGGCGGCCGCGTCGAGTCCGTAAACCTCGGACACGTACCGGGCGAAGGGCGCGTGGACCAGCCCCCTGATCACTCCGTCGGCGTCCTCGGTGTACGCGCCGTACGCCGACGCCCCGTCCCGCAGGGCGAACAGGGACGGCGCCCCGGGCCCCAGCGCCATGCGCAGGCACGTCATCCCGCACAGATGGCCCGCCCAGCGGGCGTACTCGGCGGGCGAGGCCGCGCCGGACTCCGCCCAGAGGGGGTCCCCGGACGGATCGAGACCGCCCTCGACGATCGCCTCCACCAGACCGGGCGAGGCGAACTGGGTGTGCACGGGGGTACGGCAGGCCGGGCAGGTCACTGGCGGTATCCGTTCAGGAAGCGGCCGATGCGGCTGATCGCCGCGTCCAGGTCGTCGGCGTGCGGGAGGGTGAGGATGCGGAAGTGGTCAGGGCGCGGCCAGTTGAAGCCGGTGCCCTGCACCACCTGGATCTTCTCCCGCAGCAGCAGGTCCAGGACGAACCGTTCGTCGTCGACGATGCCGTGGACCTTCGGATCGATGCGCGGGAAGGCGTACAGCGCGCCCTTCGGCTTCACGCACGACACCCCGGGGATCTCGTTCAGCCGCTCCCAGGCCCGGTCGCGCTGCTCGCGGAGCCTGCCGCCGGGGGCCACGAGATCCCGGATCGACTGCCGGCCACCGAGCGCCGCCTGGATCGCGTACTGAGCCGGGGCGTTGGGGCACAGCCGCATGGAGGCGAGCATGGTGAGCCCCTCCAGATAACTGCGGGCGTGCTGCCGCGGACCCGACACCACCATCCAGCCCGAGCGGAATCCCGCGACCCGGTACGTCTTGGACAGCCCGCTGAAGGTGAGGCAGAGCAGATCGGGGGCCAGCACCGCCACGCTGTGGTGCTCGGCGTCGTCGTAGAGGATCTGGTCGTAGATCTCGTCGGCGAAGACCATCAGCCCGTGCCTGCGCGCCAGGTCGAGCATCCCGTCGAGGACCTCGCGGGAGTAGACCGCGCCCGTCGGGTTGTTCGGGTTGATGATCACCATGGCCCGCGTGCGGTCGGTGATCTTCGAGGCCATGTCGGCGAGGTCGGGGTTCCAGTCGGCCCCCTCGTCGCAGGTGTAGTGCACGGCCTTCCCGCCCGCGAGCGTGGTGACGGCGGTCCACAGGGGATAGTCCGGGCTCGGGATCAGGATCTCGTCGCCGTCCTCCAGGAGCCCCTGCACGGCCATGGAGATCAGCTCGGAGACCCCGTTGCCGAGGAAGATGTCGTCCACGTCGACATCGGCGAGCCCCATCGCCTGGTAGCGCTGCGCCACGGCGCGGCGCGCGGACAGGATGCCGCGCGAGTCGGTGTAGCCGTGCGCCTGCGGGAGCATCCGGATCATGTCCTGGACGATCTCCTCCGGCGCCTCGAAACCGAAGAGCGCCGGGTTGCCCGTGTTGAGGCGCAGCACGCTGTGGCCCGCCTCCTCCAGGGCGTTGGCCTGCTCGATGACCGGGCCCCGGATCTCGTAACAGACCTCGTTGAGCTTGCTGGACTGCCGGAACTCCATGGCGTGCCTCCCCGACGTGAGATTGCGATACTTGGTTTTACCAAGCTCGGACTTGGAAAGTCCAACAACATGTCTAGACTGCGTCGCATGCCACGTCAGCAGCAGCCCGCACGCCCCGCCCGCCGCCGGAGCTACGACCAGTTCTGTGCCGCCGCCCGCGCCCTCGACTCCGTCGGCGACCGGTGGACCCTGCTGATCGTCCGTGAACTGCTGGCCGGTCCCCGCCGCTACACGGATCTGCACGCCGATCTGCCCGGCGTCAGCACGGACGTGCTGGCCTCCCGGCTCAAGGACATGGAGCAGGGAGGCCTGGCGGTGCGCCGCAGGCTGCCGCCCCCCGCGGCCGCGGCGGTCTACGAACTGACCGAGCACGGCCGGGGACTCCTCCCGGTCCTCACCGCGCTCGCCCGCTGGGGCGCGCCCGCCCTCGACGAACGCCGCCCCACGGACGCGGTCAGGGCCCACTGGCTCGCCCTGCCCCTGCTGCCGGCCCTCGACGGGCTCGCCCACGGCGGCGTCGTCGAAGTCAGGCTCGACGAGGGCGAGTTCCACATCCGCACCGGCGCGGGGGCCGCCGGGGGCGCGGTGTACGGATACGGCCCCGCCGACGCCCCCGACGCCTGTCTCGTGCTGGACGCCGAGGCCGCCCGTACGCTCGCCCGGGGTGAGCGCACCCTTGCCGAGGCGGTCGGGGACGGCCTGGTGGAGGTGCTCGGCGACGGGCCGCTCGCCGGCGCACTCCGCACCGGCCGATGCCCGCGCGTCTGAAGCCTTTCGCGCAACTCGCCGGTAGCGTAGGCGTGTTCATCGGGCGGATGCTGAGGAGTCGGTCATGGGGTTCGACGGCGTGAGCGGTGCGGAGAGCGGGAGCGCCGTGCGGGGTGCGAGGAGGCGGGGGGCGCTGCGCAAGGCCCTGCTGGTGGGCGTCTGCGTGGCCGCGCTGGGCCTCGTGCCGGCGGCGGCCGTCGCCACCCCGGGCAGCGGGGTGAGCGGCACGGTCGTCGCCGAGGGCACCTCGGCGGGCAAGCTCAAGGTGAAGACCCCGAAGGGCCGTACGGACGTGACCTTCCGGGAGATCACCGTGGCGCCGGGCGGCTCGACCGGCTGGCACACCCACAGCGGGCAGCTGATCGCCGTCGTCAAGTCCGGGACGCTCACCCGGACCCTGGACGACTGCACGGTCGAGGTGACACCCGCCGGGACGTCCTTCATCGAACCGTCCGGAGCCGGCCACCGGCACATCGGACGCAACCTCGGGACCGAGCCCGTCGTGCTCTGGGTGACGTACCTGCTCCCCGAAGGCAGCGCCCTGTCCGACGACGCCGACGCGGCGGACTGCCCGGCGGCGAGGTAGGGCGGAGCGCGGGGCGGGCGCGTCGCCGTACGCGCGGGGAAGGGTACGGAGGTGCGGGCGCCGGCCGAAGCGGGCCGGGGTGCCGGGCCCGTTGCCGGGGCTGTCCGACGTGCGGCCGGCCGCGGCGGGCCTCCGCCTGCCCGGCCGGCGGGTGCGTCGCCGTACGCGCCGACGCCCGGCCGGGCCGTCGCGGAGTGCGGGCGGAATCCTGCCCCCGGGAGGCGCGTTACCGCCCGTCCCCCCTTGAGGCGCGTTGCCGTCCGCCCCGCCCCTCCCCGCAGGCGCGTTGCCGCCCTCCCCGCCGCCTCCGACGGTCAGAAGACGCCGTCGGCCACGGCCGCGCCGGCGAAGGAGAGTCCGACACCCACCCCGACGGTGAGGACCAGATACCCCCCGGCCAGACCCAGCCTGCGGGCGGAGGTGAACGTCAGGAGTTCGTAGGAGAAGGTCGACCAGGTCGACAGGGCCCCGCAGAACCCCGTGCCCAGCAGGAGTAGGAGCCGAGGCCCGAGATCGCCGTCCGTGGCCCCCTGCGCGATGAATCCGAGCAGGAGCGCGGCGCTCGCGTTGGCGGTGAGCGTCCCCCACGGGAAGGCGCTGCGCAGGCGGAACGTGGCGTCCACCCCGATCAGATAGCGCACCGGAGCACCCACGAGGGCGCCGGCCAGCACGAGCAGCCAGTCCGTCATCGGGCATCGCCCCGCGTGTTGCCGCCACGCCCGAAAGCGGCGTGCGTGGCGAGGGCGCCCGCCGTCACCGCGGCCAGGGCCACCACCACCGTCAGCAGCATGGAGGTCACCGCGAGCCCGGGCCTGCCCTCGTCGAAGAGCCGCCGCACGCCGTTCGTGTACTGCGAGAACGAGGTGAAGCCGCCGAGCACCCCGGTGCCGAGCAGCGGGCTGACGAGCCGGGGGGCGGCCGGGAAACGCAGCTTCAGGGTGACCATGAGGGCTCCCATGAGGAAACACCCCACGGCGTTGACCAGCAGGTCCGTCCAGGGGAAGGCCGAGGGTGCGGTGGGCCAGAGGAGCTCGGCGCCGTAGCGGGCCGCCGCGCCCGCCGCTCCGCCGACCGCCACCGCTCCCACGACGGAGGGCTGGACGCCGGGATGGTGATCGGGGTGCGTGCGGGTGTGCAACGCCATCTTCTGGAGCATGCCGACACCGTAATGGGCTAAATCGGCCGATACGGGAAGGGCGTGGGTGCTCGGGTGTTCCGGGCCCTGGACGGAGCAACGCGCCTCGCCGACGGCACGGATATGGATTTCAGTGAGCATTGACGTCCATCACGGACAGCGGCCGGCCGAGACGGGCGGCCGCCCCCCTTCCACGCCCGAACGCTGGAGTCCTCCGTGCCCATCGCCGAACCAGACCTGGTCGGGAAGCTGGAACGGCGACAGCCCTCCGCGTTCCTGCTGGCCTCCGCGCGCGGAGTGGGACAGGTCGATCTCCAGCCCACCCTGTGGACCGGCCTGATCATCCTGGCCGGGCTGTGGAGCGCGGGCTGGCGCATCGGCCTCTTCGCGACCCTGGGCACCCTCGTCTCCACGGCGACCGCCTACGCGCTCGGCGTCGACCGGTCGGGCATCGCGCTCGGTCTGCAGGGGTACTGCGGCTGCCTCACCGGCATCGCGCTCGTCACCTCGCTGGGCGACCACGCCGCCACCTACGTGCTCGCCGTCGTCGGCGCGATCGTCTGCACCCTCCTCATGGCGGCGCTGACCACCTTCCTGGCCCCGTACGGACTGACCGCGCTCACCGCGCCGTTCTGCCTGGTCTCCGGCGTGATGGTCCTCGGCGCCCCGTCCTTCGCCCGGATCTGGCACGGCGCCCCGAACGCCGTCTCCAGCACCACCGGAGGGGACACCGGGCTCTCCTGGGACGCCCTGTGGCACGCCTTCTTCACCAACGTGTCGCAGGTCTTCCTGGTGGACAAGTGGTACGTCGGGCTCATCATGCTCGCCGGCCTGGCCTGCGCCGGGATCCGCGTACTCCTGTACGCGGCGGCCGGCAGCGTCATGGGCATCGTGGCCGCGTGGGCGCTCGGCGCCCCCACCGCACTGATCTCCAGCGGCATCTACGGCTACAACGCCGTCCTCGTGGCCATCGCCGTCGGCGCGGTCTTCCTCACCGGCACCGTCTGGAACGGGGCCTACGCACTCTTCGGCGCGGCCGCCACCACCGGGCTGACCGCGTCCCTGACCTCCTTGTTCAAACCCTTCGGCGGCCACACCTTCACCTGGCCGTTCATCCTCACCACCTGGGCGCTCATGGCGGCCGTCCCCCTGCTGCCACGCCTCCGCCGCAGCGGCTGACCCGCCCGCCCCGGACTCCGCGTTCCCCTCCCCGCAACCCGAGAAAGGCACCGACGATGAACCTGGCCCCTCGCGAGATCGACAAGCTGCTGGTGTACGTGGTGGCCGACCTGGCCCGCAAACGCCAGGGCCGTGGACTCAAGCTCAACTACAGCGAGTCCGTCGCGCTGATCACCGAGGCCATCCTGGAAGCGGCCCGGGACGGCAGGAGCGTCGCCGACTGCATGGAGCTGGGCCGGCAGGTCGTCGGCGAGGCCGACACCATGCCGGGCGTACGGGAGATGCTCGGGCTGCTGCAGGTCGAGGCGTCCTTCGTGGACGGCACCAAGCTGGTCTCCTGCCACGACCCCGTCGGCGGATGAGCCCGCTGTCCGGCCGTGGCACCGTGATCGCCGTCTGCGGTCACGAGTCCGGGTACGGGGAGGCGCTGCGCGACCTGGCCGGCCCCGGCGTGCTGGTCGTCCCCGGCGGGCGCGAACTGATCCGCGGCCTCGGCCGTCTCCGGCGCTCCGGCGAGGAGGCCTGCGTCGTCCCGATGACCCTGGGCAGGGACCCCGAACTCGTCGCGGACACCGCCCGCACCCTGCGCGCCCTGCCCCCCGCCGCACGTCCCGGGACGCTGCTCGCGGAGCCGTTCGGCACCTCGCAGCACCTGATCGCCTGGCTGCGCGCCGCGGCGGCCCGTACGCCCGGGGCGTCCGCGCTGCTCGTCACCGCTCCCGCCGCCGGCCCGTTCGACGACGCCGAGCTGTACCGGGTCGCGAGTCTGGTGCACCGCTACGGCGGCCACCCGATGGTCGAGGTCGCGTTCACCGGGGGCACCCCGGACCCCGCCGAGGGGATCCGGCGCTGCCGGCTGCTCGGCGCCGACCGGGTGACGCTGCTGCCCGCCGCGTTCGGGCTGCCGGAAGTCCCCCGCGCGGCAGGTGCGCGGGTCGCGGCGGCGGGCCCGCTGCTCCCCCCGGCCGCCCTGGCCCGGGTGCTCGCCGAGCGCGTGTCCGACGCGCGGCGGCGGTGGAGCGGGCGGCATGACGACGGCATCGCGGCCGGACTGACCGCAGCCGACGGCCACGGCCACTCCCACACGCACCCCCCGGGCGAGGGCCACGGCCACTCCCACACGCACCCACCCGGTCACGGGCACTCCCACGCACCCGGCGAGGGCCATGACCACGGGCACGCACCCACGCACCCGCACGTCCACGACGCGGGCCGAGCCATCAGGAGTACCGCATGACGTTCCGGCAGAAGTACCTGTACGGCGACGAACCGGTCGAGATCAACGCGGGCCGCCGGACCGTCCGGCTGACGGTCAGCAACACCGGCGACCGCGCGATCCAGATCGGTTCGCACTACCACTTCTTCGAGGTCAACTCGGCGCTGTCCTTCGACCGTCAGAAGGCCCTCGGCATGCACCTCAACATCCCCGCCGGCACCTCCGTACGCGTCGAGCCCGGCTCGACGCGCGAGGTCGAGCTGTGCGCGTACGCCGGTACCGGCCGGCTCGTCGGATTCAGCGGGCTGCTCAACGGCAGCCTCGTCTCGCACCCGGCCCGCGTCGAAGCCGTCCGCAGGGCGATCGAGCAGGGCTTCCAGGGCGCGGAGGACGGATCCGGGGACAGCGCCACGCACACCGACGGGACCGCGAAGACCAAGAGCACCAAGAACACCAAGAACGCCAAGGACTCGAAACAGAAGAAGGGTTCGCGCTGATGCCCATCCTGCCGCGCAAGCAGTACACCGACATGTTCGGTCCGACGGTCGGTGACCGCTTCCACCTGGGCGACACCAACCTCGTCGTCGAGGTCGAGAAGGACTTCAGCGAGGGGCAGTACGGGGACGAGGTCCTCTACGGCGGCGGCAAGACCATGCGCGACGGCATGGCCTCCGACCCGCAGGCCACCAGCGCCCAGGGCGCCCTCGACACCGTCATCACCAATGTCGTGGTCATCGACCCGGTCGTCGGTGTCGTGAAGTGCGACATCGGGATCAAGGACGGTTTCATCGCCGGCATCGGCAAGTCCGGCAACCCGCAGACCCAGGACAAGGTCCACCCCGGCCTGGTCATCGGCCCCGGCACCGAGGCCATCGCGGGCGAGCACCTCATCGCCACGGCGGGCGCCATCGACACCCACGTCCACCTGATCGCGCCGCAGCAGGCCGAGCAGGCCCTCACCAACGGCATCACGACGCTCATCGGCGGAGGCACCGGCCCGACCGACGGCTCCAACGGCACCACGTGCACACCCGGCCCGTTCAACATCGCCCGGCTCCTCCAGGCCGCCGAAGCCATCCCGGTCAACGTGGGGATCATGGGCAAGGGCAACGGCAGCCTCCCCGAGGCGCTGAACGAGCAGGTCGTCGCCGGAGCCTGCGCCCTCAAGGTCCACGAGGACTGGGGAGCCACCCCCGCCGTGATCGACAACGCGCTGAGCGTCGCCGACGCGCACGACGTCCAGGTCGCCATCCACACGGACAGCCTCAACGAGGGCGGCTTCTTCGAGGACACCCGGTCGGCCATCGACGGGCGCACCATCCACACCTTCCACAGCGAGGGCGCGGGCGGCGGCCACGCCCCCGACATCATGCGCGTGGCGGGCGAGCCGAACGTCCTGCCGTCCTCGACCAACCCCACGCTTCCGTACACCAAGAACTCGGTGGACGAACTGCTGGACATGGTCATGGTCTGCCACCACCTCAGCCACGACATCCCCGAGGACGTCTCCTTCGCGGACAGCCGGGTCCGGGCCGAGACCATCGCCGCCGAGACGGTGCTGCACGACCTCGGCGTCATCAGCATGTTCTCCTCCGACTCCCAGGCCATGGGCCGGGTCGGCGAATCCGTCACCCGGGCGTTCCAGACCGCCCACCACTGCAAGGACAAACTCGGCACGCTGGAGGGCGACTCCGAGCGCAACGACAACGAGCGGGTCCTGCGCTACCTCGCCAAGGTCACCATCAACCCGGCGATCGCGACCGGCATCGCGGACCACGTGGGCTCGATCGAGAAGGGCAAGCTCGCCGACATCGTGCTCTGGCCCATCCACTCCTTCGCGGCCAAGCCGAAGATGATCATCAAGGGCGGCATCGTCGCCTGGGCCCAGATGGGCGACCCCAACGCCTCGCTGCCGACCCCGCAGCCGGTGATCTACCGTCCGATGTTCGGCCAGTACGGCAAGGCCCAGCAGGCCACCCACGTCACCTTCATGTCGCAGGCGGGCATCGCCGCCGGCGTCCCCGCCGAACTCGGCCTGGAACGCCGGGTCCTGCCCGTCCTGCGCACCCGGACCATCGGCAAGCACAACATGATCCGCAACGACGCGCTGCCGGAGATCAAGGTCGATCCGGAGACGTTCAAGGTGACCCTGAACGGCAAGGTCGCCACCATCGACCCCGCCGAGAAACTCCCCCTCAACCACCTGTACTTCCTGGTCTAGGCCGATGTACCAGGAAGAGGGCGACACCATGGACGGCGGTCCCGCGGCCGGGGCGGAGGCGGCCGCGCGAGCGGCGGCCACGGGACCCGGGCTCGCACACCTGCTGGTCAGCCTCCAGCTGACCGACTCCGCCTTCCCCAGCGGCTTCTACACCCTCTCGCACAGCCTGGAGGGCTTCGCCCACGCCCGGGCCGTCGACTCCGCCACCCTTCCCCTGCTGCTGGAATCGATGATCCTGCACGGCGTCGGCCCGGCCGACGCCACCGCACTCGCCCTCGCCCACCGCGCCTGCCGGGCGGGGGACCCCGGAGCCGTGGCCGCCGTCGACGAGCACCTGTTCGCCACCAAGCTGGGACAGGAGATGCGGCGGGCCGCCACCCGTACGGGGCGCCAGCTCCTCGACCTGGCGAGCGAGGTCTTCGACCGGCCGGAGATCGACGACTACCACGCACGGGTCGAACGCCGCGAGGTCCCAGGAACCCAGGCCGTGGCGGCGGGAGTCGTCTACGCGGCGACCGGAGTACCGGTCCGCCAGGCCGTCGCCTCCGACCTCTTCGCCTTCTGCGCGAGCTTCGCCGGAGCCGCCCTCCGGCTGCGGCTCACCGACCACCGCAAGGCGCAGAGCCTGCTCCACGGAGCCGCCCCCGTCATCGAGGAGGCCGTCGAGGCGGCGCTGCGCCGGGAACTGCCCGACGTCGGCGCCACCCTCTACGCCTCGGACATCATGTCCGGCCGTCACGAGCGGGCCGAAGCACGGCTCTTCGCCAGCTGAACACCCCCGGCACACCCCCCTGACACCCACGAGCCAAGGAGCATCATGGACGACAACGTACTTCGGGTCGGCATCGGCGGACCCGTCGGATCGGGCAAGACCGCGCTCATCGAGGCACTCGTGCCCCTGCTGGTCAAGGGCGGCCGTATCCCCTCGGTCATCACCAACGACATCTACACGCAGGAGGACGCCCAGCACATCCGGCGCACCCTGGACGGCGTCCTCGCACCGGAGCGCGTCGTCGGCGTCGAGACGGGGGCGTGCCCGCACACCGCGGTGCGCGACGACCCGACGATGAACCTCGCGGCCGGCGCCGAGATGCTGGAGCGCTTCCCCGACACGGACACGCTCTTCTACGAGTCCGGCGGCGACAACCTCACGCTCACCTTCAGCCCCGCGCTCGTCGACCTCTTCGTCTTCGTCCTGGACACCGCGGAGGGCGAGAAGATGCCCCGCAAGCGGGGGCCGGGCATCACCGACTCGGACCTGCTCGTCATCAACAAGATCGACATCGCCAGGTACGTGCGCACCGACATCGGCGTCATGGAGTCCGACGCCCACCGGGTCCGCGACAACCGCCCGGTCGTCCTGACGGACTGCCTGACCGGGACCGGTGTCGACGACGTCCTCGCCTACATCGAGTCACGCCGCAAGGTGCTGATCTGACGTGCCGCCCGCCCCGCTCCGGACCAGGCCGGACCGTCTGGACCCCGGTTACTACAGCGCCGTACGCCTCCCTCCCGAGGTGGCGGCCCTGGCCTCCGTACCGGACACGCTCGCCCCCGGCTCCCCGGCCAAGGTGGGCATCCTCGACCTGGCCTTCGCCGTGCGGGGCGGGCGCACCGAACTCGTGGAGCGCTACCAGAAGGCCCCGTTGCAGATCATGCGGCCGCTCCGGACCGACCCCGCCCTGCCGGGCATGGCCTACGTCTGCCTGATGGCCACCGGCGGCGGTGTCGCCCAGGCGGACCGCTACCGGATGGACTTCCGCTGCGGCCCCGGCACCGAGGTCCACCTCACCACCCAGGCCGCCACCAAGGTCTTCCGGATGGAGCACGACTACGCGAGCCAGCGCGTGCACATCACGGCGCACGAGGACTCCTACGTCGAGTACCTCCCCGACCCCGTGATCCCGTTCAAGGACGCCCGCTTCTACCAGCGCACCGAGGTCACCGTCGCCCCCGGCGCCACCGTCCTCCTCGGCGACACCGTCACGGCCGGGCGGCTCGCGCGCGGCGAACGCCACGCCTACCGGGTCGTCGCCGCGGACCTCCACATCACCCGGCCCGACGGCACACTCCTCGCCGTCGACACCCTGCGCCTGCGCGCGGACGAGGCCGGCCCGGGGGCCGGGGTCACGGGGCCGGGGGTCTTCGCCGGCCACGACCACGTCTGCTCGCTCTTCGTCGTCAGCGACCGGGCCCCGGCCACCGTGATCGCCGACACCCTGCACACGGCACTGGCCGGGCACGGGGTCCTGTACGGGGTGAGCGTCCTGCCGCACGACTGCGGCGCGTGGCTGCGGCTCCTGGACGACAGCCCCGTCCGGGTCGCCGCCGCGCACACCGCCGCCTGGCACGCCGTGCACCGGCTCCTCACCGGCCGTCCGGCGCCCGCCGTCCGCAAGCCGTAGCGCGCACCCCCCGACCCGACGACACCCACGAGGTACGCCGATGAACACCGCTCCCGCGCCGATGCCGCCCGCGTACGACTCCGGGGACACCGCCTGGCTGCTCGCCGCCACCGCCATGGTGCTGCTGATGACGCCGGGGCTGGCGTTCTTCTACGGCGGCATGGTGCGCACCAGACACGTCCTGATGATGATCAAGATGAGCTTCGCCGCGCTCGCCTTCGGCACGCTCGTCTGGTGGGCCATCGGCTACACCCTGGCGTTCGGCCCCGACGTCGGCGGCGCGGGACTCATCGGCGGCCTCGACCACGCGTTCATGAACGGCATCGGGCTGACCACGCTGACCGGCCACATCCCCACCTACGTCTACAGCACGTTCCAGATGGGCTTCGCGATCATCACCGTCGCGCTGATCAGCGGCTCGATCGCCGACCGCGCCACGATGCGGGGCTGGCTCGTCTTCGTCGTCCTGTGGCTGCTGATCGTCTACGTCCCCCTCGCGCACTGGGTGTTCGACGACGACGGCTGGATCGTCGGCCACCTCGGCGCGCTCGACTTCGCCGGCGGTCTGCCCGTGGAACTCAACTCCGGGGTCGCCGGCCTGGCCGTGGCAGTCGTCCTGCGGGCACCCCGCGACTTCGCCCGGCGTGAGGAGCGGCCCAACAACATCCCGCTCGTCGTGATCGGCGCCGGACTCCTCTGGTTCGGCTGGTTCGGCTTCAACTCCGGTTCCGCGCTGAGCGACCAGGGCACCGCCGCCGCCGCGTTCATCAACACGCAGCTCGGCGCCGCGGGCGCCATGGTCACCTGGCCGCTGGTCGAGAAGTGGCGCACCGGCAGGGTGACCACCATGGGGGTCGTCTCGTCCGCCATCGCCGGCATGGTCGCCATCACGCCCGCCTGCGGCGAGATCGACACCCTGGGGGCCGTCATCACCGGGCTCGTCGTGGGCGCGGTCTGCGCCTTCGCGATCACGCTCAAGTACCGCTTCGGCGTGGACGACACGCTCGACGTGGTCGGTGTGCACGGGGTCGGCGGATTCATCGGGCTGATCATGGTCGGTCTCTTCGCCACCGGACGGATCAGCGGACACGAAGGGCTCTTCGAGGGCGGCGGCTGGGCCCTTCTGGGCAAGCAGCTCGTCGCGATCGTGTCCGTCATCGCGTTCTCCTTCATCCTGACCTGGCTCATCGCCAAGGCCGTCGACCTGACCGTCGGATTCCGGGCCGGTGACGCCTACGGCCACGTCCCCGGCGAGGAGGAGGAGCGCGCCTACGACTTCCGGACCGCCGAGCGGCTCGACGACCTCGTGTCCGGCGCGGGCAAGCCCGGCACGGCCGTGAAGGACGACGAGGACCTCGTCCGGAAGATCACCGCGCTGCTGCGGGCCAGGGGCACACGGCTCTGACCGGCCGCGGGTCCCGGGGCGCGATCCGGCGCCCGCACCCGGGAGCGATGATGGAGACGTGCGATTCGAACCGATCACCTGGGAACGGCTGGGGGAGGCCCTCGCCGCCCACGCCGACGCACTCCGTCCGGCCGACGGCGGGCCCTGGCTGAGGATCGGCGTGGACGGTGCTCCCGCCGCCCGCCCCGAAGAACCGGCCGCCCGCCTCGCCGACGCGCTGCGTGCCCGGGGGCGCCCGGTGCTCACCGTGTCCACGGGCGGCTTCCTGCGCCCGGCCAGCCTCCGCTACGAGTACGGCAAGGAGGACCCGGACTCGTACGCCGACGGCTGGTTCGACACCGGGGCGCTGTGGCGCGAGGTGTTCCGCCCGCTCGAACCGGGCGGCAGCGGACGGGTCCTGCCCGACCTCTGGAACCCCGTCACGGACCGGGCGACCCGCAGCCCGTACCAGGCGCTGCCCGAGGGCGGGGTGCTGATCCTGCACGGGCCGCTGCTCCTCGGACAGTGGTTCCCGTTCGACCTCGGTGTGCACCTGAGCCTCACGCCGGGCGCGCTGCGCCGTCGTACGCCGGAGGCCGAGCGGTGGACCCTGCCCGCCTTCGCACGGTACGAGGACGAGACCGGCCCGGCCGCGCGCGCGGACGCCGTCGTACGCGCCGACGACCCCCACCACCCGGCGTGGACGGGGATCGGCGGCTAGGGCAGGGCCTCACGGTCCGGTGCCGCGCACCTGCGCCGGGTGATCTGGGCCCGGGCGACCCGTCAGGCCGTCCGGCGGGGGGCCCGGGTGACCCGTCAGGCCGCCCGGTCAGGGGCCGCCCGGCGGGGGGCCTGCGCGGCCCGGCACCCCGTGCGGCGGGGGCCTGCGCGGCCCGGCACGCCGGGTGGTCGGGGGTCGGCGTGACCTGTCAGACCGTCCGGCCGGGGCCCGCCCGACCCGTCCAACCCGGCGGCCCCTGACCGCCTCGGCCCGTCACACCGGGCGGCCCGGGCCTGCGTGACCCGTCAGACCCGTCCGGCCGGTGCCTGCGTGACCTGTCAGACCGTCCGGCCGGTGCCCGCCCGGCCCGTCCAACCCGGCGGCCCCTGACCGCCGCGGCCCGTCACACCGGGCGGTCGGCCTGCGTGACCCGTCAGACCGTCCGGCCGGTGCCTGCGCGGCCCGTCACACCGGGCGGCCCCTGACCGCCGCGGCCCGTCACACCGGGCGGCCCGGGCCTGCGTGACCCGTCAGACCCGTCCGGCGGGGCCTGCGCGGCCCGTCAGACCGTCCGGCCGGGGCCCGCCCGACCCGTCCAACCCGGCGGCCCCTGACCGCCGCAGCCCGTCCAACCGGGCGGCCCCCGACCGCCGCCGCCCGTCACACCGGGCGGCCCCCGACCGTCGCGACCGCTTCCGCCCCTGCCCGGCAGCCCGCCTCGGCCGCCGCGACGTCGTCCGCCCCGGCGACGAGGGCCGCGAGGAAGCCGCCGGTGAACGCGTCCCCCGCACCCGTCGAGTCGACCGGGGCGGGGACAGGCGCCGCCGGCACCCGGGCGGTCACCCTGCCGCCGGCCGCCAGCAGGACACCCCGGTCCCCGAGCGTCACGGCGACCCGGCCGGCGTGACGGCTCAGTTCGGCCGCGGCGTCGGCGGGGTCCGGCAGCCCGGTCAGCTCACGCGCCTCGGCCGCGTTGGGCAGCAGCAGGTCGATCCCCCCGACCAGATCCAGGAAGGCCGCCGAGCCCAGCCCGGCGAGGAAGCCGGACGAGGCCGGATCCACACTCACCGGCACGCCAAGCCGCCGTGCGTCCCGCAGCGCGAGCGCCGCGGTGGCCCGGCTCGTCGGCCCGAAGAGGAGGTAACCGGACAGGTGGAGCCGGGCGGCGCCGTCCAGCAGCGAGGGCGACCAGTCGGCGGGGGAGAGGCGCAGGACCGCGCCGCTGTCCGAGAGGAAGGTGCGCTCGGCCGAGGAGTCGACCAGCGCGACCACCGTGCCGGTCGGAGCGTCCTCGTCCACGTGCAGCAGCGGGCGGACACCCGCCCGCCGCAGCGCCTCCCGGTGCCAGGCCGCCGAGTCCGCCCCGGCCCGGGCGAGCAGCCGGACGTCCCCGCACCCCGAACGTGCCGCCCAGCAGGCCGCGTTGGCCCCCGCACCGCCCGGCAGCGTGGTGATCCGCGCCGGGGTGTCGGTGCCGTGGAGCGGCTCCGACGCGTGCCGTACGACGACGTCGGTGACCACCTCGCCGACCACCAGCAGTCCGCCTCCGGCCGCCGCGCTCACCGGGCGGCCGTCGCCACCGCGATCCGGGCGGCCAGCCGGACGTTCCCGCGCACGGCGGCGAGGTTGGCCTCCAGGGAGGCACCGCGGGTCTCCCGCATCAGGTACTCCAGCAGGAACGGCGTGACGGCCTGCCCGGTGATCCCCTGCTCCCGGGCCGCCTCCAGGGCCCCGGCAAGCACCCGGTCGTGCACCACCGGGTCCAACTGCTCCGCCTCCGGTACGGGGTTGGCGACGATCAGCGCCGTGGAGGGGCCGCCCAGCTCCTCCCGGGCCCGCATCACGTCGGCGACCTCCTGCGGGCTGCGGACCGTCCAGTCGACCGGCTCCCCGGAACTCGACAGGTAGAAGCCGGGGAAGTGCTCCGTGCCGTAGCCCAGCACCCCCACCCCGAGTGTCTCCAGGCGTTGCAGTGTGGCGGGCACGTCCAGGATCGACTTCACGCCCGCGCACACCACGGTGATCCCGGTCCCGGCGAGCAGCCGGAGGTCGGCGGACTCGTCCTGCGACCGGATCCACTCGCGGTGCACCCCGCCGAGCCCGCCGGTCGCGAAGACCCGCAGACCCGCCCGGGCCGCGAGGAACGCCGTGGCGGACACGGTGGTGGCCCCGCTCGCGCCCAGGGCCAGGGCGGGGGCCAGGTCGCGGTGGCCCAGCTTGCGTACCCGCGGGTCCTCGGCGACCCGCTCCAACTGGGCCCTGTCCAGGCCCACATGCGCCGTACCGTCCAGCACGGCGACCGTCGCCGGCACCGCACCCGCCCTCCGTACGAGCTCCTCCAGCTCCCGGGCGACCTGGAGGTTGCGGGGGCGCGGCAGCCCGTGCGCGATGATCGTCGACTCCAGGGCGACCAGGGGCCGCCGTTCCTCCAGGGCCTCCCGCACCTCCGCGGAGAGTGCGAAGACGCTTCGGCCGGTTTCCTGCGGCAGCGGTGCCGATGGATTCTGAGGCATGCCCCATCCCTGTCGCGGGCACGACGGCCGCAAACCCCCGGCGGCCGGGCGGTCGGTGGCGTGACCGGACGACGGCGGGGGAGCGGGCGGGCGGAGGCCCTGCGCGGCGGTTCCGCGCGCCGTGCCGTCCTCCCCGCGCCAAGACGGCCCCGACGCGGAAGGCGCCGGAGCCCGTACGGCAGGGGAGTCCCCCCCCGGGAGCCCGGGTCGCCGTCCCCATGCGGCAAGGGCTCCGCCACCCGCCGTCCTCGCGGTGCGCGGGCCGCGGAGGGGCGGCCCCGGCCGGCGGGCCCGCCCGCACCCGCGTACGCCCCCGGGCAGCGCGGTGACGCGCCCCGCAGCCGGTGTGCGGGCCGGCGCTCAGAACAGGGGCTGCGGGAGTATCCCCTCCAGCGCCAGCAACCGCCGCTTCGTCTCCAGCCCGCCGCCGAAACCGCCGAGTCCTCCGCCGCTCTCCACCACCCGGTGGCACGGGACCACCACCGGCAGCGGATTGGCGCCCATGGCCGCCCCCACGGCCTGGGCGGCGTCCGGCCTGCCGGTCCGGGCGGCCAGGTCCCCGTAGCCCACGACCGTCCCGTACGGCACGCCGGACGCCAGCTCGCGGAGCACCTCGCGGTGGAAACCGGCGCTCAGCGACCAGTCCAGACCCAGCGTGAACTCCCGCAGCTCACCGGCGAAGTACGCCGCGAGCTGCCGCTCAGGCCCGGCCAGCAGCGCGGAGCCCGGCGCCTCCGCCGGCTCCGCGCCCAGCCGCGCCCTCAGCCGCCCGAGCACCTCGTCCCGGACCGCCGGGCCGGCGTGGAAGGCCACCGTCACCAGACCCGCGGGGGTCGCGGCGAGCAGGAGCGGGCCGATGGCGCTCGGCACCACGGACCACTCCACGACCCGCTCGTTCTTCTCCATGCGGCCCACGGTACGGCCGGCCTCCGACAACGCGGGGCGAAACGGCTCAGCGGGTGGCGTCCCGGACGGTGTCGGGGTTGTTGGTGATGATGCCGTCCACGCCGAAGCCCGCCACCTCCCGCGCCTTGGCCGTGTCGTTCACCGTCCAGGTGTTCACCCGGAGCGGCTTGCCGTGGGCGCCCTTCAGCTTCTGCACCGCCGCGACGTAGTCGGCACCGATGGTCGTGTACGACGGGTTGATCTGGTCGGTGAACGCCGCGTACGACGGCAGATCCGCCACCGCGGGAGTTCCCAGGAAGCCCGTGACGACGTCCGGGCGCTGGGCGTGGACAGTTTTCACACTCTCTGCACCGAAGCTCTGGATGACCAGCCTGTGCTTGACGTGACCCCGGTCGAGCCAGCCCTCCTCGCGCAGGACGCGCAGGGTCTCCTTCTCGATGCCGGGGTAGAGCTCCGGGCTCTTGATCTCCAGGAGGAGCTTCTGGTGGTTGCGCTCGATCCGGTGCAGGTACTGCTTGAGCGTCGGCACCCGCGCCCCCGCGAACCCGGCGCCGAACCAGCTGCCCGCGTCCAGTCTCGCGATCTCCTTCGCGGTGAAGTCCTTGACCGCCCAGGGCGCCCGCCCGGGGAAGACCTCCTCGGCGTCGGTCGTCCTGCTCAGCGTGGTGTCGTGCACGACGACCAGCACACCGTCCTTGGTGAGCTGCACGTCGTTCTCCACCCACGCGATCCCCAGGCCGTCGGCCGCGTCGACGGCGGCCAGGGTGTTCTCCGGGGCGTAGGCGGAGGCGCCCCGGTGCGCGTAGACGACCGGGCTGTCGTGCGAGCCCGTGGCCTGCGCCTGGGTGGCGGGCAGCAGGACACAGGCGCCCAGCAGAGCGGCGGCTGCACCGGAGGCGGTTGCTGTGCGTACGGACACGTGTACTCCTCGCGTCGAGATGCGGACAGGCAGAGACTCCCATCCGATCCCCAACACAGGGGAGGGGGATGATGGCCATGTTGTGAACGGAAGATCGGGTACCGGATCCCCGGAGGGCCCAGAGGCGGATAAAATGCCGCTCTTATGTTTGCTTGCCGGGCCTTGCCCTTTAGGGTCACCCCGAACCCGGGCACACCGCGAAGGGCGTACCAGCATGCAGGGCACAGTCGACGGATTCACCTACGGCCTCGTGACACCCGTCACGGCGTTCCTGATGGCATGCCTGGGCGCCGCACTCGGCCTGCGCTGCACCACGCGGTCCCTGCGCGCGCGGGGCGCGTCCAGGGCGGGCTGGCTGGCCCTCGGGGCGACCTCCATCGGATCCGGCATCTGGACGATGCACTTCATCGCGATGCTGGGCTTCAGCGTCCGTGAGGCACCGGTGAGCTACGACCGGCCCCTCACCTACGCCAGCCTCGCCGTGGCGGTCGGCATGGTCGGCGTCGGCATCTTCCTCGTCGGCTACCGGGGCGCCACGCGCATGGCGCTGGTCACCGGAGGGATGATCACCGGCCTCGGGGTCGCCTCCATGCACTACCTCGGCATGGCCGGAATGAACTTCGAAGGACTGTTCGAGTACGACACCCTCACCGTCGCGCTCTCCGTCGTCATCGCCGTGGTGGCCGCGACCGTCTCCCTGTGGGCCGCCGTCTCCATCCACGGCTTCCTGCCCAGCCTCGGCGCCAGCGTGGTCATGGGCGTCGCCGTGAGCGGGATGCACTACACGGGCATGGCCGCGCTCCGGGTGCACCTGCACCCCGACGCCGTACCGGCGTCGCCCGGCGAGGCACCCACCTCGCTCCTCCTGCCGATGATGATCGGCCCCGGCTGCTTCCTGCTGCTCGCCGCCGTGGTCGTGATGATCGACCCGATGGTGGTCACCGGCGGCCCGGAAGGGGCCGGCCGTCCGGCCGGGCAGGCGTTCGCGCGCGGCGGCCCGACGACCCCGGTCCCCGTCCAGCGCCGCCGCACCCCGTCCTACGCGACCACCGCGCGCAGGCCCTCCCGGCAGCCGCGGGGCCGCTGATCCCCGGCCGTTGTCAGTGGCTGGCCGTACGGTGGACACATGCGGCCAGTCTCGAAGATCGAACGTTCGGTGGCGCCTTTCGAGGTCGTCAGTCCCTACCAGCCCAGCGGCGACCAGCCCGCGGCCATCGCGGAGCTGGACCGGCGTGTCCGCGCGGGTGAGAAGGACGTCGTCCTGCTCGGCGCGACCGGCACGGGCAAGTCGGCGACGACCGCCTGGATGATCGAGAAGCTGCAGCGCCCCACCCTGGTCATGGCGCCCAACAAGACACTGGCCGCCCAGCTGGCCAACGAGTTCCGCGAGCTCCTCCCGAACAACGCCGTGGAGTACTTCGTCTCGTACTACGACTACTACCAGCCCGAGGCGTACGTCCCGCAGTCGGACACCTACATCGAGAAGGACTCCTCGATCAACGAGGAGGTCGAGCGCCTGCGGCACTCCGCGACGAACTCGCTGCTCACCCGCCGCGACGTCGTCGTGGTCGCCTCCGTCTCCTGCATCTACGGCCTGGGCACCCCCCAGGAGTACGTGGACCGGATGGTGCAGCTCAAGGTCGGCGACGAGATCGACCGTGACCAGCTGCTGCGCCGCTTCGTCGAGATCCAGTACACCCGCAACGACCTCGCGTTCACCCGCGGCACCTTCCGGGTGCGCGGCGACACGATCGAGATCTTCCCGGTCTACGAGGAGCTCGCCGTCCGCATCGAGATGTTCGGCGACGAGATCGAGGCGCTTTCCACCCTCCACCCGCTCACCGGCGAGGTCATCAGCGAGGACGCCGCGCTCCACGTCTTCCCCGCCAGCCACTACGTCGCGGGCCCCGAGCGCATGGAGAAGGCGGTCAGCGGCATCGAGAAGGAGCTGGAGCAGCGCCTCGCCGAGCTGGAGAAGCAGGGCAAGATGCTGGAGGCCCAGCGGCTGCGCATGCGCACCACCTACGACATCGAGATGCTCCGCCAGATCGGCACCTGCTCCGGCGTCGAGAACTACTCGATGCACTTCGACGGCCGCTCTCCCGGCACCGCCCCCAACACCCTCCTCGACTACTTCCCCGAGGACTTCCTCCTCGTCCTGGACGAGTCGCACGTCACCGTGCCGCAGATCGGCGCGATGTACGAGGGCGACGCCTCCCGCAAGCGGACCCTCGTCGACCACGGCTTCAGGCTGCCCTCCGCCCTGGACAACCGCCCCCTGAAGTGGGAGGAGTTCCTGGGCCGGATCAACCAGACCGTCTACCTCTCCGCCACCCCCGGGAAGTACGAGCTGTCCCGGGGCGACGGCTTCGTCGAGCAGATCATCCGGCCCACCGGCCTCGTCGACCCGGAGGTCGTCGTCAAGCCGACCGAAGGGCAGATCGACGACCTGGTCCACGAGATCCGCGAACGGACCGCCAAGGACGAACGCGTCCTGGTGACCACCCTCACCAAGAAGATGTCCGAGGACCTCACGGACTACTTCCTGGAGCTGGGCATCCAGGTCCGCTACCTCCACAGCGACGTCGACACCCTGCGCCGCATCGAGCTGCTGCGCGAGCTGCGCTCCGGTGAGTACGACGTCCTGGTCGGCATCAACCTCCTCCGTGAGGGCCTCGACCTGCCCGAGGTGTCGCTCGTGGCCATCCTCGACGCGGACAAGCAGGGCTTCCTGCGCTCCGGCACCTCGCTGATCCAGACCATCGGACGCGCCGCCCGTAACGTCTCGGGGCAGGTCCACATGTACGCCGACAAGGTCACCCCGGCGATGGCGCAGGCCATCGACGAGACCAACCGCCGCCGCGAGAAGCAGATCGCCTACAACACCGAGCGCGGGGTGGACCCGCAGCCCCTCCGCAAGAAGATCAACGACATCGTCGCCTCCATCGCCCGCGAGGAGGTCGACACCGAGCAGCTGCTCGGCAGCGGCTACCGGCAGGCGAAGGACACCAAGGCGCCCGTCCCGTCGCTGGGCGGCAAGGCCGCGGCGGGAGGCGGGGCGAAGAAGGGCGGCGCGGTGGTCACCGACCGGCCCGCCGCGGAACTCGCGGGGATCATCGAGGAGATGACGGACCGCATGCGGGCCGCCGCCGCCGACCTGCAGTTCGAGGTGGCCGCCCGGCTGCGCGACGAGGTGGGTGAGCTGAAGAAGGAGCTGCGCCAGATGAGGGAGGCGGGGCTGGCCTGACCCGTGGGGGCCGCAGTGTTGCAGGACCGACACAAAAACGGCCCACCACTCCTTTTCCCCTCCCGGGACTGCGTAGGGTGCGGGGAAACCGCACACCGACGGGTGCGGGGCAAGCGGAGAGGGGACAGCGCGTGACGGTCAACATGACCAAGGGCCAGGCCATCAGCCTTCAGAAGAGCGACGGGGGGACCCTGACCGCGGTACGGATGGGGCTCGGCTGGCAGGCGGCTCCGCGCCGCGGGCTGTTCGGCTCGCGCACCAGGGAGATCGACCTGGACGCCTCGGCGGTGCTCTTCGCCGACAAGCAGCCCGTGGACGTCGTGTTCTTCCGTCACCTCGTCAGCGACGACGGCTCGGTCACGCACACCGGCGACAACCTGGTCGGCGGCGCCGGCTCGGGCGGCGACGACGAGGCGATCCTCGTCGACCTGCAGCGGGTCCCGGTCCACATCGACCAGATCGTCTTCACGGTGAACTCGTTCACCGGCCAGACGTTCCAGGAGGTGCAGAACGCCTTCTGCCGCATCGTGGACGAGACCAACGGACAGGAGCTCGCCCGCTACACGCTGGACGGCGGCGGCCAGTACACGGCGCAGATCATGGCGAAGGTGCACCGTGTGGGCGGCGGATGGCAGATGACCGCCCTGGGCAACCCGGCCAACGGCCGGACCTTCCAGGACCTGATGCCGTCGATCCTGCCGCACCTGTAGTCAGGGCCCGGGCGCGCGCCCGGCCCGCGATCCGAACGAGCAGCTCCCGGAGGCACCCGCCGCCGGGAGCTGCGCCCGTCGCAGGGCACCACACCGAACGTCGAGGGGACAGGGCGATGACGGCCGAGCTGGTCCGGGGGCAGAACCACACCTTGCCCCAGACCCGTCTGGAGATCAGGGTGTCGGCGGGCACGCCCGTCGTGGCCGGGGCCACCCTCGGCGACGAGCGGGGCACGGTCCCCGGTGCCGAGTGGGTCGCCCACCCCGCGTCGCACCGGGTGCCCGGACTGGAGGTGTCCAGGCAGGCGGCGGCCGACCACCGGCTGGCCGTCGACCTGGACGCGCTGCCCGCCGCGGTGCACCGGGTCACCGTGCTCCTCGCCCTGCCCCTCGGGGCGGGACGGCCGGCCACGTTCGGTGCCGTCGCGGCGCCCTTCGTCGCCGTCACCGGGCTCGACGGCACCGGGATAGCGACGTTCACCCTCACCGGTCTGGACACCGAGTCGGCGGTGACCGCACTGGAGCTCTACCGCCGCCAGGGCGCCTGGAAGGTCCGTGCCGTCGGCCAGGGCTACGCCGCGGGACTCGCCGGGCTCCTCGCCGACCAGGGGGTGGCCGGGGCCGCGGAGCTCGCCGCTTCCGTCCAGGAGGCCGTCGCCTCCGGACTCGCACGCTCCGTGACGCCGCCGCCCCGCACCCCCGACGACGAGAGGGTGGGCCACCCGGCCGGTGCTCCGGCCCCCGGAGGCGGCAGGCCGCCCGCGACGGCGGCGGACACCCCCGTACCCCCGGGCGGCTCCGCACCCCCGCGCACGGCCGCTCCCGGCGGCCCCATCGACTACGCGCACCCCGGGCGCCGTACGTCGGCGCCGCCGCCCCCGCCGCCCACGGCCCCGCCCGCCGCGCCCGGACAGTCCCCGCGGCCCGTCGCCGGTGACGCCACCGGCTGGTCCATGGACGAGCGCCTCTACAACCAGATCTGGGGCATGTTCGAGGACCTGGCCCGCGCCGTCGCCGCGTACCGCAGCGCCGTCGACTTCGCCGGGTCCCGGATGGACCGGGAAATCGACCAGGTCCTGTCCGACCCGCGCGGCCGCGCCGGCGGCCAGGGCGACCGCGCCCGAGCCGAGGCCCGCGCCAAGCACGACGAACTCACCGGCCGGGCGCGCGAGGCGCTCGAACGCGACCTCGCCCAGCTCGCCGCCGAGTCCGCGGTCGTCGAGCCCGCCCTCCCCGCGGCCTTCGCGGGCTGGGACAACCCCGTCTGGCACGCCTACCGCGTCCCGATGGAGATCCCGATGGCCCTGCGCCTGGGCGACCTCCACCTGCCCGAAGCGGACGCCCTGCGCATCCCCCTGCTGGTGCGTCTCCCCCTGGAACGCGGTATCTGGGTCGACAGCGGGCGTACGGCTCCCGGGGCGGCCACCCCGGCGGCCGGCGACCAGCCGCGCGTGGCGGCCATGGAGACCGCCGTCACCCTGGCCGCGCGACTGCTCGCCGTGTACCCCGCGGACGAGTTCTCCGTGCACGTCATCGACCCGGCCGGTTCCGCCGCCGGTCCGCTCGCGCCCCTGGTCCGGTCCGGGGTCCTCGCGGGGCCCGCGGCCGCCGGGGCGGAGGGCGTCTCCTCGGTGCTCGCCCACCTCACCCGGCGCGTCGACCTGGTGCAGATGGCGCTCAGGGCCGGGGCCGCGGACGCGCTGCCCCCGGACGTCGACACGGGGGAGCACCTGCTGATCGTCAACGACTTCCCGCACGGCTTCGACGACAGGGCCGTCACCCAGCTGCGCTACCTGGCCGACGAGGGCCCCTCGGTCGGGGTGCACCTGCTGATGGTGGCCGACCGCGAGGACGCCCACGCCTACGGCCCGGTGCTCGACCCGCTGTGGCGTTCCCTGCTGCGGATCACCCCCGTGGCCGGTGACCACCTCGCCGACCCCTGGGTGGGCCACGCCTGGACGTACGAACCGCTGAGGGTGCCTCGGGGCAGCCGCGTCCTGGAAGAGGTGCTCGCGCTGGTGGCGGCGGCACGCGGCGGTGGCCGTCACCGGCCCCGGTGACGGGCCGGTCGACTACCTACCGCATGGCCTCTGAGCTGGGCTTTTGATCATGACTTGGCAATGACTTTACCGTTTCTTGGTGCTTCGTGTACTGTTCTTGGTGCGGAGGGGAGTACTCCCGATCGCGGCGTTCCCGTCAGTACGGACTGTGACCGGTCCCGGGGCGCCGGCCCGGCGCGCATCAGGCGCTCCCGGGTGGAAGAGACCTCCGGCAGCGACGACGCTGATCTATAGCCGTAGCGAACTGCCGGAGGCGCAGTGGACGTTTCATGGACCCTCTGGGCGCTGACCATTTTCGGTCTGTGTGCCCTCATCGCCGTCGACTTCTTCATCGGGCGCAAGCCCCATGACGTGTCGACCAAGGAAGCCGGAATCTGGACCGTCGTCTGGATCGCCCTGGCCGTCCTCTTCGGACTCGGCCTGCTGGTCTTCGGCGACAGCCAGGCCTCGGGCGAGTTCTTCGCCGGCTTCATCACCGAGAAGTCGCTCAGCGTCGACAACCTCTTCGTCTTCGTCCTGATCATGGCGAAGTTCTCGGTGCCCTCCCACCTCCAGCAGCGGGTGCTGCTCGTCGGTGTGCTGATCGCACTGGTGCTGCGCGCGATCTTCATCGCGGCCGGTGCCGCGGTCATCGCCAACTTCTCGTGGGTCTTCTACATCTTCGGCGCGTTCCTGATCTACACCGCCTGGAAGCTGATCCAGGAGGCGCGGGCCGGCGAGGAGGAAGAGGAGTTCGAGGAGAACCGTCTCCTGAAGTCGATCGAGCACCGCTTCGGTGTCGCCGACCGCTACCACGGGACCAAGCTCTTCATCCGGAACAACGGCAAGCGCGTCCTGACCCCCCTGATGGTGGTCATGCTCGCCATCGGCACCACCGACGTGCTGTTCGCGCTGGACTCCATCCCGGCGATCTTCGGCCTGACCCAGGACCCGTACATCGTCTTCACCGCCAACGCCTTCGCCCTGATGGGCCTGCGTCAGCTGTACTTCCTCATCGGCGGTCTGCTGAAGAAGCTGGTCCACCTCAGCTACGGGCTCTCGGTGATCCTCGGGTTCATCGGCGTCAAGCTGGTGCTGCACGCCTTGCACGAGTCCGGGGTGCACGTCCCGGAGATCTCCATCCCGTTCTCCCTCTCCGTCATCTGCGGCGTCCTGGTGATCACCACGATCACCAGCCTCATCGCCAACAAGAAGCAGGAAGCCGCGGAGAAGGACGCCGGGAAGGACGAGCAGAAGGACGACAGCGAGAACGTCGGCGCGGAGAAGTAGCGCCGCACGGACACGACGACGGCCGGGGCCCCCTGAGGGGCACCCGGCCGTCGGGCGTCGCCGGGTTCACCAGCCGCGTTCGCGCCACACGGGCAGCTGCGGGCGCTCGGCCCCGAGCGTGGTGTCGTGACCGTGGCCCGGGTAGACCCAGGTCTCGTCCGGCAGGCGGTCGAAGAGCTTGGTCTCCACGTCGTGGATCAGGCTCGCGAACGCCTCCGGGTCCTGGTGGGTGTTGCCCACGCCGCCCGGGAAGAGGCAGTCCCCGGTGAATACGTGCGGCGCCCCGTGCGGGTCGTCGTAGACCAGGGCGATGGACCCCGGGGTGTGTCCGGTCAGGTGCCTGGCGGTCAGCGCCACCCGGCCCACCCGGATCGTGCCGCCGTCCTCGACGAGCTCGTCCGTCGTGACCGGGATGCCCTCGGCGTCGTACCTCCCGGCGTACGTCCGCGCCCCCGTGGCCGCGACCACCTCGCCGAGGGCCTGCCAGTGGTCACCGTGCCGGTGCGTCGTGACGACGGACGCGATGCCGTCCTCGCCGATCAGCCGCAGCAGGGTCCCGGCCTCGGCGGCCGCGTCGATCAGGAGCTGCTCGCCGGTGGCCCGGCAGCGCAGCAGATAGGCGTTGTTGTTCATCGGGCCGACGGCGACCTTGGAGATCATCAGATCCGTCAGCTCGTGCACATCCGCAGGTCCGCCGACCTTGACCGTTCCGCTGTACGTCATGTGACGCAGCCTATAGCGGGGGCAGCGTGGGAAGGCCGCCGCCTTCGACGGCGAGGGCGGAGCCGTCACGGCGTCCGCAGAGCCAGCCGAGGATGTCCGCCTCGGTGCCCCGGACGGTGACCGGGTCGCCCTCCGCCCCGCCGCCCGTGGTCCACAGCCGGCCGTCCTCGGTGACGGCGGTCGTGGCGACGACGCCGGGGTGCCCCGCGAACCGTTCGGCGAGGAAGTCGTTCTCCCGGATCACGAACTCCTCCGGCAGGTCCTCCAGCTCCAGGCCCACCCCCAGGTCGACGTGGTGCAGCTCGACCTCGACCCAGCGGCGGAAGGGGATCCGGGACGCCGAATCCGTCACACCGTTGCGCAGCGCGACCGTGCGTGACCAGTCGGCCGGCTCCCCGGCCGCCGCCAGGAAGGCCGCCCCGCTGGAGCGCAGGTCGGCGAGCTGCTCGGCCAGGGGCCGGGGCGCGTCACGGGCGATGTCGGCGTCCCGGGTTTCGCTGTTCGCGTACATCGGGCGCCCCTGGAGAACATTTACGAGGGCGTCGGCGTTACGTGACAGGTGGGCAAGGACATGGCCCCGGCTCCAGCCCGGCAGCCGGGACGGCCCGGCGACGGCGCCGTCGTCCATCCTGCCCGTGGCACCGAGCAGCCGATCGGTCGCTTCACGTACAGCTTCCAGGTCGCGCGCATGATCAGTCATGGGCCGAGCGTAGACCTCGCCACTCATTCGGGTGATGGAGTCTCCGCTCGACCGTAAATCGAATGCGCGTGCTATACGCTCGGAGTCGAAAGCTTCGTACATCGCTGTGGCGCCCCCCATACCCTGGGACAGGGGCTCAGTTCCCCCACTTCTCTCCAGAAAGGTGCGGACCGGCGTGGCCGACCGTCTCATCGTCCGTGGCGCGCGCGAGCACAACCTGAAGAACGTCTCGCTCGATCTCCCCCGTGACTCCCTCATCGTCTTCACCGGGCTCTCCGGATCGGGCAAGTCGTCGCTCGCGTTCGACACGATCTTCGCCGAGGGCCAGCGGCGCTACGTGGAATCGCTCTCCTCGTACGCCCGGCAGTTCCTCGGCCAGATGGACAAGCCGGACGTGGACTTCATCGAAGGCCTCTCGCCCGCCGTCTCCATCGACCAGAAGTCGACCTCGCGCAACCCGCGCTCGACGGTCGGCACCATCACCGAGGTCTACGACTACCTCCGGCTGCTCTTCGCCAGGATCGGCAAGCCGCACTGCCCCGAGTGCCACCGGCCGATCTCGCGCCAGTCGCCGCAGGCCATCGTCGACAAGGTGCTCGGCCTGCCCGAGGGCAGCCGCTTCCAGGTCCTCTCCCCGCTGGTGCGCGAGCGCAAGGGCGAGTTCGTCGACCTCTTCGGCGACCTCCAGACCAAGGGCTACAGCAGGGCCCGGGTGGACGGCGAGACGATCCAGCTGTCCGAGCCGCCCAAGCTCAAGAAGCAGGAGAAGCACACCATCGAGGTGGTCATCGACCGCCTCACGGTCAAGGACAGCGCCAAGCGCCGGCTGACCGACTCCGTGGAGACGGCCCTCGGCCTCTCCGGCGGCATGGTCGTGCTCGACTTCGTCGACCTGGAGGCGGACGACCCCGAGCGTGAGCGGATGTACTCCGAGCACCTCTACTGCCCGTACGACGACCTCTCCTTCGAGGAGCTGGAGCCCCGTTCCTTCTCCTTCAACAGCCCCTTCGGCGCCTGCCCCGACTGCACGGGCATCGGCACGCGCATGGAGGTCGACCCGGAGCTGATCGTCCCGGACGAGGACAAGTCCCTCGACGAGGGCGCGATCCACCCCTGGTCGCACGGCCACACCAAGGAGTACTTCGGCCGCCAGATCACCGCGCTGGCCGAGGCGCTCGGGTTCCGTACGGACATCCCCTGGGCCGGACTGCCGCAGCGCGCCAGGAAGGCGCTGCTGAACGGGCACAAGATCCAGACCGAGGTCCGCTACCGCAACAGGTACGGGCGCGAGCGCGCCTACACCACCCCCCGCTTCGAGGGCGCCGTCCAGTACGTCAAGCGGCGCCACTCCGAGGCCGAGAGCGACTCCAGCCGGGAGCGCTTCGAGGGCTACATGCGCGAGGTGGCCTGCCCGACCTGTGAGGGCACCCGGCTCAAGCCGCTGGTCCTCGCGGTGACGGTGATGGAGAAGTCCATCGCCGAGGTGGCCGCGATGTCGATCAGCGAGTGCGCCGAATTCCTCGGCCGCCTCAAGCTGAACGCCCGCGACAAGAAGATCGCCGAGCGGGTCCTCAAGGAGGTCAACGAGCGGCTGAAGTTCCTCGTCGACGTGGGCCTGGACTACCTCTCGCTGAACCGCGCCGCGGGCACCCTGTCCGGCGGCGAGGCCCAGCGCATCCGGCTCGCCACCCAGATCGGGTCCGGACTCGTCGGTGTGCTGTACGTCCTGGACGAGCCGTCCATCGGCCTGCACCAGCGTGACAACCACCGGCTGATCGAGACCCTGGTCCGGCTCAGGGACATGGGCAACACGCTCATCGTCGTCGAGCACGACGAGGACACCATCAAGGTCGCCGACTGGGTCGTCGACATCGGCCCCGGCGCGGGAGAGCACGGCGGCAAGGTCGTGCACTCCGGCTCGCTGAAGGAACTGCTGGCCAACGAGGAGTCGGTCACCGGTCAGTACCTCTCGGGCAAGAGGGCGATCGCGATGCCGGACGTCCGGCGTCCCGTCGACCCGAAGCGCCTGCTCACGGTGCACGGTGCCCGGGAGAACAACCTCCAGGACATCGACGTCTCCTTCCCGCTGGGCGTGCTCACGGCCGTCACCGGTGTCTCCGGCTCCGGGAAGTCGACCCTGGTCAACGACATCCTTTACACCCACCTGGCGCGCGAGCTCAACGGCGCCAAGTCGGTGCCCGGACGGCACACCCGGGTCGACGGGGACGACCTCGTCGACAAGGTCGTGCACGTCGACCAGTCGCCGATCGGCCGTACGCCGCGCTCCAACCCGGCGACGTACACCGGAGTCTTCGACCACGTCCGCAGGCTGTTCGCCGAGACGATGGAGGCGAAGGTGCGCGGCTATCTGCCGGGCCGGTTCTCCTTCAACGTCAAGGGCGGCCGCTGCGAGAACTGCTCCGGCGACGGCACGATCAAGATCGAGATGAACTTCCTGCCCGACGTGTACGTCCCGTGCGAGGTCTGCCACGGTGCGCGCTACAACCGGGAGACCCTGGAGGTCCACTACAAGGGCAAGTCCATCGCCGAGGTCCTGGACATGCCGATCGAGGAGGGCCTGGACTTCTTCGAGGCCGTCCCGACGATCGCGCGTCACCTCCGCACGCTCAACGAGGTGGGCCTCGGCTACGTCAGGCTCGGCCAGTCCGCGCCGACGCTCTCCGGCGGTGAGGCACAGCGCGTGAAGCTGGCGAGCGAGCTGCAGAAGCGCTCCACCGGGCGCACGGTCTACGTCCTGGACGAGCCGACGACCGGTCTGCACTTCGAGGACATCAGCAAGCTCATCTCGGTGCTGTCGGGCCTGGTCGACAAGGGCAACACGGTGATCGTCATCGAGCACAACCTCGATGTGATCAAGACCGCCGACTGGGTCGTGGACATGGGCCCCGAGGGCGGTAGCGGCGGTGGCCTGGTGGTCGCCGAGGGCACCCCCGAACACGTCGCCTCGGTGCCGGCCAGCCACACCGGGAAGTTCCTCCAGGAGGTCCTGGGGGCCGACCGGATCGGGGAGGCCGCGGTGCCCGCGGCCCGCAAGGCCCGCAAGGCGCCCGCGAAGAAGGCCGTGGCAGCCAAGGCGACCACGGGCCGACGGACGGCGACGGCCAGGACGACGGGCAAGGCTGCCGCCGAGCCGCCCGCGCCGAAGAAGGCCGCCCGCGCGCGGAAGGCCTGACACCGGCCGTCCGGGGCGGCACCCTGCCCGGGGTGCCGCCCCGCTGTCCGTGTCTGCCTGTTTATTCGTTTGTCCGTTCCGGGCGTTCGACGGTGCGTTGTGTGTTCCGGTCGTTCCACGGCGCTGTCCGTTCCGGACGGACGGTCCATGGCGTGTGGTGCGGTCCACGGTGCGTTGTGTGTTCCGCTCGTTCCACGGCGCGTTGTGCGCTCCGGTCGTTCCACGGTGCTGTCCCGGTTCCGGACTGGTCGACGGCGCTACCCGTTCGAGTCCTTCCACGGCCTTCCGGCAGGTCCGGTCACCGTGCGGGCTGCCGGCCGCCTACGGGGAGTGCTGCGGCCGGCTGCACGCGGGCACGGCCCCGGAAGGACACCTCGGGCCGTGCCGTCCGCCCGCTCCGCGGGCCGTCCGCGGGCCGGGCCGTCCGTCCGGCGCTCTCCGGGGCCGGTAGAAGGAGCGGCGTTCTCCGTCGGTATCGTCGGGTCTGTCGCCCATGCCTTCAGGTGCGGCCCGTGCCCGGGATCCGTGGCACCCGGTGCCCGGACGGTGACGGCGGCTCTCTGTTCCCCCGACCAGTGGAGACCGCATGTCCGGCCTGCCCGCCGCCCGCCGCACCGTACTGAAGGGCGCCGCTCTCGCCGGTGCCGCAGGGCTGGGAGCGGCGGCCTGTTCGACCGAATCGAAGCTCGGCCACGCGCAGACGCCCACGCCCACCGCGCCCGTCGAGCTCGGCGCCGCGGACGAGGTCCCGGTCGGCGGGGCGAAGCTCTACCGCGAGCAGCGGGTCGTCGTGAGCTGCCAGGCAGCAGGCCAGTACAAGGCCTTCAGCGCGCAGTGCACCCACGCGGGCTGCCTCCTCGACAAGGTCGAGGGCAACGAGGGCAACTGCCCCTGCCACGGCAGCCGCTTCGACATGACCACCGGCAAGGCGCTCCAGGGCCCCGCCACGGTGCCGCTGCCCTCCGTCCCGCTGAAGCTGGAGGGCGGAAAGCTCGTCGCGGGCCCCGAAGCCTGACCCCCGCCGCCCTCGCGGGCCCCGGCGTCCGGAGCACCAGGGCGTGCCCGCCCCGGCACCTGACCCCCGCCGTCGCGGGTTCCCGCACCTGGAGCGCGTGGCCGTGCTGGGCCATTCCGCCCGGCCCACGCTGCCGTCCGCGGCGCCCACGCTGCCTGCCCTGGTGCCCGGGCCGGGCGGCCCGGGCACCAGGCTCACGCTGCGGGTCCGGTCCCGGCCCTCTGACCCGCGCTCCGGTCCTCGGCCCCGGCGCCTGTGTCGCGTGGTCGTGTGCGGTCCCGGCACCCGGCTTACGTTGCCGGCCCTGGTCGTCGGCTCCGGCCCCCGGACCGCGTACCGTGCTCGGTCTCGGCCTCTGGCCCGCGCTGTTGTCCTGGCCTCGGCGCCTGTGTCGCGTGGTCGTGTTCGGTCCCGGCACCCGGCTTACGTTGCCGGCCCTGGTCGTCGGCT
>NZ_JBHVQX010000009.1:0-23613 GCF_042886395.1 Streptomyces sp. NPDC058008 | reverse complement strand
CTGTGTCGCGTGGTCGTGTTCGGTCCCGGCACCCGGCTTACGTTGCCGGCCCTGGTCGTCGGCTCCGGCCCCCGGACCGCGTACCGTGCTCGGTCCCGGCTCCTGGCCCGCGCTGTCGTCCTGGCCTCGGCGCCTGTGTCGCGTGGTCGTGTTCGGTCCCGCCACCCCGCCTACGCTGCCGGCCCTCGGCCCCGGCCCCCGGACCGCGTACCCGTGCTCGGTCCCGGCCCCTGACCCGCGCTGTCATCCTCGCCCCGCCCCCGACCCGCGCTGTCGTCCCGGCCCCCGCCCCTGACCCCCGCTGCCGACCTCGGCGCCCGGGCCGCCCGGTCGTCGTCGTTGTCGGGGGGCCCGGAAATGCCGCTCTGTCACCGCCCGCAAGTAGGGTGTGAGGTATGGCAGACCCCTCCAGCTACCGCCCCAAGCCGGGACAGATCCCCGACTCCCCGGGGGTCTACAAGTTCCGCGACGAGCACCGCCGGGTGATCTACGTCGGGAAGGCCAAGAACCTGCGCCAGCGCCTGGCCAACTACTTCCAGGACCTGGCCGGCCTGCACCCGCGTACCCGCACGATGGTGACCACGGCCGCCTCCGTGGAGTGGACCGTCGTCTCCACCGAGGTCGAGGCGCTCCAGCTGGAGTACTCCTGGATCAAGGAGTACGACCCCCGGTTCAACGTCAAGTACCGCGACGACAAGAGCTATCCCTACCTCGCGGTCACGCTCAACGAGGAGTTCCCGCGCGTCCAGGTCATGCGCGGCGCCAAGAAGAAGGGCGTGCGCTACTTCGGTCCGTACGGGCACGCCTGGGCCATCCGCGAGACCGTCGACCTGATGCTCCGCGTCTTCCCCGTGCGCACCTGCTCCGCGGGCGTCTTCAAGAACGCCGAGCGCACCGGCCGCCCCTGTCTCCTCGGCTACATCGGCAAGTGCTCCGCCCCCTGCGTCGGGCGGGTCACCCCCGAGGAACACCGCGATCTGGCCGAGGACTTCTGCGACTTCATGGCCGGCCGCACGGGTACGTACATCCGCCGCCTGGAGAAGGACATGATGCAGGCGGCCGAGGAGATGGAGTACGAGCGGGCGGCACGGCTGCGTGACGACGCGGAGGCCCTGAAGCGGGCCATGGAGAAGAGCGCCGTCGTCCTGGCCGACGCCACCGACGCCGACCTGATCGCCGTCGCCGAGGACGAGCTCGAAGCGGCCGTCCAGATCTTCCACGTCCGCGGCGGACGCGTCCGGGGCCAGCGCGGCTGGGTGACCGACAAGGTCGAGGCCGTCGACACCGCGGGCCTGGTGGAACACGCGCTCCAGCAGCTGTACGGCGAGGAGTCCGGCGACTCCGTGCCCAAGGAGGTGCTGGTACCGGCGCTCCCCGAGCACCCCGACGCCGTGTCCCAGTGGCTCGCGGACCGACGGGGGTCCCAGGTCAGCCTGCGCATTCCGCAGCGGGGCGACAAGAAGGACCTGATGGTCACGGTCCAGCGCAACGCCCAGCAGGCCCTGGGGCTGCACAAGACCAAGCGCGCCTCCGACCTCACGACGCGCTCCCGCGCCCTGGAGGAGATCGCCGAGGCACTCGGTCTCGACGGCGCTCCGCTGCGCGTCGAGTGCTTCGACATCTCGCACCTCCAGGGTGACGACGTGGTCGCGTCCATGGTGGTCTTCGAGGACGGCCTCGCGCGCAAGAGCGAGTACCGCCGCTTCCAGATCAAGGGCTTCGAGGGCCAGGACGACGTCCGGTCGATGCACGAGGTCATCGGCCGCCGCTTCAAGCGCTACCTCCAGGAGAAGGAGCGCACGGGGGAGTGGGAGGACACCCCGGCCCCGACCGGCCCCGTCCCCGCCCCCACCGGCCCCGTCCCCGCCCCGGCCGGGACTCCGCCCGCCGGGACCGCGCCCGCCGTCCCCGGCACCGGGGAGCCGGCCCCCGCCGGTACGGCCCCGGACCGGTCGGCGACCGGGGAGCCGGTGCCCGGGACGACCGTTTCCGGGGCGGCCTCGTCCGAGTCGACCGTTCCCGGGGCGACCTCGCCCGGGACGACCGTTCCCGAGGCGACCTCGTCGGAGCCGACCGCTCCCGGAGCAACCCCGTCCGAGTCGACCGTTCCCGGGACAACCCCGTCCGAGCCGACCGCTCCCGGGGCGACCCCGTCCAGGGAGTCCGTGACCGCAGGGCCCGCCCCCGGGCCGGCGCCCGTGGTGCCGGAACCCGCGCCCGTCCGGGAGGAGCCCCGCGAGGACGACGGCCGCCCCAAGCGCTTCGCCTACCCGCCGCAGCTCGTCGTCGTCGACGGCGGACAGCCGCAGGTCGCCGCCGCCAAGCGGGCCCTGGACGAGCTGGGCATCGACGACATCGCCGTCTGCGGCCTCGCCAAGCGCCTCGAGGAGGTCTGGCTGCCCGCCGACGACGACCCGGTGGTCCTGCCGCGCTCCAGCGAGGGCCTCTACCTCCTCCAGCGCATCCGCGACGAGGCCCACCGCTTCGCCATCACCTACCAGCGGGCCAAGCGGGCCAAGCGCATCCGCAGCAGCCCCCTGGACGACGTCCCGGGCCTCGGCGAGACCCGCAAGCAGGCGTTGATCAAGCATTTCGGGTCCGTCAAGAAGCTGCGGCAGGCGACAATCGACGAGATCTGCGAAGTGCCGGGGATAGGGCGCAGGACCGCGGAATCGGTGGCCGTCGCCTTCGCCGCGGCAGCCCCGGCCGCACCCGCCGTGAACACCGCCACTGGAGAGATCATCGAAGAGGACGACGGGGACAGCAGGACATGACCGAGCACGCGCATGAACGCCAGAACGAACGCGGCCGAGCAGACGGAGCAGCACACGTGAGTACGGGAAGCACCGTGGAGAAGGCCGAGGCCGCGACGCCCGCCATCCCCGAGCTGGTGATCATCTCCGGAATGTCGGGCGCCGGGCGCAGCACCGCCGCCAAGTGTCTGGAGGACCTCGGCTGGTTCGTCGTCGACAACCTGCCGCCCGCGCTGATCCCCACCATGGTGGAGCTCGGCGCCCGCTCCCAGGGCAACGTCGCCCGCATCGCCGTCGTCGTGGACGTCCGGGGCCGCCGCTTCTTCGACAACCTCCGGGAGTCCCTCGCGGACCTGGAGGCCAAGCACGTCACCCGGCGGATCGTCTTCCTGGAGTCCTCCGACGACGCACTCGTACGCCGTTTCGAGTCGGTCCGCCGCCCGCACCCGCTCCAGGGCGACGGCCGCATCGTCGACGGCATCGAGGCCGAGCGTGACCTGCTGCGCGAGCTGCGCGGCGACGCCGACCTGGTCATCGACACCTCCAGCCTCAACGTCCACGAGCTGCGGGCCAAGATGGACGCCCAGTTCGCCGGTGACGAGGAGCCCGAGCTGCGGGCGACGGTGATGTCGTTCGGCTTCAAGTACGGGCTGCCCGTCGACGCCGACCTCGTCGTCGACTGCCGCTTCCTGCCCAACCCGCACTGGGTCCCGGAGCTCCGCCCCTTCACCGGGCTCAACGAGGAGGTGTCCGACTACGTCTTCGACCAGCCGGGCGCCAAGGAGTTCCTCAACCAGTACACGGAGCTGCTCCAGCTCATCGCCACCGGGTACCGCCGCGAGGGCAAGCGCTACGTGACCATCGCCGTCGGCTGCACGGGCGGCAAGCACCGCTCCGTCGCCATGTCGGAGAAGCTGGCCGCCCGGCTGGCCACCGAAGGGATCGAGACCGTCCTCGTCCACCGGGACATGGGGCGCGAGTGACCAGTCGCAATCTGCGTCAGCGCCGGCTGAGCAGGGCCACGGCCGCGCTCTCCGGCCGCAAGCGCGGCGCACAGCCCAAGGTCGTCGCCCTCGGCGGCGGCATGGGGCTGTCGGCGTCGCTCACGGCGCTGCGCCGGATCACCGGCGACCTCACGGCCGTGGTGACCGTCGCCGACGACGGCGGCTCCAGCGGACGGCTCCGCGAGGAGCTCGGCGTCCTCCCGCCGGGCGATCTGCGCAAGGCGCTCGCCGCCCTGTGCGGGGACGACGAGTGGGGCCAGACCTGGGCCCAGGTCATCCAGCACCGCTTCGAGTCCAAGGGCGACCTCCACGAGCACGCGGTGGGCAACCTGCTCATCGTCGCGCTCTGGGAACAGCTGGGTGACCACGTCCAGGCCCTCGACCTGGTCGGCAAGCTCCTGGGAGCACACGGCAGGGTGCTTCCGATGTCCGCCGTCCCCCTGGAGCTCCAGGCGCTCGTACGCGGTCACGACGTCGAGCGCCCCGAGGACACGGTCACCGTGCGCGGGCAGGCGACGGTGGCCCTGACCCCCGGAGAGGTCCAGTCCGTCCACGTCGTCCCGGCCGACCCGCCGGCGGTCCCCGAGGCCGTGGCCGCGGTGCTCGACGCCGACTGGGTGGTGCTGGGGCCGGGCTCCTGGTTCTCCTCCGTGATCCCGCACCTCCTCGTGCCCGAACTGCTCGACGCGCTGGTGACCACGAAGGCCCGCAAGGTCCTCTCGCTCAACCTCGCGCCGCAGCCCGGTGAAACAGAAGGCTTCTCACCGCAGCGTCATTTGGAGGTTTTGGGACGACACGCCCCTAAACTCGCCATGGACGTGGTGCTGGCCGACGAGGCCGCCGTGCCCGACCGTGAGTCCCTCGCCGACGCCGCACAGCGGCTCGGAGCCGCGGTCGAGCTGGCCCCCGTGGCCTCACCCGACGGCGTTCCGATTCACGATCCGGAGCTGTTGGCCGCCGCGTACGACCGTATTTTTCGGATGCATGGAAGGATCGGCCCATGGCGATGACGCCAGCGGTGAAGGACGAAGTCTCCAGGCTTCCCGTGACCCGGACCTGCTGCAGAAAGGCGGAGGTCTCGGCCATTCTCCGGTTCGCGGGCGGGCTGCACCTGGTCAGCGGGCGGATCGTGATCGAGGCCGAGCTGGACACGGCGATGGCGGCCCGGCGGCTCAAGCGGGACATCCTCGAGATCTTCGGTCACAGCTCGGAGCTGATCGTGATGGCCCCCGGCGGACTGCGCCGGGGCTCCCGTTACGTCGTACGGGTGGTGGCGGGCGGCGATCAGCTGGCACGCCAGACGGGCCTCGTGGACGGCCGCGGCCGTCCCATCCGCGGTCTCCCCCCGCAGGTGGTCTCGGGGGCCACCTGCGACGCGGAGGCGGCCTGGCGCGGTGCCTTCCTCGCCCACGGCTCGCTCACCGAGCCGGGCCGTTCCTCCTCGCTGGAGGTGACCTGCCCCGGCCCGGAGGCCGCGCTCGCCCTGGTCGGTGCCGCGCGCAGGCTCTCCATCGCGGCCAAGGCCCGGGAGGTGCGCGGCGTCGACCGCGTCGTCGTCCGTGACGGTGACGCGATCGGTGCCCTGCTGACCCGCCTCGGCGCCCACGAGTCGGTGCTGGCCTGGGAGGAGCGCCGGATGCGGCGCGAGGTCCGCGCCACGGCCAACCGGCTCGCGAACTTCGACGACGCCAACCTCCGCCGCTCCGCCCGCGCCGCCGTCGCGGCGGGCGCCCGGGTGGGACGCGCGCTGGAGATCCTCGGCGAGGAGGTGCCGGAGCACCTCGCGGCCGCCGGACGGCTGCGCATGGAGCACAAGCAGGCCTCCCTGGAGGAGCTGGGGGCGCTCGCCGACCCGCCGCTGACCAAGGACGCGGTCGCGGGCCGCATCAGGCGCCTGCTGGCCATGGCGGACAAGCGGGCCCAGGACCTCGGCATCCCGGGCACGGAGTCGACCCTCAGCGAGGAGCTGGCCGACGGCCTCGTGGGCTGAGTACCGCGGAGCTGAGTACCGCGGAAGGGCCCCGGAAGCCTCGCGCAGGCGGCCGGGGCCCTTCCGCGTCGGGGTCCCGGAAGCGGAGCCAGTTCCCCGTCCGGGTGATGTGGAAACCATTTCGAATGGTGCGGAGAATATTTTCGGAATGGTATGAGTGCCGACCGCGCGATTGATATGAGTACCGCACCGCCCGTTTGAGCGGTGTACCTCCCCGGTTCCGCCGGCCGCCTCCTCGGAAGTCCCGTCGGCCATACGCCCGGAAGTGTGCGGACGGTCGGATTATTTATCGATTGAGTACCGAGCCGCACAATTGAGCAGCGGAGGCCGGAGCGTACGCGGGAAACGTGTTCCGGCCGCTTGTGGCCGCCCTCGGGTCCGTCATGGCTGAGGCCGGGTCAGTAACTCCTGGTGAGCGCCCCGCCGGAGGGCGCCGGCGGCCGCCCTCACCCCGCAAGGGGAGGGGTGGCGACGGGTGTTGACGCTTCGTGACCACGCCCCCGGGAGGGCCGTCACCGGTGTCCCGGGTGGCCGGAATCCCCTGCTCCTACCCGGCGGTAAGGCGATCCCTCTTCCCGCCACCGCTCTCGATGTCACTCCGGAGCCTTCGGAGAGGTAGGGTCGGAGGCGGTCGGGGACATCCCTAATAAAACTCGCCGGCATCGAAACCGGCGTTCCTAACGAGGAGATCGGTTCGTGACGATCCGCGTAGGCATCAACGGCTTTGGCCGCATCGGTCGTAACTACTTCCGCGCGCTGCTGGAGCAGGGTGCGGACATCGAGATCGTGGCTGTCAACGACCTGGGTGACACCGCGACCACGGCTCACCTGCTGAAGTACGACACCATTCTGGGTCGTCTCAAGGCAGAGGTCAGCCACACCGCCGACACCATCACGGTGGACGGCCACACCATCAAGGTGCTCTCCGAGCGCAACCCGGCCGACATCCCCTGGGGTCAGCTGGGCGTCGACATCGTCATCGAGTCGACCGGCATCTTCACCAAGAAGGCCGACGCCGAGAAGCACATCGCCGGTGGCGCCAAGAAGGTCCTCATCTCGGCTCCGGCCAAGGACGAGGACATCACCATCGTGATGGGCGTCAACCAGGACAAGTACGACGCGGCCAGCCACCACGTCATCTCCAACGCCTCCTGCACCACCAACTGCGTGGCGCCGATGGCCAAGGTCCTCGACGAGAACTTCGGCATCGTCAAGGGTCTGATGACGACGGTCCACGCGTACACGAACGACCAGCGCATCCTGGACTTCCCGCACTCGGACCTGCGTCGCGCCCGTGCCGCCGCCGAGAACATCATCCCGACCACGACGGGTGCCGCCAAGGCGACCGCCCTGGTCCTCCCGCAGCTCAAGGGCAAGCTCGACGGCATCGCGATGCGCGTCCCGGTCCCGACCGGCTCCGCCACCGACCTGGTCGTGACCCTGCAGCGCGAGGTCACCAAGGACGAGGTCAACGCCGCGTTCAAGAAGGCCTCGGAGGACGGCGACCTCAAGGGCTTCCTGGCCTACACCGAGGACCCGATCGTGTCCTCGGACATCGTCAGCGACCCGGCGTCCTGCACCTTCGACTCCTCCCTGACCATGGTCCAGGAGGGCAACTCGGTGAAGATCCTCGGCTGGTACGACAACGAGTGGGGTTACTCCAACCGCCTCGTCGACCTGACGGTCTTCGTCGGCGGCCAGCTCTGATCCTGGGACCGGCAGGCATCCAGGTGTGATGCGAGGGGCTCGGACGGCGCGACGCGGCGCCGTCCGAGCCCCCACGCATGCTCGTCCGTCCTTCCAAGGAGCAGGGAACAGATGAAGACGATCGACGAACTTCTCGCCGAAGGGGTCGCGGGCAAGCGGGTATTCGTCCGCGCCGACCTCAACGTGCCGCTGGACGGCACCACGATCACCGACGACGGCCGCATCCGCGCCGTCCGGCCGACGATCGCCGAGCTCGCCGCGGCCGGTGCCCGGGTCATCGTGGCCTCGCACCTCGGCCGCCCCAAGGGCGCCCCGGACCCGGCCTTCTCGCTGGCTCCCGCCGCCGCCCGGCTGGGCGAGCTGCTCGGCACCGAGGTGGCCTTCGCGACCGACACCGTCGGCGAGTCCGCCCGCGCGACGGCGGCCGCCCTCACCGACGGCCAGGTCGCCGTCATCGAGAACCTCCGTTTCAACGCAGGTGAGACGTCGAAGGACGACGCCGAGCGCGGTGCCTTCGCCGACCAGCTCGCCGAACTCGCCGACCTGTACGTGGGCGACGGCTTCGGCGCCGTCCACCGCAAGCACGCCTCGGTCTTCGACCTCCCGGCCCGGCTGCCGCACGCCGCCGGCCGGCTGATCGCCACCGAGGTCGGCGTCCTGAAGCGGCTGACCGAGGACGTCACGCGCCCCTACGCCGTGGTCCTCGGCGGTTCCAAGGTCTCCGACAAGCTGGGTGTGATCGACCACCTGCTGGAGAGGGCCGACCGCATCCTCATCGGCGGCGGCATGGCGTACACCTTCCTCAAGGCCCAGGGCCACGAGGTCGGCAGCTCCCTCCTCCAGGAGGACCAGATCCCGGCGGTGCTCGGCTACCTCGCGCGGGCCGAGGAGAAGGGCGTGGAGTTCGTGCTCCCCGTCGACGTCGTCGTCTCCGAGCAGTTCCCGGACCTCAGGACCAAGGCCCCGGCCCACCCGTCCACCGTCCCCGCCGACGCCATTCCGGCCGGTGCGATGGGACTGGACAACGGCCCGGAGACCAACAAGCTCTACGCCTCGAAGCTCGCCGACGCGGCCACCGTCTTCTGGAACGGCCCGATGGGCGTCTTCGAGCACCCCGACTACGCCGAGGGCACCAGGGCGGTCGCCCAGGCCCTCGTCGACTCCCAGGCCTTCAGCGTCGTCGGCGGCGGGGACTCCGCGGCCGCCGTCCGTATCCTGGGCTTCGACGAGAACGCTTTCGGCCACATCTCGACCGGTGGCGGCGCGAGCCTCGAATACCTCGAGGGCAAGACGCTTCCCGGACTCGCCGCACTGGAGGACTGACCCTCAATGACCACCCGCACCCCGCTCATGGCGGGCAACTGGAAGATGAACCTCAACCACCTCGAGGCCATCGCGCACGTCCAGAAGCTCTCCTTCGCCCTGGCCGACAAGGACTACGACGCCGTCGAGGTCGCCGTCCTGCCGCCCTTCACCGACCTGCGGTCCGTCCAGACGCTGGTCGACGGCGACAAGCTGAAGATCAAGTACGGCGCCCAGGACATCTCGGCGCAGGACTCCGGGGCGTACACCGGCGAGATCTCCGGCCCGATGCTCGCCAAGCTGAAGTGCACGTTCGTCGCCGTCGGCCACAGCGAGCGCCGCCAGTACCACGGCGAGAACGACGAGATCTGCAACGCCAAGGTGAAGGCCGCCTACAAGCACGGCCTGACCCCGATCCTCTGTGTCGGCGAGGGGCTGGACATCCGCAAGGCCGGTGACCAGGTCTCCTACACGCTGGCGCAGCTCGACGGCGGGCTGAAGGACATCCCGGCCGAGCAGGCCGAGTCCATCGTGATCGCCTACGAGCCGGTCTGGGCCATCGGGACCGGCGAGGTCGCCACCCCCGAGGACGCCCAGGAGGTCTGCGGCGCGATCCGCCGCCGGCTCGCCGAGCTGTACTCGCAGGAGCTGGCCGACGCCGTCCGCATCCAGTACGGCGGCTCGGTGAAGTCCGGCAACGTGGCGGCCATCATGGCGCAGCCCGACGTGGACGGTGCCCTGATCGGCGGCGCCGCACTCGACGCCGACGAGTTCGTCAAGATCGTCCGCTTCCGCGACCAGTGAGTATGCGGTAGCGCGGATCCGTCGTACCCTTGCGGGGGCCGAGGGGGGTGCACCCCCGGGCCCCCGCTGTTCGTACATGCAGTCCTAGGAATTCCGGAAAGTAGGGACCAGCCGTGGTTTTGGCGTTCGAGATCGCCCTGATCGTCTTCAGCCTGCTGCTGATGCTGCTGGTGCTGATGCACAAGGGGAAGGGCGGCGGCCTTTCCGACATGTTCGGTGGTGGCATGCAGTCGTCCGTGGGCGGCTCGTCGGTCGCCGAGCGGAACCTCGACCGCATCACCGTCGTGGTCGGTCTGGCCTGGTTCGCGTGCATTGTCGTCCTTGCTCTGCTCATCAAGCTGGACAGCTGACCCGTCGTCCGCGATTCCCGGTGAGGGTGTAACTCCTTTCACTGGACGCGCGTTGGGCCTTACGTAGACTGGGGCATCTTCGAGCACCATCACGCAGGGAGTTACGACCGTGGCAAGTGGCAACGCGATCCGGGGAAGCCGGGTCGGAGCGGGCCCGATGGGGGAGGCCGAGCGAGGCGAGTCCGCGCCCCGCCTCCGCATCTCCTTCTGGTGCTCGAACGGGCACGAGACGCAGCCGAGCTTCGCCCATGACGCGCAGGTACCGGAGACCTGGGACTGCCCGCGCTGCGGCTTCCCCGCCGGGCAGGACCGGGACAGCCCGCCCGCCCCGCCCCGCACCGAGCCGTACAAGACGCACCTCGCGTACGTGCGGGAGCGGCGCAGCGACGCGGACGGCGAAGCGATCCTCGCCGAAGCCCTCGCGAAACTCCGCGGCGAGATCTGAAGCCTCCCGTCCGGATCCCGCCGGGACCGCGTGCCCCGATCCGCAGGAAAGACCCTGGACCGAAGTGTTCACCGGCCGGCCACCTCAGGGTGCCCGGCCGGACTACGTGTGCCTCCCCACAGCCCGCCGTTGCACCGCCGCACCCCCCAGATCAATTAGGTTGGAGGGGCAGCGGGGAAGGTTGCAGGTACGAGTAGAAGTGGGCGATTTCCGGGATGAACGCACAAAGCCGAACCAAGCTGAACCAGACGCCCGAGTGGGCGGCTCTCGGCAAGCACCGTGAGGAGTTCGGCGACACCCATCTGCGCCAACTGTTCGCGAACGCGCCGGACCGCGGGACCGCGTACACGCTCCGGGTCGGCGACCTCCACATCGACTACTCCAAGCACCTGGTCACCGACGAGACGCTCCGTCTGCTGCGTGACCTCGCGGGCGCCACGGGAGTGGCCGCGCTGCGGGACGCGATGTTCCGCGGCGAGAAGATCAACACCACCGAGGACCGCGCCGTCCTGCACACCGCGCTGCGCGCCCCGCGCGACGCCGTGATCGAGGTCGACGGCGAGAACGTGGTCCCGGCCGTGCACGCCGTCCTCGACAGGATGGCGGCCTTCTCCGACCGGGTCAGGGCCGGTGAGTGGACCGGTCACACCGGCCGGCCGGTGAAGAACATCGTGAACATCGGCATCGGCGGCTCCGACCTCGGACCGGCCATGGCCTACGAGGTGCTGCGCTCCTTCACGGACCGCTCGCTCACCGTCCGCTTCGTGTCCAACGTCGACGGCGCCGACCTGCACGAGGCCGTCCGCGACCTGGACCCGGCCGAGACGCTGTTCATCGTCGCGTCCAAGACGTTCACCACGATCGAGACCATCACCAACGCCACCTCCGCCCGCGACTGGCTCCTCACCGGCCTGAAGGCCGGTCAGGAGGCCGTCGCCAAGCACTTCGTGGCGCTGTCGACCAACGCCGGCAAGGTCGAGGACTTCGGCATCGACACGGCCAACATGTTCGAGTTCTGGGACTGGGTCGGCGGCCGCTACTCCTACGACTCGGCGATCGGCCTCTCGCTGATGATCGCCATCGGCCCCGAGCGGTTCCGCGAGATGCTCGACGGCTTCCACCTCGTCGACGAGCACTTCCGCACCGCCCCCGCCGAGGAGAACGTCCCGCTGCTGCTGGGGCTGCTGGGTGTCTGGTACGGCGCGTTCTTCGACGCGCAGTCCCACGCGGTGCTGCCCTACAGCCACTACCTGTCCAAGTTCACCGCCTACCTGCAGCAGCTGGACATGGAGTCCAACGGCAAGTCCGTGGACAGGGACGGCAACCCGGTCGAGTGGCAGACCGGCCCGGTAGTCTGGGGCACCCCCGGCACCAACGGGCAGCACGCCTACTACCAGCTCATCCACCAGGGCACGAAGGTCATCCCGGCCGACTTCATCGGCTTCGCCGCCCCGGTCCACGACCTGCTGCCCGGGCTGATCGCCCAGCACGACCTGCTGATGGCCAACTTCTTCGCGCAGACGCAGGCCCTCGCCTTCGGCCGGACCCCGGACGAGGTGCGCGCCGAGGGCGTGGCCGAGGAGCTCGTCCCGCACAAGACGTTCCGCGGCAACCACCCGACGACCACGATCCTCGCCGAGCGGCTCACCCCCTTCGTGCTCGGACAGCTGATCGCGCTGTACGAGCACAAGGTCTTCGTCCAGGGTGCCGTCTGGAACATCGACTCCTTCGACCAGTGGGGAGTGGAGCTGGGCAAGGTCCTCGCCAAGGAGATCGAGCCGGTCCTCACCGACGGCACCGGCGGCGGACAGCTCGACAGCTCCACCGCCGCGCTCGTCTCGGCGTACCGGTCGCTGCGGGGCCGCTGAGCGATGACCACGGGGGAGGGGACGATACGGCTCAGGCCGCCGCGGAACACGCTGGATCCCCGGGCCGTCGGCTGGTGGCGGGCCCGCTGGCTGCTGCTGACGGCGGCACCGGTGGCGGTCCTGGGTCTGCTGGGGGCGTTCATCGCTCCGGCCAGGTTCTGGCTGCTGATACCCGCCGCGGTGCTCGCCGCCGCAGGCCTGCTGTGCGCCGCACTCCTCCCCTCCTGGTGGTTCCGCACCCACCGCTGGGAGGTCACCGACGAGGCGGTCTACGTGAGCACCGGCGTCCTCCTGCGGGAATGGCGGATCGCGCCGATGTCCCGCATCCAGACCGTGGACACCGTACGGGGCCCCCTGGAACAGCTCTTCGGGCTGGCCACCGTCACCGTCACGACGGCCTCCGCCAAGGGCGCCGTGCGGATCGAGGGGCTCGACCACGAGGCCGGTGCCGAGCTCGCCGAGACGCTGACCCGCATCACCCGGGCGACGCCCGGGGACGCGACGTGAGCACGGACACCGGCGACGGCCCGGACTGGCGGCGGCTCCACCCCCGTACGGTCCTGGTCAGCGCGCTGGTCACGGCGGGGGTCGTCGCGGGCGCCGCCGTGCCGGTCACGGTCGCCCTGTCCGGCCGCCTGGGGTACGCGGGAGCCATCGCCCGGGTGGTGGCCGGAGCGGCCCTGCTGATCGGCTGCACGGCGGCCGGTGACTACATACGGTGGCGGCGCACCCGCTACCGCGCCGGACCCGAGCGCGTCGACCTGCACACCGGGCTCCTCCTCGTGAAGCGCCGTTCGCTGGCCCGCGAACGCATACGCAGCGTCGACCTCACCGCCCATCCGCTGCTGCGGGTCCTGGGGCTCGTCACGGTCCGCATCGGCACCGGCGAGCAGAGCGGCGAGTCGGCCCTGGAACTCGATCCCGTCGCCCGGGCCGAGGGCGAACGGCTGCGCCGCGAACTCCTCGACCGGTCCGCCGGCGAGGCCGCCGGCCCGCACCGCGAGGGGAAGCTGGCCGCCCTCGACATCCGCTGGATCCGCTACGCGCCGCTCTCCTTCGCCGCCCCCATGCTCGGCGGAGCGGCGGCCGGGGGTGTGATGCAGATCAGCGACTGGGCCGGGGCACAGGCCGAGGTGATCGACTGGGTCGCCGACCGCTTCCGGGACACCCCGCTCGTCCAGGCGGTGCTCGGCCTGCTCGCCCTGGCCCTGGCCGCCGGAGTCGTCGGAGCGCTCGGGCTGTGGACCGAGATGTGGTGGAACTACCGTCTGGAGCGCGAACCGGGCGGCACCCTGCGGGTGAGGCGCGGACTGCTGACCTCACGCTCCCTGTCCGTGGAGGAGGCCCGGCTCCGCGGCGTCGACCTGGTGGAACCGCTGGGCGTGCGGCTGGCGGGGGCCGCCCGGGTGGACGCGATCGCGACGGGACTGGCCCAGGACGAGGAGGCGCGGGGCGCCGACCACCACACCCTGCTGCCGGCCGTTCCCCGCCCGCTGGCCCAGAGCATCGCGGCCGAGGTGCTGCGCGAGCCCGCCCCGCCGACCGGGGCGCCGCTGACCGCCCACCCTCCCGCCGCCCGCGGACGCCGGCTGCGCCGGGCCCTGACCGCGGTGCTGGTGCCCGTCCTGGTCCAGCTGCTCCTGGGCGCCCTGCTGACGCCCGTGCTCCTGTGGACCGCGCTCGGCTGCGCGGTCGCCGGCCTGCCGCTCGCGGTCGCCCTGGCGCTCGACGCGTACCGGTCGCTGGGGCACACGCTCAGCGGCGGCTACCTGGTGACCCGCTCCGGCACCCTGCGGCGCTCCACCGCGGCGTTGCGGCGGACCGGGGTGATCGGCTGGACGGTGAGGCAGTCCTTCTTCCAGCGGCGGGCCGGGCTGCTGAGCGTCACCGCCACGACGGCCGCCGGAGGCGGCGCCTACACGGCGTACGACACCGACGCGTCCGAGGGCCTCGCCTTCGCCTCCGAGGCCGTACCGGGGCTGCTGGAGCCCTTCCTGGAGCGCACCGGACACCCCGGCCGGTGACGTACCTCACAGGATGCCGTCTGTTCAGCGGGGCCGGGGTCGGCGACGATGCCGATCATGAATCCCGCCAGCCGTCGTACGGTCCTCACCGCCCTCGCCACCGCCGCCGTCAGCGGCCCGCTGCTCGGCACGCTCACCGCGAGCCCCGCCCACGCCACCGGTGACCTGGACATCTACGCCTCCAACACGGACCTCTACACGAAGCTCGCCGGTCAGGAAGGCGTCGAGTTCTCCCGCCGCTACCGCAGACACGAGTACGCCGACCACTCGCCCGCGCAGAGATATCCGTACAACCGGACCACCGTCATGGCCATGCACGGCGGCGGCATCGAGACCGGAACCTCCGAACTCTGCCTCGCCATAGCCGGCTACCACCCGGCCACGCTCGCCCCCCTGGCGGACGGCCACGGGGTCTTCGACTACTGGATGTTCGAGGGACTGCGCTCCTCGGGCAACCGCGACCTGCACGTCACCGCCAAGAACTGCGACGACCACGTCGCCGTCTCCATGGCGGCGAGCAGCCTCAACGTCCTCAGCCTGCACGGCTGCACGGCCGCGCAGGCGGGTACCGTCCCGCAGGCCGTGGTCGTCGGAGGACTCAACACCCGCTTCAAGACCCTGCTCAAGGCCGAGTTCGACACCGCCGGCATCGCCTGGCGGGACGGCAACGAGCTGCCCGACCTGGCCGGGGTCAACACCGACAACCCGTGCAACCGCACCATGCTCGCCAAGGGCGGCCAGCTGGAGCTCACCACGGAGCTGCGCGCCGCCATGTTCACGGTCAACACCCGTGCGGGCCGGGCCGGCAGCACGACCGAGGTCTTCGACCGCTTCGTCGGCGCCTGCCGGACCGCGATCACGAAACTGGAGAAGGGAACGGACCAGATCATCCTCTGATCCCCGGGAGCGCCTTCCGACTCCGGGCGAGGCCCCCGCAGGGGATCGCCGTCAGGGAAAGGGCCCGGCCCCCGCTCGACCGAGCGGGGGCCGGGCCCTCCGTGACGTACTACGCCGATGCGGGCGGGTACAGGGCACGCGGCAGCTTCGAGGCCGCCGCCGCGTCCAGCAGCCACAGCGTGCGGCTGCGGCCGTAGGCCCCCGCCGCCGGCGCCTGGACCTCCCCGGCCCCGGACAGCGCGATCTCCGCCGCCTCCGCCTTGTCCTCACCCGCCGCCAGCAGCCACACCTCACGCGCGGCCCGGATGGCGGGCAGCGTGAGCGAGACGCGGGTGGGCGGCGGCTTGGGCGCGCCGTGCACACCGACGACGGTGCGCTCGGTCTCCCGTACCGCGGGCAGCTCCGGGAAGAGCGAGGCGACATGGGTGTCCGGGCCGACGCCCAGCATCAGCACGTCGAACGTCGGCACGGGGCCGTGGTCCTCGGGACCCGCCGCCGCGGCGAGCTCCGCCGCGTACCCCGCGGCCGCGGCGTCCGCGTCACCGCCGTGGGGCCCGTCGGACGCGGGCATCGCGTGGATCCGGGCGGGATCCAGCTCCACCTTGTCCAGCAGGGCCTCATGGGCCTGTGTGACGTTGCGCTCCGGGTCGCCCTCCGGCAGGAAGCGCTCATCGCCCCACCACAGGTCGAGCCGCGACCAGTCGATCGCGTCCCGGGCGGGCGAACCGGCGAGCGCGGCCAGCAGGCCGTTGCCGTTGCGCCCGCCGGTGAGGACCACCGAGGCGGAACCGCGGGCGGCCTGGGCGTCCACGATCTTCGTGATCAGCCGGGCCGCCGCGGCCTGGGCCATCAGCTCCTTGTCGCGGTGCACGACGAGCTGCGGAGCACTCACTTCGACGCCGCCTTCTTGGCCGCCGCCTTCTTCGCGGCGGGGGCCGCGGCACCCGCCGGCGCCGCCGCCTTCTGCCCCGAACCGACGGACGACGGCTCCGTGGGACCGCCGAGGCGCTCCACGCCGAACTTCACCGTCGCCTCGTAGATGTTGTCCGGGTCCAGCCGCCGCAGCTCCTCCGCGAGCAGCTCGGCCGTCTCCCGGCGCTTCAGCGCCACCGCGCGGTCCGGCTGGCCGGCCATGCAGAGCGTCGCCAGCGAACCGTCGGGCCGGTCCAGGACGATCACGCCGTTCTTCGTCTCCAGCCGCACGGCCGTCAGACCGGGACCGCCGGAGAGGGTGCGCTCCACCGGCACCCCGAGCCGGTCGGCGAGCCACATGGCCAGCAGCTCGCAGCTCGGGTTGTCGGACTCGCCCTCCACCGTCGCCGAGACGACCTGCGCGGGCTGCTGGTCGAGCGCCGCCGCCAGCATCGAGCGCCACGGCGTGATGCGGGTCCAGGCCAGGTCCGTGTCCCCGGGCCGGTACGTCGCCGCGCGCACCGACAGCTCGTCGAGCGGGTGCTCGGCGGAGTAGGTGTCGGTGATGCGGCGCTGCGCGAGCGCGCCGAGCGGGTCCTTCGCGGGATCCGCCGGGGCGTCCTCCGGCCACCAGGCCACCACCGGGGCGTCCGGCAGCAGCAGCGGCAGGACGACCGACTGGGCGTGGTTGGCCAGCTCGCCGTGCAGCCGCAGGACGACGGTCTCGCCCGACCCGGCGTCGGAACCGACCCGGATCTCGGCGTCGAGCCGGGCGTCGCGGCGCGCACGCGGCGAACGGCTGACCCTCTTGATCACCACGATGATCCGCGAGGGGTGCTCGCGCGAGGAGTCGTTCGCCGCCTTGAGCGCGTCGTAGGCGTTCTCCTCGTCGGTGACGATGACGAGGGTGAGCACCATGCCGACGGCCGGGGAGCCGATGGACCGGCGGGCCGAGATGAGGGCCTGGTTGATCTTGCTGGACGTGGTTTCCGTGAGATCGATCTTCATGGCCGGCGCCAGCTCCGTCCGTCGCGTGCGAGCATGTCGTCGGCCTCGGCCGGACCCCAGGTGCCCGACGGGTACTGGGCCGGCTTGCCGTGCTTGTCCCAGTACTCCTCGATCGGGTCGAGGATGTTCCAGGAGAGCTCGACCTCCTGGTGGCGCGGGAAGAGGTTCGCGTCGCCGAGCAGGACATCGAGGATGAGCCGCTCGTACGCCTCGGGGCTGGACTCCGTGAAGGACTCGCCGTAGGCGAAGTCCATCGTGACGTCCCGCACCTCCATGGACGTACCCGGCACCTTGGAGCCGAACCTGACCGTGACCCCCTCGTCCGGCTGCACCCGGATGACCAGGGCGTTCCCGCCCAGCTCCTCCGTCGCGCCGGACTCGAAGGGCAGGTACGGGGCGCGCTTGAAGACGACCGCGATCTCGGTGACCCGGCGGCCGAGCCGCTTTCCGGTACGCAGGTAGAAGGGCACCCCGGCCCAGCGGCGGTTGTTGATCGTCAGCTTGATCGCGGCGAAGGTGTCGGTCTTCGACTTGGGGTCGATGCCGTCCTCCTCGAGGTAGCCGGGCACCTCCTGACCGCCCTGCCACGCGTGCGTGTACTGCCCGCGCACCGTGTGCCTGCCCAGGTCCTCGGGCAGCTCGACGGCCGTGAGGACCTTCAGCTTCTCGGCGACCAGGGCCTTGGGGTGGAAGGAGCCGGGCTCCTCCATCGCCGTCAGCGCCAGCAGCTGGAGCAGGTGGTTCTGGATGACGTCACGGGCCGCGCCGATGCCGTCGTAGTAACCGGCCCGGCCGCCGATGCCGATGTCCTCGGCCATCGTGATCTGGACGTGGTCGACGTACGACCTGTTCCAGATCGGCTCCCACATCGTGTTGGCGAAGCGCAGCGCCAGGATGTTCTGGACCGTCTCCTTGCCGAGGTAGTGGTCGATGCGGAAGACCTCGTTCGGCGGGAAGACGTCGTGCACGAGCTGGTTCAGCTCCTGCGCGCTCTCCAGGTCGTGGCCGAACGGCTTCTCGATGACGGCCCGCCGCCAGCTGCCCTCCTTCTGGTCGGCCAGCCCGTGCTTCTTGAGCTGCTGGACGACCTTGGGGAAGAACTTCGGCGGGACGGAGAGGTAGAAGGCGAAGTTGCCGCCCGTGCCCTGCGCCTTGTCGAGCTCGTCGATCGTGGCCCTGAGGGTCTCGAACGCGTCGTCGTCGTCGAAGTTGCCCTGGACGAAGCGCATGCCCTGGCTGAGCTGCTGCCAGACCTCTTCGCGGAACGGGGTGCGGGAGTGCTCTTTGACGGCGTCGTGGACGACCTGGGCGAAGTCCTCGTCCTCCCAGTCGCGGCGCGCGAAGCCGATGAGCGAGAAGCCCGGCGGCAGCAGGCCGCGGTTGGCCAGGTCGTAGACGGCGGGCATCAGCTTTTTACGGGACAAATCGCCCGTGACGCCAAAGATCACCAGGCCCGACGGCCCCGCGATACGCGGGAGCCGTCGGTCCTGGGCGTCACGGAGCGGGTTGGCTCCGGGAACACCAGACAAGGTGGTCAGCCCTCCGAAGGAGCGAGGCGCTTGAGCTCGGCCTCGGTCGAGTTGAGCAGGTCGATCCAGGCGGCTTCGAACTTCTCGACGCCCTCGTCCTCCAGCAGCTGGACGACATCGTCGTAACCGACCCCGAGCTTCTTGACGGCGTCGAGGTCGGCACGTGCCTGGTCGTAACGTCCGGCGACGGTGTTGCCGGTGATCTCCCCATGGTCGGCCACGGCGTCCAGTGTCGCCTCCGGCATGGTGTTGACCGTGTTCGGCGCGACCAGGTCGTCGACGTACAGGGTGTCCTTGAGGGACGGGTCCTTCACGCCGGTGGAGGCCCACAGCGGGCGCTGCTTGTTGGCCTGCGCCTTGTCCAGGGCGGCCCAGCGGTCACCCGCGAAGACCTCCTCGTACGCCTCGTAGGCCAGACGGGCGTTGGCGAGGGCGGACTTGCCCTTCGCGGCCTTCGCCTCGTCGCTGCCGACGGCGTCCAGGCGCTTGTCGATCTCGGTGTCCACACGGGACACGAAGAAGGACGCCACGGAGTGGATCTCGGAAAGGTCGAGGCCCGCGGCCTTCGCCTTCTCCAGGCCCGCCAGGTAGGCGTCCATGACCTCGCGGTAGCGCTCCAGCGAGAAGATCAGCGTGACGTTGACGCTGATGCCCTTGCCGATGACCTCGGTGATCGCCGGCAGGCCGGCCTTGGTCGCCGGGATCTTGATGAGCGTGTTCGGCCGGTCCACCAGCCAGGCCAGCTGCTTGGCCTCGGCGACGGTGGCCGCGGTGTTGTGCGCCAGGCGCGGGTCGACCTCGATGGAGACGCGGCCGTCCTGGCCGCCGGTGGCGTCGAAGACCGGGCGCAGGATGTCGGCGGCGTCACGGACGTCCGCCGTCGTGATCATGCGGATGGCCTCGTCGACCGTCACCTTGCGGGTGGCGAGGTCCGTGAGCTGCTGGTCGTAACCGTGGCCCTGCGAGATCGCCTTCTGGAAGATCGACGGGTTGGTCGTGACACCCACGACGTGACTCTGGTCGATCAGCTCGGCGAGGTTGCCGGAGGTGATCCGCGTGCGGGACAGGTCGTCGAGCCAGATCGCCACGCCCTCGTCGGAGAGGCGCTTGAGTGCGTCTGTCATGAGAATTGCATCTCCTACTAGTCGTATATCCGGGTCAGCGCGCGGCGGCGGCGAGAGATTCCCGGGCGGCTTCCGCCACGTGCGCGGCGGTGAAGCCGAACTCGCGGAAGAGGACCTTCGCGTCCGCCGAGGCACCGAAGTGCTCCAGCGAGACGATCCGGCCGGCGTCGCCCACGTAGCGGTGCCAGGTGAGACCGATGCCCGCCTCGACGGCGACCCTGGCCTTCACGGACGGCGGCAGCACGCTGTCCTTGTACGCCTGGTCCTGCTCCTCGAACCACTCGACACACGGCATCGAGACCACACGGGTCGGGACACCGGCCGCCTGGAGCTCGTCGCGGGCCTCGACGGCCAGGTGGACCTCGGAACCCGTGGCGATCAGGACGGCCTGCGCCTCGCCGCCCTCGGCGTCGAAGAGCACGTACCCGCCCTTGGCGGCGTTCTCGTCCGCCGGGTAGGTGGGCACACCCTGGCGGGTGAGCGCCAGACCGTGCGGGGCGCTCTTCCCGAAGTCCTTCGTGCCGCGCCTGAGGATCTCGCGCCAGGCGATGGCCGTCTCGTTGGCGTCGCCCGGACGGACCACGTTGAGGCCAGGGATGGCGCGCAGCGAGGCGAGGTGCTCCACCGGCTGGTGCGTCGGGCCGTCCTCGCCGAGACCGATCGAGTCGTGCGTCCAGACGTACGTCACCGGCAGGTGCATCAGCGCGGAGAGACGGACGGCGTTGCGCATGTAGTCGGAGAACACCAGGAAGGTGCCGCCGTAGACGCGGGTGTTGCCGTGCAGCGCGATGCCGTTCATGGCCGCGGCCATGGCGTGCTCGCGGATGCCGAAGTGGATCGTGCGGCCGTACGGGTCGGCCTCGGGCAGCGGGTTGCCGACCGGGAGGAACGACGACGTCTTGTCGATCGTGGTGTTGTTCGAGCCCGCGAGGTCGGCGGAGCCGCCCCACAGCTCGGGGATGACACCGCCGAGCGCCTGGAGGACCTTGCCGGAGGCGGCACGCGTGGCGACCCCGTGGCCGGCCTCGAAGACGGGGAGTTCGTCCTCCCAGCCCGCGGGCAGCTCGCCCGCGGCGATCCGGTCGAAGTCCGCGGCGCGCTCCGGCTGGGCGGTGCGCCAGGCGGCGAGGCCCTTCTCCCACTCGGCCCTGGCCTCACGGCCGCGGTCCAGCGCCTCACGGGTGTGCGCGATGACCTCGTCGGAGACCTCGAAGGTCTTCTCCGGGTCGAAGCCGAGGACCCGCTTGGTGGCCGCGATCTCGTCGTCGCCGAGCGCCGAGCCGTGCGCGGCCTCGGTGTTCTGGGCGTTCGGGGCGGGCCAGGCGATGATCGAGCGGGCCGCGATGAACGACGGGCGCTCCGTCTCGGCCTTGGCCGCGAGCAGCGCGCGGTAGAGGCCCTCGGGGTCCAGGTCGCCGCTGGGCAGCTGGTCGACGCGCTGCACGTGCCAGCCGTAGGACTCGTAGCGCTTCAGGGTGTCCTCGGAGACCGCGGTCTCCGTGTCGCCCTCGATCGAGATGTGGTTGTCGTCCCACAGCAGCACCAGGTTGCCGAGCTTCTGGTGGCCGGCCAGCGAGGACGCCTCGGCCGAGATGCCCTCCTGGAGGCAGCCGTCACCGGCGACGACCCAGACGGTGTGGTCGAACGGGGAGGTGCCGGCGGCCGCCTGCGGGTCGAAGAGACCGCGCTCGTAGCGGGCGGCCATCGCCATGCCCACGGCGTTGGCGACACCCTGGCCCAGCGGGCCGGTCGTCGTCTCGACACCGGTGGTGTGGCCGTACTCCGGGTGGCCGGGCGTCTTGGAACCCCAGGTGCGGAACGCCTTGAGGTCGTCCAGCTCCAGGCCGTACCCGGCGAGGTAGAGCTGGATGTACAGGGTCAGGCTGGAGTGACCCGCGGAGAGTACGAACCGGTCGCGGCCGGTCCAGTCCGCGTCGGCCGGGTCGTGGCGCATCACCTTCTGGAAGAGGGTGTACGCGGCAGGAGCCAGGCTCATCGCCGTACCCGGGTGGCCGTTTCCGACTTTCTGTACGGCGTCCGCGGCGAGGACGCGGACGGTGTCCACGGCCCGCTGGTCCAATTCGGTCCACTGGAGGTCTGTGGTGGTCGGCTTGGTGCTCACCCTGAGTCAGGGCTCCTCTCCACTGTTCGTAAACCGGTGACTGGTTACCGCACCGGGCATTGTCGAGCCTACCCCCGTCCCAAGGCCGCACTTCTGCCCTTTCCGCAGTGCGGGCGACCTGCGGAGTTCGCCTCCCGTATGAGCGCCGCCGTTCACTTCTGCGCCACCCCAACACGACCCCACCCCCGCGAAGAGCGGCGTATGCCCAACGTCTACAGTGGTCTGGTTCGCGCAAGTCTTTACCGGGCCTTCATGCCCGGAGCTTGCTGGGATTTCTCTGTCAGGGGTGTGCGTGACGGCCGTCGAGTCCCGACCCGCAGGGGTCGCCTTGACTCCGAGCCCAGTGGGCCATCGCCCGTTCGGGGCCCGCATCAAGGCATTCGTGGCTCTTACCAAGCCGCGCATCATCGAGCTGCTGCTGATCACCACCGTTCCGGTGATGTTCCTGGCAGCTCAGGGCGTGCCCGATCTTTGGCTCGTAGTGACCACCACCATCGGCGGATATCTCTCCGCGGGCGGTGCCAATGCGCTCAACATGTATATCGACCGCGACATCGACGCGCTGATGGACCGTACGTCCCAGCGCCCGCTGGTCACCGGCATGGTGAGCCCCAGGGAGTGCCTCGCCTTCGGAATCGCCCTCGCGGTGATTTCCACGGCCTGGTTCGGACTGCTCGTCAACTGGCTCTCCGCGGCGCTCTCACTCGGCGCACTCCTGTTCTACGTCGTCGTCTACACGATGCTGCTGAAGCGCCGTACCTCGCAGAACATCGTCTGGGGCGGAATCGCCGGCTGTATGCCCGTGCTGATCGGCTGGTCCGCCGTGACCAATTCGATGAGCTGGGCCGCGGTCATTCTTTTCGCCGTGATCTTCTTCTGGACGCCGCCGCACTACTGGCCGCTGTCGATGAAGGTCAAGGAGGACTACGCCCGGGTCGGCGTCCCGATGCTCCCGGTCGTCGCCACCAACCAGGTGGTCGCCCGTCAGATCGTCGTCTACAGCTGGGTGATGGTCGGCGTCTCGCTGCTGCTGACCCCGCTGGGCTACACCGGGTGGTTCTACACCCTGGTCGCCGTGCTGACCGGTGGTTTCTGGCTGTGGGAGGCGCACGGTCTCCAGCACCGGGCCAAGGCCGGCGTCACCGGCACCAAGCTCAAGGAGATGCGCCTCTTCCACTGGTCCATCACCTATGTCTCGCTCCTCTTCGTCGCCGTCGCCGTGGACCCCTTCCTGAGGTAGTCCCGGGCGCGCAGAGGCTCCGCCGACGGGCGGGGGACGTGGCCGAAGCCACGCCCCCCGCCCGTCGCCCGTTGCTCTACCCATCGGTAGCATCCTGTCCATGGCAGAGACGGCAGAGCCCCGGACCCAGCAGACGGACGACAAGCACGCGGCCCGCGCCGAGCGCAGGGCGGCGAAGCTCGCCAAGCAGATCACCGCCTTCGCCCGGGCGCACGGCGGCGCCGAGGGGCAGCTCGCCCACCTCGGGCAGGCGGGCACCCGCATCGTGCTGGTGGGCGAGGACGGCCGCTGGGGCGACCTGGTCGCGCCCTCCCACGCCGTCGCCGAGAGCGCCGCGCGGAAGGCGGGCATCACCGTCCACGAGGACTTCGACGGCGAGTTCGCCGCCAAGGTCCGCACGGGCCCGTACGAGTGGTCCCGGATGGCGGGCATCCAGGTGGGCGGCCCGTCCGACGACAAGCGCTGAGGCGCCCGCCGCCCCGGAGCGGCCCCCCGCACGCACGACGACGGCCCCGTCCAGCCGGTGGACGGGGC
>NZ_JBHVQX010000008.1:254587-261620 GCF_042886395.1 Streptomyces sp. NPDC058008 | reverse complement strand
CCGGAGTACGCGCTCCGGGGCCACCGCCCTGCCGCCGCCGCTCCCCGGCGCGGTCTCAGCCCGTCGGCCGGGTGAGGTCGTAGAAGGTCGCGCTCCCCGCCGTGACCTCCTTGAAGTTCTCCTCCACCCACGCCGAGATCTGGGACGAGGTGCCCTCGCCGCCCATGCCTCCGCCGCCCGAGCCGCCCGAGATGAAGTAGTGGATCCTCCCGTCCGCCACGTACTTCTTGAACTGGGCGAGCGTCGGGGACGGATCGCTGCCGTTGAATCCGCCGATCGCCATCACCGGGTCCCCGGTGGCGAGCTGGTAACTCGCGGCGTTCTGCGAACCGATGGCGGCGGCCGCCCAGGTGTAGGCGTCGGCGTTCTGCTTCAGGAGGGTCTTGGCCTCGGAATCGACGGAGGCGCCGTTGAGCAGGCCGCCCATGCCGCCGCCTCCGCCGCCCTCACCCGCACCGCCTCCGGGCATGCCGCCCTGCTGACCGCCCTGCTGGCCGCCTTGCTGACCTCCGGGAGCCTGGCCCTGCCCGCCCTGACCGGGTGTGCCGCCGCCCGGGAAGCCGCCGCCCTGCGCGTTGCCCGCCGCCTGACCGCCCTGCGGGGCGCCCTGGCCGGGGGGCTGCATGCCGCCGCCGGGGCCGCCGCCGTCACCGCCACCCGGACCGCCGCCCCGGCCCCCGCCCGGACCGCCCATGGCGGAGCCCGACGGTCCGGCCGTGACGATCGAGCCCTGGTGCCCGGTGTTCAGCGTGCTGAGCGTGTACGCCGTCGGCCCGGCCAGCGATGCCACGAGGCCCAGACCCGCCGCGCCCAGCGCGAGCGCCCGGCCCAGCCGGGCCGCGAGGAGCAGCCCCAGCGCGCCCGCGAGGCCGGCGATCAGGACGGCCCAGCGCAGCCACGGGAGGTGGTCGGGCGTGCGCGCGAGGAGGACGTACGACCAGACGGCCGTCACGGCGACGGTCGCGCCGAGTGCCGCGCCCGCCCACCACCTGCCCCGCTCCTCCCACAGGACCGTGGCCCCCATGCCGGTCAGCGCCGCGATGTAGGGCGCCAGGGCCACCGTGTAGTACTGGTGGAAGATGCCGGCCATGAAGCTGAAGACCAGGGCCGTCATCAGCAGCGAACCGCCCCAGGCGAGAAACGCCGCGCGGGCCGTGTCGGTCCGCTTCGCCCGCCAGGTCAGCCAGACGCCCGCAACCAGCAGGATCAGCGCGGCGGGCAGCAGCCAGGAGATCTGGCCGCCGATCTCGGAGTTGAACATCCGGCCGATGCCGGTCTCGCCCCATCCGCCGCCCTGGCCCCCGCCACCGCCGACACTGCCGGTCTCCTCGCCGTTGATCCGGCCGAGTCCGTTGTAGCCGAAGGTGAGTTCCAGGAAGGAGTTGTTCTGCGAGCCGCCGATGTAGGGGCGCGAGGAGGCGGGCCACAGCTCGACGACCGCCACCCACCAGCCGCCGGAGACGACCGCCGCGAGCGCCGCGAGGCCGAGCTGCCCGAACCGCTTCCGCACGGAGACCGGCGCGAACACCGCGTACAGGACGGCCAGGGGCGGCAGGACCAGGAAGGCCTGAAGGGTCTTGGACAGGAACGCGAGGCCCACCGCGACGCCCGCCCAGACCAGCCACTTCGTCCGGCCGCCCTCGAACGCGCGCAGCACGCAGTAGACGGTGACGGTCATCAGGAGCGCGAGCAGCGCGTCCGGGTTGTTGAAGCGGAACATCAGCGCCGCCACCGGTGTCAGCGCGAAGACCACCACCGTGATCAGCCCGGCGGCCGCGCTGAAGCGGCGGCGCACGGCCGCGTACAGGACACCGGCGGTGACCACGGCCATGACCACCTGGGGCGCGAGGACGGCCCAGGAGTTCAGGCCGAAGATCCGTACCGACAGGGCCATCGGCCAGAGCGCGGCCGGGGGCTTGTCGACGGTGATGGCGTTCGCGGAGTCCAGCGAGCCGAAGAAGAACGCCTTCCAGCTCTGGCTGCCGGCCTGCACGGCGGCCGAGTAGAAGGAGTTGGCGTAACCGGAGGCGCTCAGGTTCCACAGGTACGCGAGCGCGACGACGAGCAGCAGGCCGAGGAACGCGGGCCGCGCCCAGCGCGGGTCCTCCGGCCTGCCCCGGCGGACGCGCCGCGCCCACGACTCCTTCCGGCCCGCGGCGTGCGCGGGCGCGTCCGGGGAGCCGGGCGGGGCGTGCAGGTGGCCGGAGTGCGTGGTGGCGGCGGTCATCGGACGTCCCTCAGTTCGTGTGCGGCGCCCTTGCGGGCGTCCTGGTGGTCGGTGCGCCGGTCGGGGAAGACCCAGGCACGGAAGAGCAGAAACCGCAGCACCGTTGCCGCGAGGTTGGCCGCGATCAGTACGGCGAGTTCCGTACCGTGCGACGCCGATCCGGACGCGGTCCCCAGCGCGGCGAGCGAACCGCTCGTGAGGGCGAGCCCGATCGCGAACACGACGAGTCCCTGCGCCTGGTGGCGTACGGCACCGCCTCGCCCCCGTACGCCGAAGGTGAGCCTCCGGTTCGCCGCCGTGTTGGCGACGGCGGACACCAGGAGGGCAGCGGCGTTGGCGAACTGCGGCCCGACGCCCAGCCGGAACAGGGAGTACAGGGCGAGGTAGACCAGGGTGGAGAGCGCGCCCACGACGCAGAAGCCGACCAGCTGCCGCGCCAGCCCGCGCGGCACCCCGGGCACGGCCCGGTCGCGGGGGTCGTCCCCGAAGGGCCGCGCCAGCCGGTCCAGCGGCAGCGCTCCGGTGGCCAGGGCCCGCCCCACCCGCCAGACGCCCTTGAGGTCGTCGGTCGCGGTCCGCACGATGTGCACGGTCGAGTCCGGGTCGTCGACCCAGTCGACCGGCACCTCGTGGATGCGCAGCCCCGCCCGCTCGGCGAGCACCAGCATCTCGGTGTCGAAGAACCACCCCGTGTCCTCGACCATCGGCAGCAGCCGCTGCGCCACCTCGCGCCGTATGGCCTTGAAGCCGCACTGGGCGTCACTGAACCTGGCGGCCAGCGAGGAGCGCAGGATCAGGTTGTAGGCCCGGGAGATGAACTCCCGCTTCGAACCCCGCACCACCCTCGAACTGCGGGCCAGGCGGGAGCCGATGGCCAGGTCGGAGTGGCCCGAGATCAGCGGGGCGACCAGCGGCAGGAGGGCGTTGAGGTCGGTCGAGAGGTCGACGTCCATGTAGGCGAGGACAGGGGAGTCCGAGTGCGACCAGACGGTCCGCAGCGCCCGTCCCCGGCCCTTCTCCTCCAGCCGGTACGACCGCACCTCGGGGATCAGCTCCGCGAGCCGGGCCGCCACCTGGGGCGTGCGGTCGGTGCTCGCGTTGTCCGCCACGGTGATCCGGAAGCCGTAGGGGAACGTCCGCGCCAGGTGGTCGTGCAGGCGCAGCACGCACGTTTCGAGGTCCTTCTCCTCGTTGTAGACGGGGACCACGACGTCGAGTACGGGAGCGCCGACCGCTGCGGCCAGGAGATGGTCCCGGGCCGGCAGGGTGCTCCAAGGAGTGTCGGTTCGCATGACACCGACACTCGCCAGCCCCGCTGTCACATCCGTGTGCTGAGCCTGTGGTCCGCCTGTGAGTACGTCACGGGCGTGCTGCCGGAATCGTTTTCGCAGGTCACGGGCGTGACTGCGGAGCCGGCCGCGCCTTCGTCGTACACCGCGTCCGCCGGCAGGTGGACGGCGAAGACCGTGTTGCCCGGTACCGACCGCACCTCGGCCAGCCCGCCGTGCGCGGCCGCGACGGCCTGCACGATGGCGAGGCCGAGCCCCGTCGAGCCCGCGTGCCGGGACCGCGAGGCGTCGCCCCGCGCGAACCGTTCGAAGACATGCGGCCGGAGTTCGTCGGGGATGCCCGGACCGTCGTCCTGGACCTCCAGGGTCACCCAGGGCAGCTCGCCGCGCGCCTGGCGCACGCGGGCCGTGACGGTGGTGCCGGGCGGGGTGTGCGTACGGGCGTTCGCCAGCAGGTTGACCAGTACCTGCTGGATCCTGGTCGGATCGGCGAGCACCGTCGCGGGCACCTCCGGCAGTTCCAGCCGCCAGTGATGGGCCGCCCCGGACGATCCTCCGGGTGCGCGGTCCGCGACGCGGGCGTCGCTCACCGCGTCGATGACGAGGGGCGAGAGATCGGTGCTCTCGTAGGAGAGCGGCCGTCCGGCGTCGAGACGCGCCAGCAGCAGCAGGTCCTCGACCATGCCCGTCATCCGCTCCGCCTCGGACTCGATCCGCCCCAGGGCGTGGCGGGTGTCCGGCCCGGCGTTCTCCCGTCCCCGCCTGGTGAGTTCGGCGTACCCGCGGATCGAGGCGAGCGGTGTGCGCAGCTCGTGGCTGGCGTCCGCGACGAACTGCCGCACCCGCGTCTCGCTCTTCTGCCGCGCGTCCAGGGCCGAACCGACGTGCCCCAGCATCCGGTTGAGGGCCGCACCGACCTGGCCGACCTCGGTGCGCGGATCGGCCTCGGCGTCGGGGACCCGTTCGAACAGGGCGACCTCGCCGCTGTGCAGCGGGAGTTCGGAGACCCTGGTGGCGGTGGCGGCCACCCTGCGCAGCGGGCGCAGCGCGACGCCGACCATGGCGGCTCCGGCGATACCGGCGGCGATGAGCCCCGCCCCGGTGACGCAGACCTCGACGAGGATCAGGGTGGTGACGGCCGTGTCCACCTCGGCCGTGGGAATGCCGACGAGGACCGTCATGCCGGCGCCAGGCGCCTGGACGGCCTCCACGCGGTAGCCGCCCAGCCCGGGCAGCTCGACGTCGCGCGCCTCGTCCCCGACCGTGATCCCTGCCGCCCGAAGCGCCTTCTTCTGGGCGCTGTTCAGGGACTCCGAGCTCTCCTGCGCGCCCGGACCGCCGTCCTTCAGGTACTTCGACTCGGTGACGGTGCCGTTCACGGACACCGCGCCGACCGTCTTGAAGGGCTGGCCGCTGCCACGGATGAAGTCCAGCGGGTCGTTGCTCTGGATACCGCCCGGGACGGGCTTGTCGCTGCCCGGCGGACGGGCCTCGGCGCGCATCGCGATGTCGTGCAGCTGGCCGTCCAGCTTCCCGTACATGTACTCGTGGAAGGCGATCGCGGTGACCGAACCGATCACCGCGGCGACCACGGCGATGAGCGTCACCGCGTACACGACGAGCCGGGTCCGCAGCGTCCAGGGACGGCGCCCGCTCCTCCTGCCCACGGCCCTACTCCCCGGGCTTGATGAGGTACCCCGCCCCGCGCCGGGTGTGGATCATCGGGGTGCGCCCCGCGTCGATCTTCTTGCGCAGGTAGGAGATGTACAGCTCGACCACGTTGGCCTGGCCGCCGAAGTCGTAGTTCCAGACCCGGTCGAGGATCTGCGCCTTGCTCAGCACCCGGCGCGGATTGCGCATCAGGAAGCGCAGCAGCTCGAACTCGGTGGCCGTGAGGTGGATCGAGTCGTCGCCCCGGCTCACCTCGTGGCTGTCCTCGTCCAGCACCAGGTCACCGACGACCAGGGTCGACTCGCTGCGCACGGACGCCGTACCGGACCGGCGGATCAGCCCCCGCAGCCGTGCCACGACCTCCTCCAGGCTGAACGGCTTGGTGACGTAGTCGTCGCCGCCCGCCGTGAGCCCCGCGATCCGGTCCTCCACCGCGTCCCGCGCCGTCAGGAACAGCACGGGCACGTCGGAGATCTCACGCCGCAGCCGGCCGAGCACGGCGAGCCCGTCCATGTCGGGGAGCATCACGTCGAGGATCACCGCGTCGGGGCGGAAGTCGCGCGCCGTACGGACGGCACCCGCGCCGTCGCCGGCGCTGCGCACCTCCCACCCCTCGTAACGCAGGGCCATGGAGAGCAGCTCGGCGAGCGGAGCCTCGTCGTCCACGACCAGCACGCGGACGGGGCTGCGGTCGGGCCTGAGCAGTTCTGTACGCCCCTGGGGCGAGGTCGTCGTCATGGCTCAAGCCTGTGAGACGGCCGTGAGAGAGAGCTTTCGCCTACCTGTGAATTTCCTGAGAAACACGTGGCCGAACCGCCTCACCCACGGCCGGCGCTACCGGAACAGCTCGCTCGCGTTCCCGTGGCAGACCGCCCGCAGCCACGCGTCGCCCAGCCCCAGCCGCTCCAGGGCGTGCAGCTGATGGACGTACGGGTACGGGATGTTCGGGAAGTCCGTACCGAGCAGGATCCGGTCCCCCAGGTCGGCGAGGCGCGCCCGCTCACCGGCGGGGAACGGCGTGAAGCCCTCGGTGAAGTCCGTGAACGCCATGGTCGTGTCGAGCCGCACCCCGGGGTACGCCCCCGCCAGCGCCAGGAACTCCGCGTACTCCGGCATCCCCATGTGCGCCACCACCAGCTTCAGCCGGGGGTGGCGGGACAGCAGCCGGCCGATCGGTCCTGGCCCGGTCCAGGCACCGGGCGCGGGCCCGGAACCGCAGTGCGTCACCACCGGGACCCCGGCCTCCGCCAGCAGCCCCCACACGGGGTCCAGCAGCGGGTCGTTGGGGTCGTAGGCCCCTACCTGGAGGTGCGACTTGAAGACGCGCGCCCCCGCCTCGACCGCCTCGCGCACATAGGTCTCCGCGCCCTCCTCGGGGAAGAAAGTCGCGGTGTGCAGGCAGTCGGGCACCCGGGCGGCGAACCCGGCGGCCCACCCGTTCAGCCAGGCGGCCATGCCGGGCTTGTGCGGGTAGATCATCGAGGTGAACCGGAGCACGCCGAACGAACGGAGCAGCGCCAGGCGCTCGTCCTCGTCCCGCCGGTAGGTGATCGGCCACTCCATCCCGGTCAGCGGGCCCGCCGAGTCGAAGTACGCCCACACCTTGCTGAGCACCCGCTCGGGCATGAAGTGCGTGTGGACGTCGATGATCCCGGGCAGCCCGAGGCGCTGCCAGAACCGGACCACGTCGTCACGGTCACGCTCGTCCCGGTCGCCGGCGCCACCGCCGCGGTGGTCCTGGTCAGGCCGGCCCCGGTCACGGTCGTCGCTGCTCATCCGCCCCACCCGTCCTACGCACCTCGTACGCCTCGTACGCCTCGTACGCCTCGCGTGCCCTGCACGCACC
>NZ_JBHVQX010000008.1:0-254488 GCF_042886395.1 Streptomyces sp. NPDC058008 | reverse complement strand
CGGCTCCCGGCTCCCGGCTCCCGGCTCCCGGCTCCCGGCTCCCGGCTCCCGGCTCCCGGCTCCCGGCTCCCGGCTCCCGGCTCCCGGCTCCCGGCTCCCGGCGACGATCTCAGAACAGCCCGTCCTGCACCCCACCGCCCCCCAGGGGGACGGACGGCACGCTCAGGCCCGCCCGCGCGTCGGCTGCCACCAGGTCCCATCCGGTGACGAGCCGCGTGTCCAGCACGACGATCCCCGCGTCGGCGGTCTCCAGATGCAGATCGGGCCCGGCCGCGGCGACCAGCCGCCCGGCCACCACCCCGCCGTCCACCAGAGCGGTCACCACCCGCGCCGCGGGCTCCGTGCCCTCGAGCCCGAACACACCGGCGTGGTCGACCGCTTCGAACGGCAGACGCTCCAGCGCCTCCGGCCACCCCGCACCCTCCAGGGCTCCGGCGCGCCGGTACAGGTTCTCGATCTCGGCGGCCCGCTCCGCCTCCCCCGGCAGTTCGCCCCGCACCGCACGCTTGCGCGCGTACGGGATCCGGTCGGGCACCCCGAGCGCCGAGCGCAACAGCTCCTCCGTACGCCGGGCGGCCATCAGCGGCCCGCGCCCCAGCCAGCTGAACACCACGGCACCCTGCTCCCGCAGCCGCGCGGCGTCCCGCGCCTCCCCGGTGATCCCGACCTTCACCATGCCCGGCCCGAACCAGGCCAGGTAGACGCGGTACGTCCGCGGGTCGTCGGCGATCGTGTCGGCGGCCACCGAGTGCGCGCGATCCAGCCGGGCGCACTCCGCGCAGCGCGCGCCCGTGCCGCGCGCCGGCACCACGGCCCCGAGCGGACACGGATTGCCGCGCGCCCCCACACAGTGCCGCTCCCCCTCGGCGCGGAACCCGAGCTCCTTCCCGTACGTCAGGACGCTCACCCGCCCGCGTCCGGCGCCGTCACTCCGTGCCCACCCGAGGACGGGCTCGCCGTGGGGCCAGCGCAGTCCGGTACACCGCCAGCCGCTCATGCCGCCCCTCTCCCAGCCCGCGCCGTCGGACGCGCGTGGAGACCCTAACGGACAGGGCCTCGCGGCCGGCGCCCCGCCGGACGCGCCACGCACCTCGCCGGGAGGCGGCGTCGGGGAGACGCGCACCTCATCGGGGGGCGGCGTGAGCGCGAGGCTCCCACCGCCGCTTTTCTGGAATGATTTTCTAGAGTGATTTTCTAGAAACATCTCCCCCATCAGCCGGGTGCCGGTCCACACTGACCCCGTGTCCTCACCGGAGATTCCGCTCCCGCTCACGCCCCGGCAGGCCGCCGACGGCGACATCGTCACCGTCTCCCTGCCGACCGGGCCCGCCCGCATCCGCGTCCCTCCCTCCAAGGAGGGCGATCTCGTACGGGCCCGGGTCGGCGAACAGGAGGTGCTCCTGCGCGTTCACCTCACCGGAGGCGGTGGCAGGCCGTGGCCCGCGTTCCTCGGGGTGGCCGCCGTCATCGGGTTCGTGGTGGTGCTGGGGGTCATCGGCGCCGAGGAGAAGAGCCCCTCCGCAGGCCCTCCGGCCGGCTCGTCGACGTACGACTCCTCCTACGACTCCTCGTACGAGGACGACCCGTACGCCGAGGAGACGGAGGACACCGACACCGAGGACCCCAGCACCTCGGACACCGCCGACGACACGGACGAGCCCGACGATCCCGGGGACGCCGACACCGACGCCGGGACCGACGCCGACGCCGAGGACCCGTACGACACCGAGGAGGAGGCCCCCGACCCCTACGAGTCCGGCACCTGCCTCAACGGGACGCTGCCGGACTCCACGACCGCGCAGGAGGTCAGCGGCGTGGAAGAGGTCTCCTGCTCGGCCTCCGACGCGCACTACCAGGTGATCCGGACGGTCCCGTTCACATCGGACCTGAGCCGATGCGACTCCGACTCCCGTACGCAGTACGCGTTCTCGTACCGCTACACCCTCAACGGGGCCACCCTCAACGAGTACGTGTACTGCCTGACCGGCATCGGACCGTACGCGCGCTGAACGCGCCCCGGCCGGTGAACCCCCGCCTGTCAGGCGCGAGATGACCGGGCTCGTTGCCTGAAGTACTCAGGGGCGGAACGAGTACGCGCACTCCGGCCGGACGCCCGGCGAGCCGGGAAGCTCGGTGTCATGCGAAGACGACTTCCGAAATCCGCCCTCCGGCTGTGGACGATCCTGATGCCTGCCCTGGTGGCGCTCGCGCTCTGGGCCGCGTGGCTGGGCTGGGACCAGCGGTACGACGTACAGCCCGACGGCACGACGACCGGCCCGTACGCGGCATGGCAGGTGGCCGGCCTGGTGCTCACACTCCTCGCGCCGCTGTACCGTGCGGCGTCCCGGCAGGACATCGCCGGACCCGTGCTCGGCATCACGGCGGGTCTGACCATCGCCGCCGCCTACGACTGGTCGGACGACACCAGCGGCCTGTTCGTGATCGGCGTGGGAGCGGTCATGGTGGGCAGCCTCGTCACGACCGCCGTGCTCTCCGTCGTGATCGCCTCGGTGAAAAGGGGTGGGCAGGGGCGCGGCGCACTCGCCGGAACGAGCTGACGCCGCGGCTCACGCCCCCGGCCGCACGACCCCGCCCCGCGTCCGCGGCGTACCGCCGAGGCGTGCCTCCTGGGGAACTTCCCCCGAGGCGCCTCCTCTCGCGCTCCCTCGGCACACGTCTTGGCGCACGTCATCGGCCCATGCCCTCGGCTCGCCCTCTTCTCCCTGCCCCTGTCCATCACGCCGTCGGCCCCGGCCCTGTCCGGGGCCGTCGGCGCGGCGCGAGGGCTAGGATCCGGGCCATGGCCCTGACCATGAAGGACATGGACCGGTTCGAGGCGTCCATGCCTCGCCTGGAAGCCATCGCCTACCGTCTCCTCGGCTCCGCGAGCGATGCCGAGGACGCCGTACAGGACACGTTCCTGCGCTGGCAGGCCGCCGACATCGGCCGCATCGAGGTCCCCGAGGCCTGGCTCACGAAGGTCCTCACCAACCTGTGCCTCAACCAGCTCACCTCGGCCCGCGCCCGGCGCGAGACCTACGTGGGCCAGTGGCTGCCGGAACCGCTGCTCGCCGGGGACCCGATGCTCGGCCCGGCCGACACCGCCGAACAGCGCGAGTCCGTCTCGTACGCCGTCCTCGCCCTCATGGAGCGCCTCTCCCCCGACGAGCGGGTGGTGTACGTGCTGCGTGAGGCCTTCGACTACCCGCACCGGTGGATCGCGGAGGTCCTCGACATCACCGAGTCCGCGTGCCAGCAGATCTTCCACCGTGCGAAGAAGCACCTCGCGGACGGCAGGACCCGCACGGAGATCGACGAGGCCGCTGCCCGGCGGATCGTCGAGGAGTTCCTCGCCGCCGCCACCAGCGGCCGGACCGAGCCGCTCGTGCGGCTGCTCACCGACGACGCCGTCTCGGTCGGCGACGGCGGAGGGAAGGTCCCGGCGCGTGCCAAGGCGTTCGAGGGCGCGGTGGCGGTCGCCAAGTTCATGCGGGGCCTGTTCAAGCCCGGCAAGGCCAAGCGGGCCATCGCCGGCGGCTCCCCCGCGTTCTACGCCACGACGGCCAACGGCGCCCCCGCGGCCGTGGCGGTCCTGGACGGACGGGTCATCGGCGTCATGTGCCTGGAGGTCACCACCGAGGGCATCGCCGCGTTCCGCAACCAGGTCAACCCCGACAAGCTCGAACGCGCGACCCGGCAGTGGGCGGCAACCGACCACGGGGAACCCCTGCTGATCGCCTTCTGATCATCTTCTGACCTCGCTGGTCTCACCGGTCTCACCGGCCTCACCGGTCTCGCTGACAGGGGTGGCCGGGGTGGCAGGGGTGGCAAGGGTGACCGCGCCGATCGCTCGGGACGCTCCGCACGCGATGTGAGGTGGTTCACATCGCGGTCCTGTCAGGAAACGGCGGGCTGCCCGGTTCAAGGGGCGACCCTCCGCCAGACAGGAGCAGGGAAATGAAGCACCGCATCATCGTTCTCGGAGCCGGATACACCGGGGCCATCGCCGCCGGGCGCCTCGCCAGGCGACTGCACCGCGAGGACGTCGCCATCACCCTCGTCAACGCCGAGCCGGACTTCGTCGAGCGGGTCCGCATGCACCAGCTGGCCGTCGGCCAGGACCTCGTTCCCCGCCCCTTCAGCGAGATGTTCGCGGGCTCCGGCGTCGAACTGAAGCTCGCGAAGGTCACCGCTGTCGACGCCGACCGCAGGGCTGTCGCCGTCACGGGCGCGAACGGCCCCGAGGAGCTGACGTACGACAGCCTGGTGTACGCCCTCGGCAGCGGCTGGAACGCCCAGGATGTGCCGGGCACCGCCGAGCACGCCCATGAGATCGCCGGCCGTCCGGGCGCGCTCCGGCTGCGCGAGCGCCTGTCCGGACTGGGGGCCGGGGAGCCGGTGGTGGTGGTCGGCGGCGGCCTCACCGGCCTGGAGGCCGCGACCGAGATCGCCGAGTCCCGCCCGGACCTCGATGTCGCCCTCGTCGCCCGCGGACCACTCGGGGACCGGCTCTCGCCCCGGGGCCGCGGGCACGTACGCAAGGTCCTCGACGGGCTCGGCATCACCCTGTACGAGGACACCGCCGTCGCCGCTGTCACCGCGGGCCACGTGACCACCGGCGACGGCAGGGACGTACCGGCCGCGGTCACCGTATGGACCACCGGCTTCGCGGTCCACCCGATCGCGGAGGCCACCACCCTGGAGGTCACCGGCGCCGGGCAGATCGTGGTCGACGGAACCATGCGCTCGGTCTCGCACCCGGACGTGTACGCCATCGGCGACGCCGCCATGGCCATGGGCCCCGGGGGCAAGCCGCTGCGCATGTCGTGCGCCTCGGGCACCCCGGCCGCATGGCAGGCGGCCGACGCCCTCGCGGCCCGGCTCACGGGCGGAAAACTGCCGGACGGATCGCCCCGCTACTTCAACCAGTGCATCTCACTGGGCCGCAAGGAGGGCCTGATCCAGTACGTCACGGCCGACGACCGCGCCGTCCGGGCGGCCCTGACGGGCCGACTCGCCGCGGTCTACAAGGAGCTGGTCTGCAAGGGCGCGGCCTGGGGCGTCGCCAACCCGATGCTCGGACTGCCGACGCGACGCCGCCGCATCACGCCGAGGCCGGCGCACACGGACACCGCTGCGGACACCGGCAAGGACACCCCCGCCCGGAACCGGGCCTGACCGGCGGGACGGCCGGGCACACCCAGAACCGGGGCTGACCGGCCGGATGGCCGGGGCCAGGTACTTGTCCGGCCTCCGGCGACCGGATCACCCGGCCCGGGGCCGGACCGGAGCGAGGCGGGCCCCGACGTCCACCGGCCGAGCCCCCGCGACCGGCCAACCCCCTTCCGGCCGGAGAACAACTCGGGCCTCAACACCCCTGGGTGGGCGGAGCCGCGCAGCACTGCCACCGGCCGACCAGAGAGAGCCCACGTCACACACCAACCGGCACCCGGACTCCGGCGCGCAATCAGACGAACCGGCACCCGCCCTCACAGCGCCCCAACTCACCCGAGCTACAGGCCTGCTGTCCGCCACCGCCACCACAACACACGACAGAGGCCCCCAGGATTTCTCCTGAGGGCCTCTGGCCTGCTGTGCACTCGGCAGGATTCGAACCTGCAACCTTCTGATCCGTAGTCAGATGCTCTATCCGTTAAGCTACGAGTGCTTGTCCTCGGCCTGAGCCTCGGTCTTGCTTCCCGGGCTTTTTTCTCCCCGGTCGGCGTTGCGAGAACAACATTACATGACCTGCGCCGTGACGCGAAATCCATTCACCAGACCACCTCTGACCTGCGAGAACATGCTTTTCAAGCAGGGTTCAGCAGCCCGGAACGGCCGAAGCCCCGTGCCTGGGGCACGGGGCTTCGGGTTCCTGCGGAGGCGGAGGGATTTGAACCCTCGATGGGCTTTAAGACCCAAACCGCATTAGCAGTGCGGCGCCATAGACCGGACTAGGCGACGCCTCCAGCACACCCCGCGCGAGCGCGGGTGGTGCGTGCAGATGATGACACAGTCGAGCGCGCTGTCACCAATCGCCGCCCACGGTACTAGGCAGGTGGGCAGCTAGGCAAAGCGCCCTGCGGCCGTGGTCCCGCCGGGTGTTCCGGCCCCGCATCCGGACGGGGCCCGTCCGGGGCCTTTCGCCGTCATACGGTCCGCACCCGGCCGGATAGCTGGTTGACCGCCGGCGCTCCCTCCCACGCCCGGTCCCGGCCGGCCTCCGCGACGCCAGGCCTTCTGCCCGGCCAGAGCGGTCGGCCCGACCCGCTGGTGTGTCCGGCCGCCCGGTGGTCCGTACAAGCGGGCGACGCGCACGGCCGCGCGGCAAGCACGGCCAGGCCCCGTGCGAAAGCCAAGGCGCCGTACCCGAGCCATCGGCTCACCGCAGGCCGGGGACCCGTGTCCAGGCCGGAGGCTCGCATCCAGGCCACCCGTCACACCCACCCGCCCCCACGCCCCAGGCCGAACCTCACACCCACCCACCCCTCACCACCGGGCCACCCCTCACGCCCACCCCGCCCCCACTCCGAGCCGCACCTCCTCCCCGTACCCCCGGCCAGGCCGTGTGGCCCATCCCCCCCGCACCCCCGGGCGGGTGTTCCTGCGGGGCCGTTCCGGTCGGACCTCCATGAGTTGCGCAACGTGCGGGCGCAAGGAGCGTTAGAGAGGGAAAGAGGGCTCCGCCCTCAGCACCAGCACTTCCCTCCCATGTGCCCCGGCCCGCGCCGCCACCCGGCGCCTGCCCGGAGCGGACCGGCGCGCACCGGGCGCGCCAGAACCACAGGAGCCCCGCATGCTGCGCCGTCTCACCCTCACCGCCGTCGCGTCCTTCGCCGCGCTCTCCGCCGTCGTGCCCGCCGCCACGGCCGCGTCCCCTCTGGTCCCCATGCCTCCGCTGCCCGTACTCCAGGGGGACTGGCCGACCATGCAGGACACGAGCACCCGGCTCACCGTGACGGTCTCGGAATCGGGCACCGCCACGGCCGACGGGGTCTTCGAGCTGGAGTGCGGCCCCGCGGGCGGCAGCCACCCCTCCGCGGAGCAGGCCTGCGAGCTGCTGGACGAGGCGGCGGAGTCGGGGGACAACCCGTTCGTGGCCACGGACCGCAACGCCATGTGCACCCTCCAGGCGGGCGGACCCGCCGCCGCCCGGGTGCAGGGCACCTGGCAGGGCGAGGACGTCGACGCGCACTTCAGCCGGGCGAACGGCTGCGAGATCTCGCGCTGGAACAACCTCGTACCGCTGCTCCCCTCCGCGCGGTAGCCGGTTCGGCGGGGCGTGCGCCGGGAGTTCGGCCGGGGCGGACGGCGCGCGCCGGGGCGCGTACGGGCCGCCCCTGAGGGTCCTGCGGTACGCGTTCCAGGGGCACTTCGGGCGGCCTCCCCTCGCGCGCCGGAACACATCGGAGCACGTCAGAGGGGGCGCTCGCGCCATCGGGATGGACCACCGGCGTACACCGTGTGCACAGAACCTTGGTGAGAGCTCCCCCTCATCCGCCGCCCGTCACGCGCTCCCTGCCTTTAGACTCCTCCCGTGACAGCCTGAGGCCCGAGGGGCAGGATGGGGCCCGCTGTCGGCAAGGTGCGGTATTCAGGGAGGAAGCGTCTCGTGAGCAGCAGGCCATCCCGAGGCGCTGCTCGCCTCGCAGCCATACTCGACGCCCTCCCGGACGGGCTCCTGCTCGTCAACTGCAACGGCACGGTCGTCAACGCCAACACCATCGCCCTCGAAATGTTCGAGGCCCCGGGCACCGCGCTCGTCGGGCGCGGACTGCTCGATCTGCTTCCGGAGTTCGACTCCAGGCTGATCCCCGGGTCGATGCGCATGCCGGACGCCGCGGACGAGCAGGGCAGGACCAAGCCGACGCGGATGATCGCGCGCCGGACCGACGGCACCGAGTACCCCGTCGAGGTCACCAGCGCCTCCCTGGACAGCGGCCAGGCCGGCTACAACGACATCCACTCCAGCTACACCGGCGACGAACTCCTCATGCTCGTCGTCAGGGATCTCTCCGGCACCGTCGACACCGAGGCCGAGCTGGCCCGTTCGCAGCGCCAGACCGAGATGATCCTGCGGGCCGCCTCCGAGGGCGTCGTGGGTACGGACACGGACGGCAGGGTCGTCCTGGTCAACCCCGCCGCGGCCCAGATCCTCGGCTTCCGCGCCAGCGACCTCGGCGGCCAGGAGCTCCACCCGCTGATCCTGCACTCGCGCGCGGAGGGTGACCCGTTCCCGTACGACGAGTCGCCGCTCGCCGACACCCTCAGGTCCGGTCGCAAGCACCGGGTGCGCGGACAGGTGCTCTGGTCCAGGAGCGGTGCGCGGGTACCGGTCGACCTGACGACCGCCCCGGTGCGTGACGGGGACCAGCTGGTCGGCGCCGTCATGACGTTCACCGACCGCCGGCCGCTCGAGGAGCTCACCCAGCAGCAGTCCGACGAGGTCTCCGGGCTGACCGAGCGGCACGCGGCCGAGATCGCCGAGCTGACCGAGAGCCACCGGGCCGAAGTCGCCGCGCTCACCGAACAGCACGCGGCCGAGACGGCCGACAGGACCGAGCGGTACGCCAGCGAGCTCGAGGAGCGGACGGAGCGCCTCAACGGCCTCGGGGCCCGGCACACCCAGCTGACCGCCGTGCTGGGCGAGTCGCTGCGCGGCCCGCTCGAAGAGCTGCGGGGCGAGCTCTCCGCCCTCGCCGCCGACCCGGCGGGCCAGCTCTGGCCCGAGGCCAACCAGATCCTCCACCACCTCGCCGCGGGCTACGCGCGCATGACGACGCTCGTCGACAACGTACTGAGCTACCAGCGCCTCGACGACGGCGCCGAGGAGCTCGTCAAGCAGGCGGTACTGCTCGACTCCGTGGTGACCGCGGGCATCGACGGCGCGGTCGAGCTGATCGGCCCGGGGCGGGCGCAGTTCGCGGTGCACGCGCCGCCGATCGAGGCCGAGGTCGACGCGGGACGGCTGGTCACCGCCCTCGCCCACCTCGTCGCCGACGTGGCCGGTGTCGACTCCACCGGCAAGGCCCGGCAGGTGCCGGGCGGCGGTTACGTCGACTCCACCGTCGTCGTGGCCGCGGCGCAGCGCGGTGAGGTCGTACGCATCGAGGTGCGCGGGCCGTTCGCCGGGGGCGACCCGGTGCACGTGCCGATCGTGCGCGGGATCGTGCGCGCCCACGGCGGGGTGCTCCAGACGCACGAGATGCCGGGGATGAGCGGCAGCGCGTACGTCCTGGAGGTGCCGATCGGCAGGGGCGCCGGGACCATCACGGCCGAGCCTCTGCCGCCCGTGCCCGAGGAGCCGGTCGTACCCGAGCCGGTTCCGCCGGTGCCCGAAGGGGCCGCCCTGCCCGAGTCCGTTCCGCCGGTGTCCGAGGAGAGGGCCGTACCCGAGGCCGACGGCCAGCCCACGCAGGGCGGCCGGCGCCGGGCGCGCAGGGCGTCCACGGACGCGTTCCTGGACAGCCCCGTCGACGCGGGAGCGGCGGGTCCCGAGTCCGGTGACACCGCAGCCGCGGAGCCGACCGGGCGGCGCAGGGCCCGCCGTGGGCCCGCGGACCCGCAGGAAACGCAGCAGGAACAGGACATGACCCCGCCTCAGCGGAGCGAGGGGTCCGGTCGCAGGCGCGGCCGGCCCAGTCCCGCCGAGGCGGAGCCCGCCCCGGAGCAGCCCCGGCAGGCACTGGCGCTGCCCGCGGCGGCCTCCTCGCCCTCCGAGGGGTCCGTGGTGACGGCCGCCGAGGGCGCGCAGGGTGGTGGCGGCCGTGCGCAGCTCGGCCCGACCGTGCCGCCGCAGGGCGTGCCGCAGAACGCCACGGGACGGAACGTCCGTCAGGGGGGTGGCGCCCAGCCGGCGCTGCCCGCCCTCGCCTCGCCCGAGGCTCCTCAGCGACAGCCGCAGGGGCAGGGGCAGGGGCAGCCTGATCAGTCGGATCAGCAGCCCGGAGGCCGGCGTGCGCGCCGGGCGCTGGCCGCCGCGCAGGAGCGCACCGCCGCTGCCGAGCCCTCGGGTCCGCGTACCGCCTTCGCGCTGCCGCCCGCCGCGGCTGACCGGATCCCGCCGACGGCTCCGGGCTCGCCCGTGGTGGCGCCGCCCTCCGCCGTCGCCCCGGCCTCTCCGGTCGCCCAGCCCGCGCCGGACACCGCCCCCCAGCCGGCCCAGCCGTCGACGGGCGGAGGCGGCGCGCTGCCGGAGCGGCACGACGCCGTAAGGACCGCTCCGGACGCGGACCACACCCCGCCGCAGCCGCACCCCGCGCCGTCCGGCCGCCGCCGGGCCCGGCCCGCGGAGTCCCCGGAGCCGCAGGCCCGGCCGGGCCATCCCGTTCCCGGGCAGCCGCTGCCCGCCGTTCCTCCGCAGCCCGACTGGGCGCAGGACGCCGCCCCGGCCCCCGGGGACGAAGCGTCCTGGGCGGCTCCCGGCAACACCACGCACACCACAGGCACCACCGGCCCCGTATCCGCGCCGGAACCCTCGCCGGAGCGGCATCCGGCCGACGGCGACGCACCGGCGCCCGTCCCGGACGCGCGGCGCCAGCCGCTCCCCGCCGAGGCGCCCATGCCGGCGTCAGCGGACTCGACCCAGGGGCGTGCGTTCAGCGTGCGGACGCTCGGGCAGGGCGTGCCGTTCGCGCAGCACCTCTCGCACCAGCAGAACCAGACGCTCACCGGGGCCGGTCGCCGCCGTAAGCTCGCCGCGCCGCCCGAGCCGGACGGCCCGGCCGCGCCCGCCAGCACGCCCGCCTCCCCCGCGCCGTCGCAGCCCGGCGGCGGGCAGGGAAGCCCCGTGCAGGGCTCCGGCCACCTGCTGTCCCCGCCTTCGTCCGAGGGGCGCTCGTACGCGATAGGGGCGCCCGACGAGGGCGCGGAGGGCCCGGAGCCGCTGGACGGCCCCGGTGGCGCCGTCGAGGTGGCCAACCGTCCGCAGCCGCAGCCCGTCGACGACGAACTGCCCCCGGAGCCGCTGGACAACCCGCGCAGGCTCCTCGTCTGGCCCGCCCCGGACGTCTCGACCCAGCAGGCCCTCAGCGACCGCGGCTACCGACCGGTGATCGTGCACTCCCGGGAGGAGGTCGACGCCCAGATCGCGGCGTTCCCCGCCGCGCTGTTCGTCGATCCGCTGACCGGTCCGATCACCCGTACGGCGCTCCAGTCGCTGCGTACGGCGGCCGTGGCGGCGGAGGTCCCGGTGCTGGTGACGGCCGGCCTGGGGCAGGCGACCAGGGAAGCCGCGTACGGCGCCGACCCTGCCGTACTCCTCAAGGCGCTCGCCCCGCGCGACAGCGACCAGCATCCGCCGAGGGTCCTGGTGATCGAGGAGCACGAGGAGATCGCGCTGGCGCTGACGGAGACGCTGGAGCGCCGCGGCATGCAGGTCGCCCGGGCGTCGGGCGACAGCGACGCGGTCGATCTCGCCACCCGGATGCGGCCGAATCTGGTGGTGATGGACCTGATGCAGGTACGCCGCAGGCGTGCGGGGATCATCGACTGGCTCCGCGCGAACGGCGCACTGAACCACACCCCGCTGGTCGTCTACACCTCGGCCGGCATGGAGGAGGCGGACCTGCCGCGGCTCGCCTCCGGTGAGACCGTGCTCTTCCTCGCCGAGCGCTCGACGAGCGACGAGGTGCAGTCCAGGATCGTGGACCTGCTGGCGAAGATAGGGACGAACTGACGCTCCCGCCCCGTCGTACGCGTACGACGGGGCGGGCGTGACGAGGGCGGTACAGGAGGATCCGTACCGCCCTCGTCCTGTGTGCGGGGCCTGGTGCGGGGGCCGATGGCGCCCGGCCCGGGATCCGCGGCGTCGTGTGCGCCGGGCCCTGGTGCGGGTCCCCAAGCCGCCTGCCCGCCTACCCGGCCTGCCCGGAACGTACGGCATCGGCCCTGAGCACCACGGCACCAGCAGCGGCACCGGCACCGGGACCGGCACCAGGGCGTGGAACCGGCTGATGCCCGGGCCGTGGCCGCGGCGCCCGGATCAGAGCTGGGTGACGTCCAGTTCCCCCTCCGCGTACTGCCTGCGGATCACCTTCTTGTCGAACTTGCCGACGCTCGTCTTCGGCACGGCGGGGACGATCGTCCAGCGCTCGGGCAGCTGCCACTTGGCGACGGACTGGGCGAGGAAGGTCCGGAGCGCCGCGTAGTCGGCGGTGGCGCCCTCCTTGAGGACGACGGTCGCGAGGGGGCGCTCCCCCCACTTCTCGTCGGGGACGGCGACGACCGCGGCCTCGGCCACGTCCGGGTGCGCCATGATCGCGTTCTCCAGGTCGACGCTGGAGATCCACTCGCCGCCGGACTTGATGACGTCCTTGGCCCGGTCGGTCAGCGTGAGGTAGCCGTCGGCGCTGATCACGCCGACATCGCCGGTCTTCAGCCAGCCGTCCTCGCTGAACTTGTCCTCGGGGCGCAGGTCCGCGCCGTCGGCACCGCCGTAGTAGGCACCGGCGATCCAGGGGCCGCGCACCTCCAGCTCACCAGCGGACTCGCCGTCCCACGGCAGGTGTTCGCCCCCGGGACCGGTCAGCCGCGCCTCGACACCGGCCGGGAAACGGCCCTGGGTGACGCGGTACGGCCACTCCTGCTCGTCGGTCAGCCCCGCGGGCGGGTTGGACATGGTGCCGAGCGGCGACGTCTCCGTCATGCCCCAGGCGTGGCAGAGGCGCACCCCGAGCTTGTCGTACGCCTCCATCAGGGACGGCGGACAGGCGGCGCCGCCGATGGTGACGCTCGCCATCGAGGAGAGGTCGCGCGGCTTGGCGGTGACCTCGGCCAGCAGCCCCTGCCAGATGGTGGGGACGGCCGCGGCGTGCGACGGACGCTCCTGCTCGATCATGTCCGCGAGCGGAGCCGGCTGGAGGAAGCGGTCGGGCATGAGCATGTTGACGCCGGTCATGAACGTCGCGTGCGGCAGCCCCCAGGCGTTCACGTGGAACTGGGGCACCACGACCAGGGTGGTGTCCTTGTCCGTCAGGCCCATCGACTCGGCCATGTTGACCTGCATGGAGTGCAGGTAGATGGAGCGGTGGGAGTAGACGACGCCCTTGGGGTCACCCGTGGTGCCGGAGGTGTAGCACATGGCGGCGGCCTGGCGTTCGTCCAGCTCGGGCCAGGCGTACGAGGTGGGACGGCCCGCGATCAGCTCCTCGTACTCGTGCACCCGGGGCGCGACGCCCTCGAGCGCGGAGCGGTCGCCAGGACCCGACACGACCACGTGCTGGACCGAGGGCAGGTGGGGGAGCAGCGGTGCGAGCAGCGGCAGCAGCGAACCGTTGACCAGGACGACCTTGTCGTCGGCGTGGTCGACGATCCAGATCAGCTGTTCGGCGGGGAGCCGCAGATTGAGCGTGTGGAGTACGGCGCCCATCGAGGGGATCGCCAGATACGCCTCGACGTGTTCGGCGTTGTTCCACATGAGAGTCGCGACACGCTGGTCACCGTCGACCCCCAGGTCGTCGCGCAGGGCATGCGCCAGTTGCGAGGCACGCCTGCCGATCTCGGCGAAACTGCGCCGGTGCGGCTCCGGCTCGCCGGTCCAGGTCGTCACCTGCGACTTCCCGTGGATGGTCATCCCATGGGTGAGGATGCGGGTCACAGTCAGCGGTACGTCCTGCATGGTGCTCAGCACGGCGTCCTCCCGGTGGGCGCTACGCGGCGGTAAGGGTGCGCTGATTCTGCTCACATACCAAGCGGTATGTCACTACTTCCGGCCGTACGAATCGATGTCGCCCGGCGGAACCGGACCGCGCGGGCGGCTGCTCGACGGCACGTGAAGGGCCCCGGGACGGACTGCCGGCCCTGTGCGCGGGGCTCGCAAACCGCACTGCGCGGAGTCTGCGGGGCGGGGGCCGCGGTCGGCGCGGCGGGTTGGCTTCTCGGCTACGCCCACGGCCGGCGGAGCGGGAGCGGGTCACCGGCGTGGACGCGCGGGCACCACCGCCGTGCGGGACGGCGGTCAGCGGACCGGGGTGAGCTCCGGGTCCTCACGGAGCTTCCTGAGCGCCCGCGACACGGCGCTCTTGACCGTGCCGATCGACACACCCAGCACCTCGGCCGTCTGCGCCTCACTGAGGTCCTCGTAGTACCTCAGGACGACCATCGCCCGCTGACGGTCCGGCAGCTTGAGCACGGCACGCCACATCGCGTCGTGCAGCGACTGCTGCTCGGCCGGGTCCGGAGCGGGCGCGGCCTCCTTCTCGGGCAGTTCCTCGCAGGCGAACTCGTCGACCTTGCGCTTGCGCCACTGCGAGGTGCGGGTGTTCACCAGAGCGCGGCGGACGTATCCGTCCAGAGCGCGGTGGTCCTCTATCCGCTCCCAGGCGACGTAGGTCTTGGTGAGCGCCGTCTGCAACAGGTCCTCGGCATCGCTCGGATTCGCGGTGAGGGAACGCGCGGTGCGCAGAAGCACGGGCCCACGGGCCCTCACGTACGACGAGAACGACGGATATCGGCGGTGTCCGGCGGGGGCGGCTACCGCCCGGGAGGCGCCGGTGCAGACTGGCGTGGTCATAACTCCACGCTAGGAGCGCACGCGGACGAGGGGATCGGCCCCAGGTCCCGAAGCCACGTCCGCCTCAGGTTGTACGGTCCGGGCGGGCCTCACCTCCTGAAGGTGGAGGGTCGGCCGACCCGCCTCAGGGTCCTCACCCTGAGGCACCGGCACGGTCACCCTGGGATACGCATCCCTTCACCATGACGCACGCCTCGCCCCACCACGGGGCCCCCTCCTTCACTCCGAGGCAGCCTCCCCCGTCACCCTGCCTGGGATACGTCCCCCTCGCCCCGGGCACTCCTCGCCCCACAACGTGCGCCCCTCCTTCACTCCCAGGCAGCCTCCCCCTCACCCCGCCTGGGATACGTCCCCCTCACCCCGGGCACCGCCCTTCGCCCCAAGGCGCCCTCCCCCTCGCCTCGGGGCGCCCTCTTCGCCCCGGAGCATCCCCCTCCCTGCCCTGGAGCATCGGACTCGACACCCGGGGCCGCCCGAAGGCACATGAGCACGCGAGCACACGAGGGGGCGAGGGCGCGAGGGCGACCGTACGGAGGCGGCCCGTGCGTCGGCGTCCGTGACCGCCGACGCACGGGCCGCCCCGCCGTGTTCACCAGAGCGGCGAGAAGGTCACCGCGACGATGTGCGTGGACTGGTCGATCACGGTGAAGGCCGATCCGGTCACCTGGGCCGAATTGCTGTGGTTGGAGGCACCCGGACCAACGGCCTGCTGCAGCGAGGTGGACGAGTTCCCGGAGTTGTTCCCTCCGACTCCGGCGGATCCGATGGTGGCCACCGCCGCGTTCGATCCGTCGTTCGCGAACGAACCGTTGTCGGCCACGGCGACCCCTCCGAAGAGAGCGGCGGCAAGAGGCAGGGCGGCGACGGCGGCGAGGGCGCGAGCGGTACGGATACGTGCCATGTCAATTCCTCCAGAAACCCGGAATGCGGTGCTTGTACGGCTGATTCCGGAGCAGTTGGCCGACCGCCCCGGTACTGGTCACGACGTCGCGGGACCAAAGCTGCCCAGCGGGCCCCCGCCGAACCCACCAGACGCGCGGTTCCCCCGCACGTATGACGAACACCCGATAAACCTCCCGGGCCGGCCTCCGCGAGAGAACGCACCCCGGGCAGCGGGAAGAGTCCGCCGGCGCGGACCGGAAGCCCGACCCCCTTCCCTTCATCGAACGCTTGTACGAAAATGGCTCCATGGCCACCATCGACCGGCAGACCGCCACCCTGGCCCTGGCCCACGCGCTCTCCGCCGCGGAGCGCGGGCTCCCCGTCTTCCCGCTGTCCGCCACCAAGCTGCCCGCACTGCGCTCACCACACCACGGCGAGGACCCTCCCACGCCTTGCCGGGGCGCGTGCGGACTGCCGGGCCACGGGGTCCACGACGCCACCACCGATCCGGCCGCCGTCCGCGCGCTCTTCGCGGCGGCACCCAGGGTGACCGGGTACGGCATCGCCTGCGGACGCCCGCCGCACCGGCTCATCGGCATCGACCTCGACATCGACACCGCACACGGCAACGACTCCGTGGCCGCACTCCAACAGCTTGCTCTCCAGCACCTGTTCACCATCCCGCCGACCGTTACGGTGCTCACGCCCAGCGGCGGACGGCACCTCTGGCTGACGGGCCCGCAGGACGTGCCGGTACCCAACTCCGCCGGCCGCCTCGCCCCTGGTATCGACGTACGCGGAGCGGGCGGCTACCTGGTCGGCCCCGGCTCGGTCACGACGCACGGCCGCTACCGGCTCGCCCCCGGTACGGCCCACCTGGCACCTGCCGCCTGCCCCGGCGCCCTCCTGCGCCTGCTCACGCCCCCACCGCGCCCCAGGCGCCCCGTGGGCCGGACGGCACCCGCCGGGCAGGGACAGGGCCTGGTCCAGTTCGTACGCGCCGCACACGAGGGCCAGCGCAACACCCGCCTGTTCTGGGCCGCCTGCCGCGCGTACGAACACGGCTTCGGCGACGACCTCGCGGACGCCCTCACCGACGCGGCGATCAGCACCGGCCTCACCGCGCAGGAGGCCCGCGCCGCCATCGCCTCGGCAGCCCGCCTGACGACGCCGCGCCGACTCCCCTGACCACGCCGCCGGTCACGACGACGACGGGCGGCCCTACCGAACTGCGGACCAGATTTTCCATCTGTCTGAGCACCCGCCGTATCTCCGCATCGCCGACGAACTCCGGCGGCGCATCGCGGAACACGTCTGGGAGCCGGGAGACCGCCTCCCCTCCCGCGCCCAGATCGGCCAGGAGTGCGGCGTGGGCGAGAACGTGGTGCGCCGGGCACAGGAGTTGCTGATCTCCCAAGGCGTACTGGAAGGCCGCGCCGGATCGGGTACGTACGTCGCCGAGACCCGGCAGCGAGTACGGGTCGTCCGGTCAACAGCGCGCGAGCAGCCCGGCGGAGCTCCGTTCCGCCAGGACATGAAGGCGCTCGGCAGACAGGGCGACTGGGAGAGCCGGACCGACGCGAAGGTGCCGGCCCCGGCGGAGATCGCGGCGCGGCTCGGGGTGGCCGAGGGCGAGCTGTGCGTGAAGACGACGTACGAGTTCCTGGCGGACGGCAGGCCGGTGCAGCTGTCGACGAGCTGGGAGCCCTACGACCTCACCGCCGGCACACTCGTCGTCCTCCCCGAGGGAGGGCCCCATGCCGGGGCGGGAGTCGTGAACTGCATGGCCGCGATCGGAGTCACCGTCAGCCATGCGGTAGAGCAGCCCGAACCTCGGCACGCGACCGCCGAGGAGGCGTCGCTGCTCGGTATCCAGAAGGCCGCACTCGTGACGCACATCCGCCGGACGTACTACAGCGACCAGGGCCGTCCCGTGGAGACGGCGGACATCGTGGTGCCCGCGGCACACTGCGAGATCGTCTACGAGATCCCGATTCATGGCTCAGCGGCGGTATCCCCTTGAGGGAACCGTCACCCCGGGCATGATGCGTGCGTGGGAATCGATGTGGAACTGCACTCTGCTCGCCCGGCGCGCAACTGGAAGAAGGCACGCAGGACGTTCTTGCGAGGCTGCTACGGGAACGGCGAGGCGTTGGCCGACGCGCTTGGGTCGCTTCACTATCTCGGCGTTCCTGGTCGCCTTCCAGCCGTCGATCTCTACGGAGACACGGTGATGAACGAGCAGGAAGCCTCAGCAGCACTCATCGAAGTGCCCCGCCTGAAAGAACAGTGCGCGGACGAGCTCCAGCGCGCGGCGCTGGACGATCTCTCGGTGGTACTCGAACAGTGCGCAGCCACCCCGGGCAGCTATGTGTGGTTCGCAGGCGACTGAGGTGCATGTGCTGACGTATGCCTCCGTGCCCCCCGCGTGCCCCTTCCGTGCCCGACAGAGCGGGAAACCAGGGGGAACAGCGGTACCTGGCAGGGAACGGGCATGGCAAAGGCCCCCGACCATACGTACTGGTCAGGGGCCTCTCACCCGCGGTGGGTGTGGGATTTGAACCCACGGTGACTCGCGCCACGACGGTTTTCAAGACCGTTCCCTTAGGCCGCTCGGGCAACCCACCCCGCCTCGGCGCCGGCCCCGGTGGCCCGGGGCGGCTCGATGCGTGGGACAGCCTAGCCGGTCAGCTGTCGCCCTTGCGCTCGCCCAGGGTGAGTTCGGCCGTCTCCGTCCGGCCGTCGCGCTTGTAGGTGAGCGTGACCCTGTCGCCGGGCTTGTGGGTCCAGATCTCGCCGATCAGCGTCGGCCCGCTCTCGACCGCGGTGTCGTTGAACTTGGTGATCATGTCGCCGGCCTTCAGCCCGGCCTTGGCCGCGGGGCCGTCCGGGGTAACGGCCGGGGTGCCGCCCGCGCCCTCGTCCGAGATGACGGCGCCGCCGGTCTTCTCCTCCATCGTCACGGTCGCGCCGATCACCGGATAGACCGGCTGGCCCGTCTTGATCAGCTGCTCGGCGACGTTCTTCGCCTGGTTGACCGGGATGGCGAAGCCGAGGCCGATGGAGCCCGCCTGGGACTGACCGACGCCCCCGCCGCTGGTGGACTGGATCGCCGAGTTGATGCCGATGACCGCACCGCCCGCGTCCAGGAGGGGTCCGCCGGAGTTGCCCGGGTTGATCGAGGCGTCCGTCTGGAGGGCGCTCATGTAGGAGTTCTTGTTGCTGGAACCGTCACCCGAGGCCACCGGGCGGTTCTTCGCGCTGATGATGCCGGTGGTGACCGTGTTGGAGAGGCCGAACGGCGCGCCGATCGCGATGGTGGAATCGCCCACCGCGACCTTGTCGGAGTCCCCCAGGGCCAGCGGGGTCAGTCCGTCCGGGGCCTTCTTCAGCTTCAGCACGGCCACGTCGTAGCCCTGTGCCCGGCCGACCACCTCGGCGTCGTACTTCTTGCCGTCGGAGAACGTCGCGGTCAGCTGGCCGCTGTCCGCCGCGGAGGCCACCACGTGGTTGTTCGTGAGGATATGGCCCTCCTTATCGTACACGAAGCCGGTGCCCGTGCCGCCCTCGCCGTCGCCGGACTGCGCGTCGATGGTGACCACGCTGGGCAGGGCGCTCGCCGCCACGCCCGCGACGGTGCCCGCTTCGCGCTTGAAGTCCTTCGGGCTGTTGGAGGCCGCGACCGTGGTCGACCCGGAGGAGCCGGAGCCGTTGCTGTCCGCCGCCCAGTAGCCGAGGGCTCCGCCGATGCCGCCCGCGACCAGCGCGGCCACCGCCACCGCGGCGACCAGGCCGCTCCCGCGGCGCTTGCGCGGGGGCCCGGGCTCCGAGGGCACCGGGGCGCCCCAGACCGGGGGGCTGCCGCCGTCGGCGTACGAGGGGACGGCGGGAGGGGGCGGCGGCCAGGCGGCCGGGTCGGCCGGAGGCTGCTGCGGCGACGGCGGCGCGTACGGGTGCTGCTCGTGCGCCGCGGACGGCTCTGCGCCCTCCTGGTGGGTCGCGGCCGGACCCTGTGCCGTCGGAGCGTCCGCGGGGGCCTCCGGCGCGGACGAGCCCCCCTGCGGGGTGCCCTCAGGAGCGGCAGCCGGCACGGGAGGTGCGGACGGAACGGACGGTACGGACGGAACCGCGGTGCCCTCGTTGCCCTCGTTCTCGGTGCTCACAGCTCTTTACTCCTCGGTTCCACTCGGCATTCGGCAAGAGATCCGCTGTGCACGTGTCTGCGGTCAGCTTTTCCCACAGCACGTCAGGCCACTGTAAGCAGGACCTGTGCATCCGCACACCAATCTTTACATCAGGCAAAACGGTCCTACGCAACAAGGTCTCGGCACCTGACGCGTCCCGGTGACACGATGACGCGGTGACTCACGCCCGTCTGCCCTCACAACAGCCTCCCATCCAGGTCATCGCGCACCGCGGGGCCTCGGACGACGCCCCCGAGCACACCCTGGCCGCGTACCGGAAGGCCATCGAGGACGGGGCGGACGCCCTGGAGTGCGATGTACGCCTCACCGCGGACGGGCAGCTCGTCTGCGTGCACGACCGCAGGGTCAACCGCACGTCGAACGGCCGGGGTGCCGTCTCCGCCCTGGAGCTGTCCGATCTGGCCGCCCTCGACTTCGGCTCGTGGAAGGACGGCTCCTGGAAGGACCACGAGGAGTCGCCGGACTGGGATCCGGTGCCGGGGGAGCTCACCTCCGTGCTCACCCTGGAGCGGCTCCTCGAACTGGTGCACGACGTCCGGGTGACAGGGCGCCCGCTCCAGCTGGCCATCGAGACCAAGCACCCCACGCGCTGGGCGGGCCAGGTCGAGGAACGCCTGCTCCATCTGCTCGGACGGTTCGGTCTGGACGCGCCGCCGGCGGACGGGCCGTCCCCGGTACGCGTCATGAGCTTCTCCGCGCGGTCCCTGTACCGCGTCCGGGCCGCCGCCCCCACCCTGCCGACCGTCTTCCTGATGCAGTTCGTCTCACCCCGGCTGCGCGACGGCCGCCTCCCCGCCGGGGCCCGTGTCGCCGGCCCGGGGATGCGGATCGTACGCAATCACCCCGGGTACATCGAGCGGTTGCACCGGGCGGGGCACCAGGTGCACGTCTGGACCGTGAACGAGCCGGAGGACGTCGAACTCTGCGTACGCCTCGGGGTGGAAGCAATCATCACGAACCGCCCGAAACAGGTTCTGTCGCAACTTGGCCGCTCTTAGCATCAGTTACGGGGGGTGCACCGGCGCATTCACTCCGCTATCGATCGTTACGAGTGCATCACTGGCAGGGCTTTGGCCGGTTTCCGGCAGAGTCCAGAAGGGCATCCAATCCGTGGCGTGGGGCAAAGGAGGTCTCGGGGGTGGCGTTTGTGGTGGCACAGGAAGTGCCGACGTCGTCGAGCATGGCCGTACCCCATGGCCCTGCGGGCGTGGGGCAGGCGCGGCACCGTATGCGCGAGCAGCTGCGCGGCAACGGGGTCCCGGACACCGTGGTCGACGACGCCGTGCTGATCCTCTCCGAACTCCTCAGCAATGCCTGCCGGCACGGCAGACCGCTGGGGCAGCACTCGGAGGCGGGTGACGGCGACGTCCGCGCGGCGTGGCACGTCGACAGGAGGGGCGACCTGACCGTCGAGGTCACCGACGGCGGCGGACCGACCAGGCCGGTCCCGTCCACACCGTCGGTCACCGCGCGCGGTGGGCGCGGGCTGAACATCATCAGCGCCCTGGCCCAGGAGTGGGGCGTACGCGACGACGCGGTCGGCGAGGTCACCGTGTGGGCCCTGGTCTCCGCGCACCGGCACAGCGGCTTCCCGACGGCGGCCCCGGCATCCGCGCGGTCACGCCGTGAGCGGTCCCGGCTGAACAGCCTGGACGGGTTGCGCGGAATGAGTGGATTCGGCTCGCTGGACGGGCTGGAACTCGCCGACGTCCTCGAGGCCTTCGACGACGCGGGCTGAGAGCGGTGGTACGCGCGGCGCACCGAACGGTCCGCGAGGGGGCCACGGCGGGTGTGCCCCGGTGATGACGGGGACGGCTAGGCTCGCGCCCGAGACCGCACTGTCGCAATCGGGAGAACGCCCACCATGGCCAAGAAGCGCCCTCAGTCCAAGGCCGGGAAGCCGCAGCTCAAGGACGGTGAAATCCCGGTCGTAGGGGCTCGTGAGCCCTGCCCGTGCGGTTCGGGCCGCCGGTACAAGGCGTGTCACGGACGCGCCGCCGCCCAGGCCGTGACCGAGCTGGTCCAGCGCCCCTTCGAGGGAATCCCCGGGGAGTGCGACTGGATCGCCCTGCGCGAGCTGGTTCCCGCCGCCACCGTCGAGCTGACGCTGAAGGACGGACTGCCCGAGGGTGTGCCGTCCGTGTCGCTGGCGACCGTCCTGCCGATGGCCTGGCCGGCCCTGCGCCGCGACGACGGCTCCGTCCTGCTCGCCCTCCAGAACGACACCTCGTCCGGGGACCTCAGCCGCGATCTCGCGGACACCCTCCAGCGCGCGCTGGAGGCCGAGCCCGGTTCGCCGGTCGCCGCCCGCCGGGTTCCGGCCGACGGCCCGCGGCTGCAGGACGTCCTGGCCCCCGACGCCGCGTTCGAGCCGGTCGTGCACTCCGGCTTCGAGTTCTGGGTCCCCGACGCGGAGAACGCCACTCCGGAGGTGTCCGCCTCCCTGGAGCGCGCCAACGCGGCGGCCATCCCCACCACCCGGCTCTCCGGCGTGGACGCGGCGTACTGGTGCGAGACGCCGGAGAAGAACCACCTGCGCTGGGTCATGCCGCACCCCGAGGAGCAGCTCCTCGACGCGCTCGCCCGGCTGCACGCGGCGGGCGCCTCCTCGCTCGGGGAGGGCACCCGTCTGGTGGGCTCGTTCCGCGCCCACGGGCTGATGGTCCCGGTCTGGGACCTTCCGGTCACCATGGGGGCCGAGGAGTGCGAGAAGCCCGCGGCGCAGTTCGCCGAGCGGCTCGCCGGGGCCCTCGCTTCGGACGCTCCGCTGACCGGCGAGGAGCGGCGGGCGCGCGGCGGGCTCACCAACCGCCAGGTGACGCTCAGCTGACAGTGACGAGAGCCGGGGCGGCGCGGTGACTCCCGTCACAACTCCCCGTACCCGTCGGTAAATCGCTGTCCGAATAGGCGACATCGAATTTGCTAACGGCAGATCTCTTGTTACGGTTCTGGAAGTCCGGTCGCTGGTGCATCCCCCGTCGCCAGCGGCCGGGCGTCTTCGTTTCCGGATCGGGAAGCCCGCCCGGACAGCTGGGGCGCACGCCGGAGCACTCGGCGCACAGGTGTCCCGCCGCGACCGCTCGGTCCGATTCCGCCCGGCTCACACCCGCCCGTACCGCCGCCAGGCCGTACGCCCGGTGGAGCCCGCCGCACGCCCCACCTCGCGCGTTCCGCCCCGGAGCGGGTACGCGGCGGGGGCGCACCGGCCGTACGGGCGTGCGCTTTCGGACAAGAAATCCGGGGCGCCGGCGGCCACGGGAAAGGGCATGCGACTCCGGGGAGACATTCACATCGGCGTCACCGCGGGCACCGTTTCCGCAATCCGCGGAATGTCCCGGGAAAACCCTCGGGAACCGGCGGAGCACTATGCAATTGCATCCACCCGTCATGGATACACGGAACCCGGGCGGCCCCGCACCCCTGTACGGGTGAGCCGCCCGCCGGTCCCGCGTCGATGAACCCCGGCCGCCGTAGACGAATCCCCGGCCGCCGTCGGTGAACCCCCGGCCGCTCAGTACGCGAGCCGGCTGCCGCCGTCCGGAGCTCCGTTGCTCGCCTCGACGAGCGCGTCCAGGACGGATTCCACGTCCGGGAGCCACGGCGCGGCGTCCCCGGCCTCCGGTGCGCGCTCCCAGCGCACCTGCCCCGTGCCCACCTCGGAGGGGGGCAGGAGGAGATAGCCGCCCTCCCCGTGGAACCGCAGGGAGCTGGGCACCCAGTCCTGGGCGTGCAGCAGTTCCCCGAGCCGTTCCAGGGTGTAGGGGGCGACCAGCAGCGACCACCTGGTGGGGGTCGCCACCACGGGGCCGAGCCGCAGGCCCAGGCCGTCGAGCGCGGTCAGCGCCCGGGCGCCGGCGACGGCCGGCAGGCTCAGCGCGCAGGGGGCCTGACCGCCGGTCGCCAGGACGACCGGGGCGGTGGGCCGGTTGGTCCACCACCAGCGCACCATGCGGGCGTCGGTGGTCGCCGCCAGGAGACCTGGGTCGAAGGGGTGTGCGCCGGGTACGGCGCACTCGGGGTCGGGACAGGCGCAGCCGCGGCCGCGTTCGCCGCGCACGGCTCCCGTCGCCAGCCCTGCTCCTGGGAGCACGGGCCACTTCCTGACCGTGGCGCAGGTCAGCGCCGCGTCGAGCTGGGCGGAGCTTTCCTGGCGCCGGGGCCGTCGCCTGCGTCGCCTTCCGAGGATCTCGCGCATGAGCGCTCGTTCCTTTCCGTTGAACGCCGAGGTCCACATCGCGCCACGTGTTCGTTACACCACGTGGGCGTCTCTTCGCTGTGCGTGCTCGCCCATCATGTCTGCGGTACGGACGGGTGGTCGGTACCGCGCGTGAGCCGAGCCGAGCAGAGTGGAACCGAACAGAATGGAGCTGAGCCGAGTCGAACCGAGTTGAACCGAGCCGGGTCCAGTCAAGACATCGCGCTGTCGGCGTGCGCAGCGCGCGTGCCGTCCCTTGTACAACCCCGCGAATCGGGGTGGGCGGGCGGCCGTCACCCTGGTGGACGCCCAGGCTCGCTGTCGGGTTCCAGGGCGGTCTCAACTGCCCCTGGCCATCCACGATTACGTACCCAGCATGCCCGGGATGACGCTCCCTCCGGCATTTCACCCCGAGGGTGCCCTCTGTCGAGCGCCCCCAGTCGATCGCAAAATGCGCTCCAGGGGTGCATTTTTCGGCCAAGTTCGTGGTCCCACGGACACCATAAATACCGTACGGACAATGCTGGACATGACCTTACTTGTGCGTGTACATGTGGGGACGTGTACATGTGGTTGCACCGATAGCGGCGCAGCACGACATGGGGGTTTGCGATGCTATTCGACACGACGCACCGGTCGGAAAGCCGACTGCCATGAGTGCCCCGCACCTTCCGAAAGTGGCCGGAATCGATCCCGTGGTTCCCGTTTCAACGCACACTGCCGCGCCCACGGAAGGTGTGCCGTCCGCGCCGGGAGCCTTCATCCAGGACCGGCTGGCCGGGTGGGTGTCCGACCTCACCACACTGCACGAACTCACCGAACGACTGGCCGGGACCGGCACGCTGGACAGTGCCCTCCATGAGCTGCTCGGCGCCGGGGCGGCCCTGGTCGGCGCCGCCCGCGGGCTCCTCGTCCTCGACCCCGCCGACGGCGCCGGTCCGTCGCGCACGATCGGGCTCGGCCTCGCGCACGCCGAGCTGGGGCACATCGAGACGGTGCCCCGCAGCGCGACGGCGTACGGCCGTTTCCTCGACGGGCTCCCTGATACCGACGGCCCCCTCGCCAGCCCCGACATCCTCCAGGACGCCGGCCTCGACCCCCGCTGCCGCGAGGTCGCGGCCCGCCTCGGGTACGCCGCCAGCTACACCCAGCCCCTCACCGCCGGAACCGCCGGCCGGCTCGGTGCCGCCGTCTGGCTGTACGACGAACCGGCCGAACCGCTGGAACGCCAACGCCATCTCGTCGGGGTGTACGCCCGCTACGCCGCCGAGCACCTGGCCCGGCTGCTCGAACTGGAGCGCGCCAGGGCGGACGCCGCCGTCATCGCCGAGGAACTCCTGCCCAGCCGGCTGCCCCGGGTTCCCGGGGTGCGGCTCGCCTCCCGCCATCTGGCCGGACCCGAGGGCGGCGGCCACTGGTACGACGCACTGACGCTCCCGGACGACGCGCTCGGGCTGGCCGTCGGGTCGGCCGGCGGCTCCGGACCGGCCGCGCTGGCCGCCATGGGCCGGCTCCGCGCCGGTCTGCGGGCCTACGCGGTGATGGAGGGCGAGGACCCCGTCGCCGTGCTGTCCGACCTGGAGCTGCTGCTGCGGCTGACGGAGCCGGCCTCCGCGGCGACCGCCCTCTACGCCTACTGCGAGCCTGCCCGGCGCACACTCCTGCTCGCCGGGGCCGGGCACACCCCGCCGCTGGTGACCGGTGAGCGGCGCACGGAGTTCGTGGAGACGGCCCTCTCCGCGCCGCTGGGCATGCTCTCCTGCTGGGAGGCACCGAGTGTGGAGTTCACGCCCCTGCCCGGCGAGACGGTGCTCCTCTACACCGACGGACTGCTGCGCCGCACCGGGGACACCAGGGACCGGGCGTTCGCGCGGCTGCGCTCGGCCGCGGCCGGGATCCCGAAAGCGCTCCGCCGGGACCCCGGAGACGTGGCGGACCACGTCCTGCGGGCCCTCCCGCCGGACGGCCGGGCACGCGGGGCGGGCGACGAGGACGTGGCCCTGCTGGCCGTGCGCTTCGACTGAGGACGGCTCTCCACCGGTAAGAGGCCTTCCGGCACTGGGCCCCCTTCCGTACGCCCGTACGATGGAGAGGGCCCAGTGTCGTACAAGGAGGACATAACGTGTCTGAGGAGCTCGCCCCGGAGACCCCGGAGACAGCAGAAGCAGAGCCGATCAAGCAGCGGAAGAACGGCCTGTACCCGGGCATTTCCGATGAGCTCGCCGAGAACATGAAGTCCGGCTGGGCCGACACCGAGCTGCACGGCCTGGAGCCGATCGCCCAGGCCTCGTACACCGCCGCACGGCGCGCCGCGCTCTCCGCGCGGTTCCCCGGCGAGCGGCTCGTCGTCCCCGCGGGCAACCTGAAGACCCGCTCCAACGACACCGAGTACGCCTTCCGCGCCTCCACCGAGTACGCGTACCTCACCGGCGACCTGACCCAGGACGGCGTCCTGGTGCTCGAGCCCGCCGACGGCGGGCACGAGGCGACGGTGTACCTGCTGCCCCGCTCCGACCGCGAGAACGGCGAGTTCTGGCTCGACGGCCAGGGCGAGCTGTGGGTCGGCCGCCGCCACTCCCTCGCCGAGGCCGAGCAGCGGCTGGGCATCCCGGCGAAGGACGTCCGCGAGCTCCCGGCCGCGCTGGCCGAGGCGACCGGCCCGGTGCGCGCGGTCCGCGGGCACGACGCGGGCATCGAGGCCGCCCTCACCGACAAGGTCACCGCGGAGCGCGACGAGGAGCTGCGCGTCTTCCTCTCCGAGGCCCGTCTGGTCAAGGACGCCTTCGAGATCAGCGAGCTGCAGAAGGCCTGTGACGCCACGGCGCGCGGCTTCGAGGACGTCGTGAAGGTCCTCGACAGGGCCGAGGCGACAAGCGAGCGCTACATCGAGGGCACCTTCTTCCTCCGTGCCCGCGTCGACGGCAACGACATCGGCTACGGCTCGATCTGCGCGGCCGGTCCGCACGCCACCACGCTGCACTGGGTCCGCAACGACGGCCCGGTCCGCTCCGGCGAACTGCTGCTGCTCGACGCGGGCGTGGAGACCGACGAGCTCTACACCGCCGACGTGACCCGGACCCTGCCCGTCAACGGCACGTTCTCGCCGTTGCAGCGCAAGATCTACGACGCGGTGTACGAGGCGCAGGAGGCCGGCATCGCGGCGGTGAAGCCCGGAGCGTCCTTCCGCGACTTCCACGACGCCGCGCAGCGTGTCCTCACCGAGAAGCTGGTCGAGTGGGGCCTGCTGGGCGACCTGTCCGTGGAGAAGGTGCTGGAGCTGGGTCTGCAGCGCCGCTGGACGCTGCACGGCACCGGCCACATGCTCGGCATGGACGTCCACGACTGCGCCGTCGCGCGCACCGAGTCGTACGTCAACGGCACACTGGAGCCCGGGGTCTGCCTCACCGTCGAGCCCGGACTGTACTTCCAGGCCGACGACCTGACCGTGCCTGAGGAGTACCGGGGGATCGGTGTGCGGATCGAGGACGACATCCTCGTGACCGAGGACGGCAACCGGAACCTGTCCGCCACGCTGCCGCGCCGGTCCGACGAGGTCGAGGCGTGGATGGCCCGGCTCAAGGGCTGACACCGGCGACGCGGACGGCCGCGTCCCGCGCACCCGGGGGCGCGCTGCTCAGGACACCATGAGCAGCGCGCCCTCCCGCCATTTCAGGACCTTGTCGAAGCTCACCACGGCGCCGCGTCCGGGCCGGTTGCCGAAGTGGACGTGATCGGCGAGTTCCTCGATCAGGCAGAGCCCGCGCCCGCTCTCGGCCATGGCCGGTGGACGCACCGCGGTCCGCCCGTGCGAGGCGGCCGGGCGGGCGTCCGGCGGAGACCCGGCGGACGCGTGTGGGGCGGTGCGAAGCGTGCGCCGGGAAGGGAACCCCGGCCCCGAGTCGGCGACCTCGATACGGCATTTCTCGCCGTCCAGATACGCGGTGACCCGGTACTGCCCGCAGGCGCGTCCGGATCGCTCGTCACCGGCGGAAGCAGCGTCCGCGTCCCCCGCCCCTCCCGTGCCCGCCCGGCCGCCACCGTGTTCGACGGCGTTCGCACAGGCTTCGCTGAGCGCGACCGAGAGGTCGTAGGAGATGTCCGGATCGACCCCCGCCGTCTCCATCGTGCCGAGCAGGAATCGCCGGGCGAGCGGAACGCTCGCAGCTTCGCGCCGCAAATGGAGTGACCACCACATGCTCATGCTCCAGCCTCCTGGCTGCGGCTCGACATACCGATACGTATTGCCGTGATGGGCGCGTCGTAAGCACGGTTCGGCTGTGACAGCCCTCATTCGGCGGATGCGGATATTCCGTTCATCGGTGTATGCCGGGTCCCGGTGACGGCTCCGGGGCGTCCGTGAACAGGTGCAACACCCCCTGATCACTCCCGGATGGGGACGGATGCCGACCTTCCGGACCTGCCGTACGGAGACCGGGGGACTGGTGGGATGATGACCCGGCCATGTCTATGCCTGTCGCACGCGCCGGAGCCGGTATGCGGCTCCTGAGGACCGCGGTGTTCACCGCGGTCTGCGTCGTGCTCGCCGCCGCCGGACATGGCTTCGCCTCCGGGGCGAGCGTGCCCGGGTGGACCCTGCCGGCCGGTTTCGCCGGAGTGTTCGCCGTCGTGGCCGTGCTCGCCGGGCGGGAGCGGACCCTCCTGTCGATCACGGCGGCCCTCACGGCCGGGCAGGTCGCCCTGCACGTCCTGTTCGGACTCGGACGGCACACGTCGGCCACCGCGACGGGCTCCGGGGACGACTCGCTGATCCGCTTCGCCGCCGGGCTGGTGTGCGGTGCCGGACCGGCGCAGCTGAGCGCCGGTGACGCGCACCGCATCGTGACCACCGCGGGCCTGGACCCCGCGACGGTGGTCCAGGGCCACACCCACCTCGCGCCGGGAGCGGCGGCCTCCGCGGCCGACCCGACGGTCCTGTCCTCGGTGATGTCCGGCCTGCCCAGCCTGCCCATGTTCCTGGGGCACCTGCTCGCCGCCGTCGTGACCGGCTGGCTGCTGCGCCGGGGCGAGATCGCCCTCTTCGGGCTGGCCAGGCTCTCGGCGCAGGGCGGCCGGCAGCTCGCGGCCGGTGCCCGGCTCCGCGCCCTCCGGGCGGCGACGGCACTCGTACGCGCCCTGCGTGCGGGACTCCCGGGGCGGCCCACGACCGGGCCGCGCCCCCTCCGCACGGCCGTCGACGCTCCCGCGCCGGCCACCGGGGACCCCCTGCAGCACATGGTGATCAGGCGCGGGCCGCCGCCCGTCTACGTACGCGCAGCCTGACGCGGCCCCTCTTCCGGGACTCCGGTGAAGAGGTGGTCGTGATGCCGTCGCGCCTCCGCGTGCCGGACCACCCTTCCTCGTGTCCTGTGGAGTGATCCCTGCCATGAACATTTCCCGCATCGCCCTCGCCGGCGGCGTCGCCGCGTCCACCGTGCTGCTGCTCGCCGGCACCGCCTCCGCGCACGTCAGCGTGCAGCCGCAGGGCGAGGCCGCCAAGGGCGGCTACGCCACCGTCAACTTCAAGGTCCCCAACGAGCGCGACGACGCCTCCACCGTCAAGGTCGAGGTCAACTTCCCGACGGACCACCCGCTGGCGTCCGTCAGCCCGCAGCCGGTGGCGGGCTGGAAGATCGACATCACCAGGAGCAAGCTGGCCAAGCCGCTCGAGGTGCACGGCAAGCAGATCAACGAAGCGGTTTCCAAGGTCACCTGGACCGCGGACGGCAGCGGCATCGGGCCCGGCTACTTCCAGCAGTTCCCGCTGTCGGTCGGCCAGCTGCCCGAGAACGCCGACCAGCTCGTCTTCAAGACGCTCCAGACGTACAGCAACAAGGAAGTCGTGCGCTGGATCGATGAGCCCACCGCGGGCGGCGAGGAGCCGGAGAGCCCGGCCCCGGTCCTCGCGCTGACCGCCCCGGCGGCCGACGCCCACGGCGCCGCCGCTGACGACAAGGGCGGCGCGGCGGAGGAGACGAAGGAGACCACGGCGTCCTCGGACGTCGCCTCCTCGTCGGGCAGCGACACCACCGCCCGCGTGCTGGGCATCGTCGGCATCGTCGTGGGTGTCGCGGGAGTCGCGTTCGGCGTGCTCGCCGGCCGTCGCCGCAGCGCCTGATCCCACCGGTTCCACCACCCGTATCCACAGATCAGGAATCAGTTCCCCATGCACAGCAAGAAGACGGTGCTGGCCGCGGCGTTCGCCGCCGTGGCCGCACTGACCCTCTCGGCCTGCGGCAGCGGCGGAGACACGGCGGACAACTCCGTCGCCGAGGTCTCCGCCACGGCCGGGTCCCGGCCCGCGACCGTGCTCGACCAGCCGTTCACCAAGCCCGACCTCGTCCTCACCGACACGCACGGCAAGACGTACGACCTGCGCGAGCGGACCAAGGGCAAGCCGACGCTCATCTACTTCGGCTACACCAACTGCCCCGACGTCTGCCCGCTGACCATGAGCAACATCGCCCTCGCCAAGCGGGCCCTGCCCAAGGCGGACCAGGACGCGCTCCAGGTCGTCTTCGTCACGACGGACCCCGAGCGTGACACCCCGGCGTCCCTGGGCAGCTGGCTCAAGGCCCAGGACCCCGGCTTCACCGGCCTCACCGGTGACTTCCCGGCCATCCAGGCGGGAGCACGGCAGATCGGCATCGGCATCGACCCGCCGAAGAAGGAGAAGGACGGCACGGTCGTCTCCATGCACGGGTCCCAGGTCATCGCGTTCTCCCCGAAGACCGACAAGGGGTACGTCCTCTACAGCGAGGACACCACGGCCGAGGACTACACGGCGGACCTCCCCATGATCGTCAAGGGGGAGACCCCGTGAACCGCCGCACGGCCATAGCCGGCGCCCTGGCCCTCACCACGGGGCTGACGCTGTCGGCGTGTTCCTCCGACAGCGTGCCGCGGCTGGAGGTGACCGGAGCCTTCATGCCCCAGCCGGTCAGCGACATGGCGGCCGGTTTCCTCCTCGTGAGGAACAGCGGCGACGCCACCGACCGGCTCACGTCGGTGACCAGTTCGCTCTCGGACCACGTCTCCATCCACGAGACGAAGAACCGGACGATGCGGATGGTCTCGTCGTTCGAGGTGCCCGCCGGAGGCGAGCTCGACCTCGAACGCGGCGGCAGCCACATCATGTTCACGGAACTGAAGCAGCAGCCCAAGCGGGGCGAGACCGTCTCCGTGGAACTGCACTTCGAGAAGGCCGACCCCATCACGGTCGACATTCCCGTGAAGGAGACCACCTACAACCCGAAGAAGCAGTGAGGTACTGACGCCCCATGACAGCCACCGCCCCGCGCTTCGGGCCCTCCCCCGCACGACGGCCGCTCGCCGCGGTCGCGCTCCTCGCCACGCTGATCAGCCTGCTGTTCGGCCTGGCGCTGGCAGCCGCGAGCCCCGCGTCCGCGCACGCCGCCCTCACGGGGAGCGACCCGCAGGACGGGGCGGTGGTCGCCACCGCCCCCGACGACGTCACGCTCACCTTCTCCGAGCAGATCGCCATGGGCGACGACTCGATCCGGGTCCTCGACCCGAGCGGGGAGCGGGCCGACGACGGCGCTCCCCGTGACCTGACGAGCGGCGGCACCGTGCGCTACGCCGTCACGCTCCACAGCGGCCTGCCCGACGGCACCTACACCGTGGCCTGGCAGGCCGTGTCCGCGGACAGCCATCCGGTCTCGGGAGCCTTCACCTTCTCCGTCGGCGCTCCCTCGGAGACCACGGTCGCGCTGCCCACGGACCAGGCCGGCGGCGGACTCGTGGGAGTGCTCTACGGCATCGCGCGCTACGCCGCGTACGCCGGATTCATCCTGCTCGCGGGCGGGTCCGCCTTCGTGCTCGCCTGCTGGCAGCGCGGGGCCGGAGCACGGCCGTTGCAGCGTCTCGTCGTCCGCGGGTGGATCACGCTCACCGCGGCGACCCTGGCCATGCTGCTGCTGCGCAACCCGTACACCGGCTCGGGAAAGCTCGCGGACGCCTTCGACCTCGACGGACTCCAGGCCGTGCTCGACACCAAGCCGGGGGCCGCACTGGTCTCCCGGCTGCTGCTCCTGGGCGCCTCCGCGCTCTTCATCGCCGTCCTCTTCGGGGCGTACGCCAAGCGCGAGGACGAGAGGGAGAAGAAGGACCTCACCTTCGGGCTCGCCACGGGCGGAGCGGTCATCGCAGCGGGGATCGCCGGTACGTGGGCGCTGGCCGAGCACGCCTCGACGGGGATCCAGCCGGGCATCGCCATGCCCGTCGACATGCTCCACCTGCTCGCCGTCGCCGGCTGGCTGGGCGGCCTCGCCGCCCTGCTGGTCGCCCTCCACCGGACGCCGGACCTCACGAGCGCCGCGGTACGGCGGTTCTCGCGCATCGCGTTCGGCAGTGTGCTGGTCCTCACCGCGACCGGGCTCTACCAGTCCTGGCGTCAGGTCGGTTCGTGGTCCGCGCTGACGGGCACCCGGTACGGGCAGCTTCTGCTGATCAAGGTCGCGCTCGTCGCCCTGCTCGTGGGGGTCGCGTGGATATCCCGGCGGTGGACGGGACGGCTTGCCGAGTCCGCCGAGTCCGCCGAGTCCGTCGGGTCCGTCGGGTCCGTCGGGTCCGTCGAGGGCACAGTTGCGGCCGTCCCTCCGGCAGCCGTCCCGGTCTCCGGTCCGGCCTCAGGCACGGCGGAACCGGAGGAGTCCGCCGCCGTGGCTGACGAGGCGGCCGGCGTGTCCGAGGAGGAGGTGGCCCCGGAGCGCGCCGCGCAGCTCTCCCGGCAGCGCGCCGCTCTGACCGCGACGAAGGAGAAGCGCGCCCGCGACGCCGATCCGGACCGCTCGGGGCTGCGGCGCTCCGTGATGGTGGAGACGGGTATCGCCGTGGTGCTGCTGGTCGTCACGACGATCCTGACGTCCACGGAGCCCGGCCGTACGGAGGAGGAGGCCGCGCGCGGCACCACCGCCCCGGCGGCAGCCCCGGTGAACGGCGGCCAGGTGGAACTGAGCCTGCCCTTCGACACCGGCGGCCGGAACGGCAAGGGGACGGTGCGCCTGGACATCTCGCCCGGCGGAACCGGCTCGAACAGCGTGCACCTCTGGGTGGACGGGCCCGACGAACGCCCGCTGGACGTCCCCGAGGTGAAGCTCGCCTTCACCCTGGAGTCCAAGGACATCGGCCCGCTGCCGGTCGTCCCCGACCGTCTCACCGAGGGGCACTGGACCGCGAGCGGCGTACAGATCCCGATGGCGGGCGACTGGAAGGTCGCCGTGACGGTGCGGACGTCGGACATCGACCAGACAACCATCGACAAGAACGTGAAGATCGGCTGAGCAGGGTGAGCAAGAAGAAGGACAACCCCGGAAAGGGCGGATCCTCCGCAGTCCGCCGCGACGGATCCGGTTCCGACGGCACCGGTGTCGTCTCCCGGCGGCGGCTGATCGGCGGTGCCGGGGCGGCCGGAGCAGCAGGGCTTGTCCTGGGTGCGGCAGGCGGTGCGGGCGGGTACGCGGCAACGCGGGGGGAGACACCGGCGCCGCTGACCTCGGTCGGCTCGACCGAGGCGATGTTTCACGGGAAACATCAAGCGGGGATCACCACTCCGCTTCAGGCCCGGGGGCACCTGGTCGCCTTCGACCTCGCCCCCGGCGCGGGGCGCAAGGAGGCGGCCTCCCTGATGCGCCGCTGGTCCGCCGTGGCAGCGCGGCTGATGGCGGGTGAGGCCGCCGGGAACGGAGCGGGTCATGACACCGGGGTGGCACTGGACGCCGGTCCGTCCTCGCTGACCGTCACCTTCGGATTCGGGCGGACCTTCTTCGCACGCGCCGGCCTGGCCGACCGGCTTCCGGACGCCCTGGACCCGCTGCCCGCCTTCTCCTCCGACCACCTCGACGCCAAGCGGTCCGACGGCGACCTCTGGGTGCAGATCGGCGCCGACGACGCGCTCGTCGCCTTCCACGCACTGCGCGCCCTCCAGAAGGAGACCGGCTCGACGGCCCGGGTGCGGTGGCAGATGAACGGCTTCAACCGCACGCCGGGCGCCACCGGCCGGCCGATGACCGCGCGCAATCTGATGGGGCAGGTCGACGGCACCAACAACCCGAAGCCCGGTGAGAGCGACTTCGAGAAGCGGATCTTCGTCCCGTCGGGGGACCCTTCGGCGCCCGACTGGATGGCGGGCGGCTCGTACGCCGTCGTACGGCGGATCAGGATGCTGCTGGACGATTGGGAAGACCTCACCGTCGAGCACCAGGAACAGGTCATTGGGCGGCGCAAGTCGGACGGGGCCCCGCTCAGCGGCGGCTCGGAGCGGACCACGATGGACCTCGACAAGGCAGGGCCGGACGGCAGACTGCTGATCCCCTCCAACGCCCACGCCCGGATCTCCTCCCCCGGGAAGAACGGCGGCGCCGCGATGCTGCGCCGCCCGTTCTCGTACCACGACGGCATCTCCGACGACGGCACCCCGGACGCCGGGCTGCTCTTCGTGTGCTGGCAGGCCGATCCGTTCAAGGGCTTCATTCCGGTCCAGCGCAAACTCGACCGGGGGGACGCGCTCTCACCGTTCATCCGGCACGAGGCGAGCGGCCTCTTCGCCGTACCCGGGGGCGCCGCGTCCGGGGAGTACGTGGGGCAGCGGCTGCTGGAGGGGTGAGGGGCGGGGCCCCGCCCGCCGCCGGGCACCGGCGCGGGCCTCCTCCGTCGGCCCACTAGGGTGACCGCATGTCAGCCACGCGCTACGCCTACCTCGGTCCCGAAGGCACCTTCACCGAGGTGGCCCTCCGTACGCTCCCCGAAGCCGCCACCCGTGAACTCGTCCCGATGGTGTCCGTTCCGGCCGCACTGGACGCGGTGCGCGGCGGCGAGGCGGCGGCCGCGCTCGTCCCGATCGAGAACTCCGTGGAGGGCGGGATCAGCGCGACCCTCGACGAGCTGACCACGGGCGCGCCGCTGATGATCTACCGCGAGGTGCTGCTCTCCATCACGTTCGCGCTGCTGGTGCGGCCCGGCACGAAACTCTCGGACGTCAAGACCGTCACGGCGCACCCCGCCGCCCAGCCCCAGGTACGCAACTGGATGGCGTCCCACCTCCCCAACGCGGTGTGGGAGTCGGCGGCTTCGAACGCCGACGGGGCGCGGCTGGTCCAGGAGGGGCGCTACGACGCCGCCTTCGCCGGTGAGTTCGCCGCGGCCACCTACGGGCTGGAACCCCTGGTGACGGAGATCCACGACGCGGAGAACGCCCAGACCCGCTTCGTGCTGGTGGGGCGTCCGGCCAGGCCGTCCGCTCCCACCGGGGCCGACAAGACCTCCGTGGTCATCTGGCTCGGCGACGACCGGCCCGGCGCGCTCCTCGAACTGCTCCAGGAGTTCGCCGTCCGCGGCGTCAACCTGATGCTGATCCAGTCCCGTCCCACCGGGGAGGGCATCGGGAACTACTGCTTCGCCGTGGACGCGGAGGGGCACATCGCGGACCGCCGGGTGGGCGAGGCGCTGATGGGACTGAAGCGGATCTGCCCGAACGTGCGGTTCCTCGGTTCGTACCCGCGTGCGGGCGTGACGCCGGACGAGGTCGGCGCGCTGCGGACCGGCACGTCCGACACGGACTTCACCGAGGCCTCCGACTGGCTGGCCCGCAGCCAGGACGGCAGGGCCTGACGCCTGCGGGATGGGGCCGGGCCGGGATATCCCCCGGTCCTACCTGCCGATTTTCACGCTGCGCAAAGTTATCCACAGGCTTCGCCTTCGACCTGGGGACAAGTCGACATCGCAACGCGACATCATCGACATATCACCCCGGGTGACCCGGATCCCCCAGGGAAGCACGACCCGCCTCGTGTCACTCCAATTCCGTTGATCAACTCATGAAGACGAGGAATACCCACCCGAATGAGTGCACGGAGGAGGTTTGAGCCGCGAACCCCTGGCCCCCCATGTCGCTTTCGGAACGATCTCTTCCGGCATCCACAGATCTTCTTCACAGCCTGTGGATAACTAATTGGATCAGCGACCTCCTGTGGACAACCGACCCCCTCGCCGCCCTCAACTCCCCCCGCGCACAACGGTGATACGTCAAGCGACAGGCCCGCCCGCTCCCTTTTCGAGGCAATCGGACTCTTTTATTGACGATCCCCACCCGCGAGCCGGCCCGCGAATCCCCACAATTATGGATTCCGGCAATTCGGGCAAAGCGCCACGCTCGTCGATATGGGTTCGAGCGGTGGATCCCCGCACCGGTAGCCTTGAGGGGTGATTGACCTTCGCCTGCTCCGTGAGGACCCCGACCGTGTTCGCGCCTCCCAGCGCGCCCGTGGAGAGGACGTCGCCCTCGTCGACGCCCTGCTCTCCGCCGACGAGCTGCGCAGGTCGTCCGGCGTGCGCTTCGACGAACTCCGCTCCGAGCAGAAGTCGCTCGGCAAGCTGATCCCCAAGGCCACGCCCGAGGAGCGCGCGGAGCTCCTCAAGAAGGCCGAGGAGCTGAAGGCCGAGGTCAGGGCCGCCGACGCAGCGCAGGACGAGGCGGACGCCGAGGCCAAGCGGCTGCTCCTGCTGCTCGGCAACATCGTCCACGAGGACGTGCCGGTCGGCGGCGAGGAGGACTTCGTCGTCCTGGAGACGCACGGCACGATCCGTGACTTCGGCGCGGAGGGCTTCGAGCCCAAGGACCACCTGGAGCTCGGCGAGGCCCTGGGCGCCATCGACATGGAGCGCGGCGCCAAGGTCTCCGGATCACGCTTCTACTACCTGACCGGCATCGGCGCACTGCTCGAACTCGCCCTGGTCAACGCGGCGATCGCACAGGCCACCGAGGCCGGCTTCGTCCCCATGCTGACCCCGGCGCTGGTGCGCCCGCGCGCCATGGAGGGCACGGGCTTCCTCGGCCAGGCCGCCGAGAACGTCTACCACCTGGAGAAGGACGACTACTACCTGGTCGGCACCTCCGAGGTCCCGCTCGCGGCGTACCACATGGACGAGATCATCGACGCCGGAAAGCTGCCCCTGCGGTACGCCGGCTACTCGCCGTGCTTCCGCCGCGAGGCGGGCACGTACGGCAAGGACACCCGCGGCATCTTCCGCGTCCACCAGTTCGACAAGGTCGAGATGTTCTCGTACGTCGACCCCGCGGACGCCGAGGCCGAGCACCGCAGGCTCCTGGACTGGGAGAAGCAGTGGCTCACCGGCCTCGAACTGCCCTTCCAGGTGATCGATGTCGCCACCGGCGACCTGGGCGCCTCGGCGTCGAGGAAGTTCGACTGCGAGGCGTGGATCCCAACCCAGGGCAAGTACCGCGAGCTGACGTCCGCGTCGAACTGCGACGGTTTCCAGGCCCGCCGGCTCTCGGTCCGCATGCGGGACGGCAAGAAGGTCCAGCCGCTGGCCACGCTGAACGGCACCCTCTGCGCCGTACCGCGCACGATCGTGGCGATCCTGGAGAACCACCAGCTGCCCGACGGTTCGGTGCGCGTACCCGAGGTCCTGCGCCCCTACCTGGGCGGGCGCGAGCTGCTGGAGCCGGTCTCCAAGTGACCTTTCCCTACAAGCTCGTCGCGACGGATCTCGACGGCACCCTGCTGCGTGACGACCACACGGTCTCCGGACGCACCCGGGAGGCGCTGGCCGCGGTGACCGCGGCCGGCGCGGCGCACATCGTCGTCACGGGACGCGCCGTGCCGTGGACCCGGCACATACTGGACGACCTCGGCTACCAGGGGCTCGCCGTGTGCGGTCAGGGCGCACAGGTCTACCACGCGGGCGAGCACAGGCTGCTGACCTCCCTCACCCTGGACCGGCAGCTCGCGGGGCTCGCACTGTCCAAGATCGAGGCGGAGGTCGGTCCGCTCGCGATGGCGGCGAGCCGTGACGGGCTCGACGGCGAGGTCCTGGTCGGCCCGGGGTACCGGGTGCAGGAGGGCCCGCTGCCCGCGCTCTACATGAGCGACCCCGCCGAGATGTGGACCGCTCCGCTCAACAAGATCTACATCCAGCATCCGGAGCTCGACGACGACGCGCTGACGGAGGCCGCACGGCAGGCCGTCGGCAGTCTGGTGAACGTCGTCATGGCAGGACCGGGCGTCGTGGAGATCCTGCCTCTGGGGCTGAGCAAGGCCACCGGTCTCTCGCTGGCCGCCCGCCGTCTGGGGCTCAAGGCGGCGGACACGGTGGCCTTCGGCGACATGCCCAACGACATCCCCATGTTCGGCTGGGCGCGGCACGGCGTCGCCATGGCCAACGCGCACGACGAGCTGAAAGCCGTCGCGCACGAGATCACCGCCTCCAACGAGCACGACGGCATCGCGGTCGTGCTGGAGGAACTGTTCCGGACGGCTTCGCGCGCCTAGGCCGCCCCGCGCGGCGGCCGGTCCGTGAGGCCAGCAGTGTGCGCGGAGGACGCGAGCATCGGACGCGCGGGGGCCGCCACCCCCGACGACGGCTCGGCAAGCCGTTGCCTCACCGCTCGGCCGAACCTCCGGGAAGTGGCCGCGCCCGTGCGCGGAAGCGGCCACCCGGGGGTCCTGCCGCCGCGACGTCGGCCCCCGCACGGGGCCGAACTCCTGGAACGCGCTCCTCACGCCGACAAGGCAGCCCTCGATACGGGTGACACACAGGTCACGGGAGAGGCACGACGTCCTGGGGTCGTCGAGCGGGTGACCGGTCGGCGGCCACTGCCTCGCCGATGCCGGCCTTCCCCGGTTTCCCCGCGTTCACGAACGCTCGACGCCACGGATTCCCGGTGGTCCCCACCCACCCAGCACGACGAGCGGACGGCCCTACGGAAGCGGACAACCCCCGCCCGAGGGGCGGGGGTTGTCGGGAGAGTGCCGGGTCCTACTCCTCGCCGGCAAGCTTCAGACCGCGTAGCTTCTGCCCCGCGTACCACGTGGCGAGGACCGTGACTCCGGCCAGCAGGACCGTCGCGAGCGGCAGGCCCACGTCCGAGGTGACCAGGCCGTCCCCGGCGACCTTCTCGGCGACGGACAGGGACCACTGCTGCACGCTGAGCGTCCGCGCGCCCGGCACCAGACTGCCGAAGAGCGCCTCCCACACCAGGGCGTACACCAGGCCGAAGACCACGGCGTGCCGGCTGACCGTGCCGAGCAACAGGAACAGCGCGCTGTACGCGATCGAGGCGACCAGCGCCGCGATCGTGTAGGCCACGGCGATCTGCCCGCCGTTGCCGTTGAGGATCAGCCCCGCAATGAGGGTCGGCAGGGCCGAGAACAGCATCGTCACACCGATGGCGACGATGAGCTTCGTGAAGATGATCGTCGGCCGCTTCACGGGCTTGGCCAGCAGATAGACGATGGAGCCGTCGTCGATCTCCGGACCGATGGCTCCGGTACCCGCGATGACGCCGATCAGCGGCACCATCGTGGCGATGGCGAAGCCGCCCAGGACTCCGGAGGCCACGCTGTCGTCAGCTCCGGCGAACGCCCGCACCGCCACGGCGATGGCCACCAGCAGGACCGGCAGGACGAACAGGATGGCGGCCCGGCGCCGGCCGAGCAGGGCCCGGTAGGTGAGCCGGGCGACTGTGGGGTCGTACATGACGCTTCACAGCTCCTTTCAGGCCACTACTCAGGCCGCTACGAGATAGGAAAAGACCGATTCGAGGGACTCGTCGGACGGGGAGACGGTCAGCAGCCGGATGCCGTGTTCACGGGCGACCTTCGGCAGCAGCGTGGTGAAGCGGCCGAAGTCCACCGCCTGGACGCGCAGGGCCCCCTCCGCCACGTCGACCTCGATCCCGGCCGTCGAACGGTCCGCGATGAGCGCCGCGGCGAGCGCCCGGTCGTCGCTTGACCGTACGAGGTAGCGGTGCGGCCGGTCCGTCATCAGCCGGCGGATCTTCCGGAAGTCCCCGGACGCGGCGTGCCGACCCGCCACGATCACCTCGATGTGCGAGGCGAGCTGCTCGACCTCTTCCAGGATGTGGGAGGAGAAGAGCACCGTGCGCCCCTCCGCCCCCATCCGGCGCAGCAGCTCCATCAGCTGCATCCGCTGGCGCGGGTCCATCCCGTTGAACGGCTCGTCGAGGAGCAGCACCGAGGGCTCGTGGACGAGCGCGGACGCCATCTTCACGCGCTGGCGCATGCCCTTGCTGTACGTCGAGATCTTGCGGTCCTGGGCGTACTCCATCTCGACCGTGGCCAGCGCCGCGGCCGCGGCCGCGTCGCCGAGTCCCTGTAGCTCCGCGTTGGCGACGACGAACTCGCGGCCGGTCAGGAAGTCGTACATGCCCTCCCGCTCCGGCACGATCCCGATCGCCTTGTAGACCGCCTCGTTGCGCCAGATCGTCGCTCCGTCGAGCGTCACCTTGCCGGTCGACGGTGCGAGGAACCCGGCCATCATGTTGATCAGCGTGGATTTACCGGCTCCGTTGGGGCCGAGAAGCCCCGTGACCCCGGGTCCCACGGTCATGCTCACGTCGTTGACGGCGACCACGTTGCCGAACCAGCGGGAGGTGTGGTCGATCTCGATGGTGGTCACAGCCCGACCTTCCGGTAGCGGCGCATGAGTACGGCGTACGAGCCGGCGACGAGCGCGAGGACAACGATCAGGTAGACCACGCCGATGGCGGCTCCGGGCCCCTGACCGCCGGGGAAGGCGGAGGCGGCGCCGAGGAACGCGGTCTGCACGCCGTCGATCAGCGTGATGGGCGAGAACAGCCCCAGCCAGGTGACGGCGTCGGCCGAGCTCGTCTGCCAGGCGATCGCCTGGACCGTGGAGACCGCTCCGTAGGTGATGGTCAGCACCGCGATCACCGCGGCGACCCCGAATCCCCGGCGGGGTGTCAGGGCGGCGACCACGAGACCGATCCCGGCGAACAGCACGGAGAGCAGCGCCACCGAGACCATCCCCTGTCCGAAGCCCTTGCTCTGGTCGGCGAGGTCGAACTTCGCCAGCAGGGAGCCGACGTAGAGGATGACGAGGGGCACCCCGGTGAGGATGAGCAGGGCGGAGGCCATCGCGGCGAACTTGGCCAGTACGTAGTCGACCCGCTCGATCGGGCGCGAGAAGTACAGCGGCACGCTCTTGAACCGCAGGTCCCTGGACACGGACTGCGGCGCCTGGGAGGCGATGAAGAGTCCGATGACGGCCTGGAGGTAGATCGCGAAGTCCGTGTACCTGATGGGCAGCTCCGTCATGGCGGGCGTGGCGATGGCGACCGCGACCAGGATCAGCGCCACCAGGCACATCACCCCGCACAGCAGCATCGGCAGCACCTTGGACTTGGCGGACCTGCCCAGTCCGAACGAGCCCCGCAGGGACTGCGAGTAGAGCGAGCGGCGGGCGTAGGCCCGGCCCAGCCGGACACCGTCGTAGGAGCGGTATCCGATGTTGTGGATGCGGGAGGTGTCGCTCCCGGCCACGGTCCCGGTCTCAGTGCTCATCCCGACCGCTCCCCTTCTGCTGTCCGACGCCTGCTGAGGGGGCCGGAACGGCCTTGGGCGCCTCTTCGGTACGGAAGACCTCGGCGATGCGGTGACGGCGCTGCTCCATCCGGATCAGCCCCAGACCGAGCCCGGCGACACTGTCGCGGACCAGGTCGTACGTCTCCTCGCCCGTCGCCTCCACCAGGAGGATGTGCCCCGCTCCCGGGAGCCCTTCGGCGTCGAGGCCGTCGTGGCCCAGGAGCTTGGTGCCGGCGCCGAGGAGGACGGTGCGCAGGGCGTCCGTACCGTCGGGGTGCTCGTCGCTGTCGGTCACCTCGACCGCCAGCGTCGTGGTGGTCTGTGTGAAGTCGCTGGTGGAGCTGGACCGCAGGAGCGCGCCGCCGTCGATGACGACGACGTGGTCGCAGGTCCGCTCCAGCTCCCCCAGGAGGTGCGAGGTGACCAGTACCGAGATGCCGAAATCGGTGTGGACACGGCGGATCAGACCGAGCATCTCGTCCCGGCCGACGGGGTCCAGACCGTTGGTCGGTTCGTCGAGCAGGACCAGCTTCGGGTCGTGGACCAGCGCCTGGGCCAGCTTCACCCGCTGTTTCATACCGGTCGAGTAGCCGCCGATGGGCCGGTAGCGCTCCTCGTACAGACCGACGTGCCGCAGGGTGTCCGCGGTGCGCTCGCGCGCCGCGGTCGGCGGAAGTCCGGACATCCGCGCCATGTGGACGACGAACTCGGTCGCCGAGACGTCGGGCGGCAGGCAGTCGTGCTCGGGCATGTATCCGACGCGCTCCCGGATCGCGCCGCCTTCGGTGGCGACGTCGAGCCCGAGCACCGCGGCCCGGCCTTCGGTGGCGGGGGACAGACCCAGCAGGATCTTGATCAGTGTGGACTTGCCGGCCCCGTTGGAACCCACCAGGCCGGTCACGCCCGGTCCGATGTCCAAGGAGAGCCGGTCAAGCGCGGTCACCCTCGGGAACCGCTTGCTCAGGCTTTCGGTTGCGATCACAGTCACGTCTTCGAAGGTAGCGGCGCCCACCACCGGGGTCGTCAGACCAGACGGCTGCATCGGCGTCCCCCTCCAGGCGTACGGACCCGTAAGGGGGACCCCACGAGGGAGGACAGCGCTCCGGGAAGGACGGTGCGCGGCGCGGGAACCTGGCTCGTCCGGACTGGTTGTCCCCGTCGGGCCCTCCGCGTGACCACGTCGTCCGCAGGACGTCGTCCACACGGCGTCGTCCACACGGCGTTGTCCACAGGTCCGGGGCATCCCTTGACGCGACAGGCTGTCGGTTGCCACATTCAGCGGTGTCACGTTACGGACGCGTACCGCGACGGGACGGCAGGGGACGAGGAGGCGTCGTGGATCTTCGAAGCGCGCGTGAGCGCTGGGTGCGTACGGGCGGAGTCGAGCTGTGTGTCGCCGAGTCGGGCGATCCGTCACAGCCGACGATCGTCCTGGTGCACGGTTATCCGGACAGCAAGGAAGTCTGGTCAGAGGTCGCGGGACAGCTGGCCGAGCGGTGGCACGTGGTGCTCTACGACGTGCGGGGGCACGGCAGGTCGAGCGCGCCGGAGCCGCTGCGCGGCGGGTTCACCCTGGAGAAGCTGACCGACGACTTCCTGGCCGTCGTGGACGCCGTGAGCCCGGACCGGCCGGTCCATGTCGTCGGCCACGACTGGGGTTCGGTCCAGTCCTGGGAATTCGCGACGGTGGAGCGGACCAAGGGCCGCATCGCGTCCTTCACGTCGATGTCCGGTCCGTCCCTCGACCACTTCGGCCACTGGATCAGACAGCGGACGTCGCACCCGAGCCCGCGCCGTCTGGGGCAGCTGCTCGGCCAGGGCGCCAAGTCCTGGTACGTGTACGCGCTGCATACGCCCGTTCTGCCCGAGATGGCGTGGCGCGGGGTGCTGGGCAGGCGGTGGCCGCGGATCCTGGAGCGGATGGAGAGGGTGCCCTCGGCGGGGTATCCGACGGCGTCACTCCCGCAGGACGCGGCGCACGGGGCCTGGCTCTACCGCGACAACGTCCGTTTCCGGCTGCGCCGTCCGCGTCCAGACGCGTACGCGCACGTCCCGGTGCAGCTGATCATCCCGACCGGTGACGCGTTCCTCTCCCCGTCGCTCTACGACGAACTGGACGCCTGGGTGCCCCGGTTGGTACGCCGGTCGCTGCCCGCGAAGCACTGGGTCCCCCGCACGCGGCCGGATCAGCTGTCGGCGTGGATCAGCGACTTCGTCGCCCGCGAGGAGACCGGTGGGCGGGACGCCGTCACGGAGTCCGGCGCGAAGGACTCCGGGGCCACCGGGGTTCACGCGGAGCGGTTCGGGGGCCAGTTGGTCCTGGTGACGGGAGCGGCGTCGGGTATCGGGCGCGCCACGGCTCTGGCCTTCGCGGAGGCGGGAGCGCGGGTGGTGGCCGTGGACCGGGACGCGGAGGGTGTCGCCCGGACTGCGGAGACGGCGCGGCTGATCGGCGCCCCGGCCGCGTGGGGCGAAGTCGTGGACGTCGGCGACGAACTGGCCGTGGAGAAGGTCGCCGAGAAGGTCGCCGCCGACATCGGTGTCGTGGACGTCCTGGTGAACAACGCCGGCATCGGACTCTCGGGCTCTTTCCTCGACACCACGACCGAGGACTGGCGCCATGTCCTCGACGTGAATCTGTGGGGCGTCATCCACGGCTGCCGGATCTTCGGCCGGCAGATGGCCGCGCGAGGGCAAGGTGGGCACATCGTCAACGTCGCTTCAGCGGCGGCCTATCAGCCGTCCCGCGCCCTGCCTGCGTACAGCACGTCCAAGGCGGCCGTGCTGATGCTCAGCGAATGCCTGCGCGCCGAACTCGCGGAGCGGTCGATCGGGGTCAGCGCGATATGCCCTGGATTCATCAACACCGGAATCACCGGGACCGCTCATTTCGCCGGAGCCGACGAGAAGGAACAGGAACGCCTCCGAGGACGCGCGAAGCAGCTGTACGCGCGCCGCAACTACCCTGCGGAGAAGGTGGCTCGGGCCATCCTCGATGCGGTGGTGCACAACCGGGCGGTCGTTCCGGTGACACCCGAGGCGCGCGGCGCACGACTGCTGTCGCGGACGAGCCCACGACTCCTGCGGGCAGTCGCCCGCCTGAAGCCGCCCCTGTGAGCCGAAGGACGAGTTGGAAGCCGAGACGACCCAATCTCGTTGACGCTGACTCCTGTTGCCGCTGTACTCACTCACCTCGCGACAACTCGCCGTGTGCAGAGTGTGATTCGCCAACGCTCCTCATGCACAACGCGGTTGGACATCCATCGTTGACCATAGGCATACATAGGCCGCATCTAGATGGCGAGTTGTGCAAAGTACGCGCGACGAAGGGGACTTGTCCACAGGACCGCCAAAAACCCTGTGGATAAGTCAAGTTGGCTGTGGATCAAACCTCCTCCCGGTCATGAGTGGCGCGTCCGTCGGGTGAAATCGAGGTGCACCGGAAGAGGCCGCACAGGCACTCTGACGGGATGGACGAACGACGCACCGTCAAGGTGTCCAAGTACCTGTCGAAGCATCTGCGGCATCAGCCGGAACGCATCGGAATCCGCCTCGACCCTCACGGCTGGGTGGCTGTCGACGAACTGCTGCGGGCATGCAACCAGCGCGGCATGGCGCTCACCCGGGAAGAACTCGATCACGTCGTCGCCGTCAGCGACAAGCAGCGCTTCGCCGTGGAGGGTGACCGCATCCGGGCGAACCAGGGCCACTCCGTGACCGTCGATCTGGACCTCCCCCCGGCCGAGCCGCCCGCGTACCTCTACCACGGCACCGTGGCCAAGGTGCTGGCCGCCATCCGCGCCGAAGGGCTCCGGCCCATGAACCGCCACCATGTCCATCTCTCGCCCGACCGCGAGACCGCCGTCCGTGTCGGTGCCAGGCGCGGAGTACCGGTCGTCCTCTCCGTGGACGCGGGAGCCATGCACCGGGCCGGTCACCTCTTTCACGTGAGCGCCAACGACGTCTGGCTCACCGACGCGGTGCCGCCCCGGTTCCTGCGCGTGCGGGACTGACGCGGGCCCGTGCTGCCGCGCCGGATCCGTCCGGGTCCCTGTTCCTGCGCGTGCGGGACTGGCGAGTCCCTCGGATCAGCGCTCCCTGCCACCGGGACCCGCCCGGAGCTCGTCGAGGTTCGCGCCGGGTTGCCGGCCGGCCCTGGAATCCGCGCGGAACAGGGGCTCCGGGAGCGGTGGCAACCGGGTGGGACACCACGCGTCGAGCACCGCCGGGCAGGCCCACCCGCCGTTCCGGGCGGCGACCCACGCCGCCGCTTCGGCCCCGAGCCGGGCGACGACCTCCTCGGTCACCCCGGTCATGGCCCCGCCGGTCACCCAGGACGTGGCTCCGCCGGATACCGATCTGTTCTCGCCGCCCCGGTGTTCATCCGCGCGGCAGGCAGCATCCTCATGACGGCTCATTCCTTCCGGCGATCCGCACCGCCCTGTGCCGTGCGCACGCGCGGTAAGGACCGGCCTGGTCAGCTCCCAGCCTCTCCCCCGCTCCGTCACCCCGGCAACCACGGCCACCCACCCGGGGCGGCGTTCCGGTGCAGGCCCTGCCCGTCCTGAAGGTGGGGCATCCCTCCCGCACGCCCGAGCCCCGCCGACGGCCGACGAGGGCCCGGGAACTTCGCCGTAGAGTCGTGGCCATGACCTCCTCCCGTCGACTGAGCACCGTGATCCTGCCCATCCACCGCTGGCACGACGGCGGCCGGCCGCTGTGGGTGCGCGCGGAGGAGCTGGGGTTCCACGCCGCGTACACGTACGACCACCTGGCCTGGCGTACCTTCCGGGACGGCCCGTGGTTCGGAGCCGTGCCGACACTGACGGCCGCGGCCGCCGTCACCGAGCGGCTGCGCCTGGGCACCCTCGTCACCTCAGTCAAGCCTCGTTCACCTGTCACAAGCCGTGCTCCCTTTCGCGGCGACGTATGGGGCAGATCCGGCTAGCGGGATCAAAGCATCAGATAAAAAGAGAATGCCATCGGGTGCCGCATCACGTTCGCGAGGCCGCAGGGTACTGTGCGCCGCCTCGCGGATGAATAATGAACCCCGTTCACCCCGACAGTCTCTCCCACCGGTGAGACAGTACTTCGGCTCTGCGAACTGAATCCTCCGGGGTGGTTCCGAGAACTAGGCGAAGCCCATTGTATATCCACTTCCATCCCTGGAGTAGTTCCTCTATCGCGGTGGCCCATTCGCGAATATTGTCCTCCTTTGCGCTCTCTGCCAGTACGATCCCCGCCTCGAGATAGGCAAACGCCGTTACTCGGTTAGCGCGGTCAGCGGCGAGCGCTATATCGAAGTGTTTCTTTCCGCGTGTGTAGAATTCCTGCCATTTACTCTCGCCTTGGCGAGCGAAAAAATTCGCCTTGTTGATCAGAATTGTTCCACATGTGGTCCGAGTGAAGGCATCGTCCAGGAGGCTCACGGCCCGCTCTGCGAAAGACTCGGCGCGGGACCAATCGTTCTGGTGCTTAGCGTGGATTGCTCGCTGCTCCCAGTAGCGGGCACTCCAGCCGCCGAACTGTGGAAGCAGGGCATCATAGAAAGCCTCCACGTCATCGTTAGGGAAGATGCTGGACAGCAGCTTCTGGGTCATGGCGTAGCGGACAAACATGGCCCCACGGTTCCGGGCGCGCAGGCTGTCCTGGTTCACGAGCGGCGACAGATTCTGGATGCACTTACGGAGAACCTCTATAGCGCCTCGATTGCCCAGGGAATGGACAATGGGTTGTATCAAGATATCGCGTTGGCGGGCTACGATGACTTCGCCTTGGATTTCGACGAAGGGCGCCATGCTTCGACCTGATGCCCTAACGAGTGCATCCGCAGAAATGTTAAGTGCTTTCGCGCATTCAAGGAGGCTGACTGTATTGCGTCCGCGACTGGCAACCGAAAGCATAAGAATTAGCGATTTCTTCCAATCGGCGTCGAGCGCTAGGACTTCAAGGTCCATGCGTTTGCGGAACCCGATTCCGTGTTCCAACTCCATCATCGCCGAAAAGACATCGCGGTTCTTGAAGTGGTCGACTCGCCGATTCCTTTCCATATCCTCCAGCTTGCCCAGGCGGCCGAGCTTCTCGCGCTTTGCTACTAGGGCCACGGCGTCACGACGTTGGAGTCGGTTCGGTGCTGATGCTGAACTTATCTTCTCGCTCGCCACTTCGAGTCGAGCCTCCAGTTGGAGATTGCGATTCGGAAGCTCGGCCGCAACGACGTACACTTCTGCCGCGCCAGTCAGCATGGCCTCGGACAAGAGCCTGTCGATGTCATCGGCAAAGTCGGCGGCACCATCGACGAAGAGGACAGAGGGGCCCTGGCCACTAAGCTTATCCACTAGGCGCTGTACATCGAAGCGGCTTGATCGATCGAAGTTGTAGCATCGAACGCCTGCGGAACGAACATCCTTGGCTATCCAAAGCAGCCCGCTGGAAACGCCTGTGAGGCGTGCGCCGTAGACGAGATGAAGTCTTGGACCTTGCCGCTCTGAGGACGCCCACTCTTTAATTTCTCGCGAAACCTCCTGCATCCACGAAAGCGGGGTGACGAGGTCGTCAATTACATCGCACCAAAGTGGCTCGTCGCCATCTAGGTATCGGTGAGACTTCGGCCGAGGCCCGACGTGGTTTGTTGAGAGTTCCTGAACCTGCGGAACGCTCAGCTGCTCGCTTCGTGCGAGTTCGAGAAGCGCGTCGCCGTCCAGTCCGACTTGTGCGTACCAGTCTTTGGTGAATTCCTCGGCGGTGTCCTTGTAGACAGCGAAGCCGTACTGCTTAAGTTCCCACTCATTCTCGCTGGTGATGCCCGGATCAACGACAATGGATGGAGCTGCCGCGCTCGGTCGATTCCTAGTTAGTAGGCGCTCAACATCTGGGTCATCAAGAAGGCGGGCTCCCACTACCAGAAGGGGTTGCGAGCCAATGGTAGACGCAAGTACCTGATCCCAGACGGCGCGCCCCTGGGCGGCGCCTTGGTACTCGGACAGAGAAAAGATAAGCTGGCGGGGTTTGGATCCCATGATGTGGCCATGGAGATGGATAACCTCTAGGTCGCCCGACTCCGAGAAATCCTCGTCCCATGAGATAGCGCGTGAGGGGCGATACCGCTCGAGAGGACTACTCTGGTACGCCTGCTCTACCGCGTCGTCAACGTTTAGTGTCCAGATGCGTCTCCAGGGAAGGCTGATCAGGTCGGTGAACCATGCGTCATGCTGAACGTTTCCGAAGATCTTCTTAAGGAACCGCCAGACGTTCTCTGGTGACGAGCTGATGATAGAGCGTTGATAGGCCCGCATCAACGTATCGTTCTCGACGTTGATGGGGACGTCGCTGTACTCCTTGGCGAGCGCTTCCACTAGTGCCCTAGCCATGGGCACCTCACCGTGCGGATTCCGGGCTCCCCGGCTCGCGCCAGCGCCCAACAGCATGTGGTACCTGCCGTTCCGAGCAGCTGTCCTTAGCGAATGTAGCTGCCGTGCGGTGAGTATGGACTGAAGGTCTGGCAACGGCCGACTCCTTCTCCTCGCCGGGCGAAGCGACCCCCCACGGGCGGCCTCGGCTAGTGTCAATCATCGCACTGCCGTGGCGAGTTAACATCAGATCAGAAGATTTCGCTTGCGTGCGGGGGTGGTCGATTTGGCGGTCGGGCCTGGCTGGAGATCACGTAGCTGCGTACTCTTGCGCAGCGTGCTGCACAAGAGGGTGGTCCGTCGGTGAGCGCGTTGCTGCAGCTGGTGGCGACCGGTAGCCTCATCGCCTCTGGCGTCGCCCTCCAGCTCCTGGCTGCAGCGCCGCAGGGCCAGGGCATGCGGTACGCGCTGCAGCTGCCCGCCGTGCTCCTCTACTCGCTGGCGAGCACGCTCTTCTTGTACTCGACTTTCCCGGACTCGGTCTCGGAGGGCCGAGCCATGGGGTTCAGGCTCGGTGGTGCCGCTGGGGTGGCAGCGTTTGTCATGGTGGCCTCGTACGCATGGCTAGCTAGGACCAGCCCACACGACGAGACCGAGAGAGCACTCAAGGCGGCCATGAAGGAGAACGGCAGGCTACGCAAGTGCCTGGCCAACGGCTTGTCGGAGAATGGCATAGCGAGTCCGCCAGCACAGAGTGCTCGGTACGAAGCGTCACTCAAAGGTGACCGGCGGCACCAAATCGGCCTGATATCCGGTGACCTAGCAAACGTTCTTGGTGTCGATGTTTGGGTGAACCCCGAAAACACGCGCATGGAGATGTCTCGGGTCACCGAGCCGACCATTTCGGCAACGATCCGCTACCACGGTGGCACGCATGGTGTGGATGGCAGCATGGTGAACGACCGTATTGCTACGGAGCTTGCGGACCGGATGGGCGACTGCGGTCATGTAGCGGCCGGTCAAGTGTTGATTACTGGCCCGGGCGAGCTTCGGCGCAGCCACGGTGTCAGGCGTATCGCGCATGTCGCAGCGGTAGAGGGGGAGCCGACCTCCGGATTCCGACAGGTCATAGACCTTGAAGGATGCGTGCGGAATCTGCTGAGTGAAGTTGATCGATTGAATGGGGCCGGGGAGGAGTTGCGTTCTGTTCTGCTCCCGTTGCTTGGTACAGGAGGTGGGAACAGTGATTCGGACAGAACGGCACAGAAGCTGGCTTCGGCGACGGCGAGCTACTTCCAGAATCGTCCGTACTCACGTATCCGCACCGTTTACCTTCTGGCCTACACCGATGCCCAGGCTGAGGTATGTAGGTCGATACTCACTGATCTTCCGGCACTGAATGGCCTCGTCAAACGTCGACTGCCAGCCATGGACAGCGACTGAATAGCAAGTCGCTCCGAACTAAAGCAGTTGAGCCGGGGCTCGCGCGGCGATGGCCTCAAAGATGGGCTGCTCGGCAGCGAAGTCGGAGTCCGCGATTGGCCAGTGGATCACGATCTCGGTGAAGCCGAGCTCTTGGTGGCGGCCGGCGAAGTCGACGAAGGCGTCTACGGACTCCAGCGGCCTGTTGCGGTCGGGGGTGAAGCCGTGGAGCAGGATCTTGTCGAGGCCGGCCACGTCTCGGTTGGCCTCGGCGCACGCCTTGCCGAGCCTTTCGATCTGTCCGCGGAGTGCCTTCACCGACTGCTCCGGGGTCCCCTCCTCGTACAGCTTCGGGTCACCCGTCGTCACCCACGCCTGCCCGTACTTCGCTGCGAGCTTCAGGCCGCGTGGGCCCGTCGCCGCCACTGCGAATGGCAGTCGGGGCCGCTGTACGCAGCCGGGGAGGTTACGGGCCTCCTCGGCCGTGTAGAAGTCGCCCTTCTGCGAGACCGTGCCCTCGGTGAGCAGGCGGTCGAGCAGCGGCACGAACTCGCCGAACCGGTCCGCCCGCTCCTTCGGCGTCCACGCCTCCTGGCCGAGCGCGGTGGCGTCGAAGCCGTTGCCGCCGGCGCCGATGCCGAGGGTTACGCGTCCGCCGGAGATGTCGTCGAGCGAGATCAGTTCCTTGGCGAGCGTCACTGGGTGCCTGAAGTTTGGCGACGTAACCAAGGTGCCCAGGCGCAAGCGGTCCGTAGCCGTGGCGGCGGCGGTGAGGGTGGGAAGGGCGCCGAACCACGGGCCGTCGCGGAAGCTGCGCCAGGAGAGGTGGTCGTAGGTGTACGCGGCGTGGAAGCCGAGTTCCTCGGCGCGCTGCCACTTGGCGCGGCCTCCCTCGTGCCAGCGGTCGACAGGAAGGATCACGGTGCTCAGGCGCAGGCTCATGCCGGTGAGCCTACGTCGAGCGCGTTCCTGGTCGCGGCTCGACGTAGGCGAGTCCCCACTGATCAGGCGCGGTGCCGTGCGGCCGCCGGGCCGTCCAGAACAGCGAGACGATTCAGTTCGTGATGGTGGCCGGCCATCCGTAGCGGGAGAAGGACGGGCCACCATCCCTGTACGCGGCCAGGGCTTGTGCGGCCGTCGGAAACGCGGGCTCGGGGAGGCGTTCGGCCGCGAGCCACTGGACTGCGAGGTGTTTGTCCGGTTCGGCGTTGGTCAGTTCACCAGTCCATGTGTCGGTGGCGAAGGCGAAGAGCACGAACTGTCCAGACCGGTCCCAGCCCTGCTCGACGTGAACGACGTGGACAAGTGAGAGGTTGGCCGGGTCGACGAGAAGGCCCGTCTCCTCCTTGAGTTCGCGGGCAGCGGCTTCGTCGAGGGGTTCGCCGGGTTCGACCTTGCCACCGGGAAGAGTCCAGACCGGTTTCGGGGACCAGCTACGGGCTCCATAGAGCAGCGATGCGACCGTGTCGGTGTTCTTGTCGTGGACGATCACGCAGACCGCATTGCGACTGTTCATCACACTCTTGCTGCTCACCGTGTCCGCTCCTTGTCGACGTGCTTCGGATTCTTCGGGGCCGTGCGGGCTCCGGGGACGCCGGCTCCCTCTTGGAGCGCGGGCGCCTTCAACGCCCGGATACGAGGTGGTCCGCATCGGTGCGCGAGAACACCCGGTCGGTCATCTCCTCGGGGACCGTGGTGCATCGAACGGGCGGCTGCGGGCGCCGCACGGTCCTGGGATAGGTGGTCGGGTCGTAGTCATTGGTGAGCGTGTACGCATGGAAGCCGTTCTCGCTCAGGATGTCGATGATCCCGGTGGCGCTCTCGCCCTGCTTGGCCAAGAGCCGAGGGGTGACCTCCACGACAAGTTCCGCGTCGTCCGGCAAGTGCGCGAGCGCCGGTAGGAGTCCGCGGACGGCTGCTGCTTCGGCGCCTTCGACGTCGATCTTGATGATCCGAGTGGTAGCGAACTGGGCGCTGCTGATGAGGTCGGCCAGGGGCGCGGTCTGTACGTCGAAGGCCATGTGCGCGTGGCGGGGCCGCACGGCGGTGGTGTGGCCGAGGTTGGTGGGGTCCTCCAGGTACAGGGTCTGCCTGCCGTGAGTGTCGGAGACTGCCGATCGGATCGATTGGATGTTGGTGCGGCGGTTGGCAGTGATCACGGTGGTCAGGTCGTCGTGGAACCGCGGGGAGGGTTCTACGGCGATGACGTGGCCGTGGGGGCCGACAGCGTGGGAGGCAAGGAGGCTGAAAGCGCCTCGGTGGGCGCCGACGTCGATGAAGGTGTCTCCGGGGCGGAGCCGGTCGCGGAGGAAGGCGCTCAGGTTCGGCTCCCACTCGCCGAAAAGGTACTGGTAGCGCTGGATAACGTCGCTGGTGGTCACGCCGATCTTGTCGCCGGACCGCAGCCTGACGGTGGTGTGGGCGGGGTGGGCTCGCAGGTGCTCGTCGAGGAAGTGGCCGACGAGCCGGGCCTTGCCCACCGTTCCGGGGGCGTAACGGACGTAAGCCCGCAGCGCGCGGGCGAGTGCGGAGGCGGACACGGGCGGATCCTTCGGGTGGTGGTGAGGAGGAACGGGGTCTTGGGCCGGCCGGCGGTGGCAGACTGGCCAAGGAGCGCTGTTGGTATTGGAGGGAGTTGACGGTGGCCGAGGACACTCCGGTGGTGTTCCTGCTGGTGGGGCTCACCGGCTCGGGGAAGACCACCTATGCCCAGCGGAAGTTGGAGCCGGAGGGTGCTGTGCGGCTGTCGGTGGACGAGGTCGTCCATGAACGGCACGGTCGGTACGGCGTCGACTACCTGGAGAACACCTACTTCGAGAAGGAGGCTCCGGTCGTCGCCGAGCTGCACGAGCGGCTCGCCCAGCTGGTCGCCGAGGGCCGGGACGTGGTGTGGGACCACGGGCTGTGGCCGCGTAAGGACCGCGACGCGATGAAGGAGCTGGTGGAGGCAGCTGGCGGCCGGTGGCGGCTTCTGTACTTCCCGGTGGAGCGCGAGGAGCTTCTGCGCAGGCTGGCGGAGCGCAATGAGCGGGAAGACGCCAACGCGCTGGTCGTGACCCCGGAGGCGCTGGACGACTTCTTTGCTCGCTTCGAGAAGCCTCAGGACGAGGGCGAGGAGATCGTGGAGCCGGGCCGGCTCTGAGCCGTGTGCGGGCGCCAGATGGATGTGATCTTGGCCGCTTCGGCAGCCCAGCCGCTCGGCAGCCGATCGAGCGTGACATGTCGGAAGGCCAGACGCGGGTCGGCGACATCGATCCGGCCGTTGTGGCGGTCGATGTGCTGCAACAGGCGGGACGCCTCGCTGCGGACGGCCGGGGTGTGCTCGGCCCAATCACCGGACGTGAACCGGTCTACCCGTAGGCGGAGGTCGTCCAGGACGCCCGAGCGCCACTTGAAGTGGTGGACGCATGCGAGCGTGTCCGGGTCGGGCTTGTGGCCCGGTGCCCGATGGTTGCCGGATGCCACGGTTACCGAGGAGTGGGCAAGGACGATCTTTCGGGGATCGCCCTTCAGCAGCCGGTGGGTGAGGTGCCCGCCGAGCGGGAAGGACCGGTCCAGTCCGATTTCCGGCCGCCACAGTGCCAGGCGGCCGTCGTTCGTGGCGCGGTCGAGCATCAGCCCACCGATCACCTTGTGCTTGGCGGCCTCGGCCCAGGCGATCATCTCGTTGAGCGGGGCGGGGTAGGTCTGGAACTCGTCGGAGTCGGCGATCAGGTGCCAGCCGGGGCCCGCCTGCTCGCGCAGGAAGTCGCGGAGCTGGGTGTTGGTGTGCTCGTGCCAGGGTCCGGTGCTGATCCGGGCAGGGACGATGCCGAGGTCGTGGCTGGCCGCGATGAGCTGGTGCCGCCAGGCGTCGTGGATGTGGTCGGGGAAGTGGAAAGCGAGGTGGAACCGCTCGACGCCGAGCCGGCGGTAGTGGGTGGTCCAGGCGGCCAGCAGGGCCGGTTCGACCGGGCCCACCACCGCGACCAGGGCGGGAGAGACGGGCGTCTTCATTGGCATTCCTTGGTCAGGCGGGTGTAGGTGTCGGTGAGGAAGGCGGCCTGGTCGGCCGCCGAGCTCATGTCCAGAGCCCCGCACGCTGACGGGCCCGGGCGGGCGGGAGCATCTGCCGTGAGCTGGTCCAGCGCCTTGGCGAGGGTGTCCGGATCACCGGCCGGGAAGAGCCGGGTCCAGGGTTCCCCTGCGAGGCGGGCGGTCAGCTCGGGGTCGTGCGCGGAAACGATCAGAGGGACGCCGAGGCGGACGGCGTCCATGACCAGTCCTGATTCCTTGCCCACGCCGGGCTTCCGGGCGACGAGGGCCGCGTCGGCAGCGGCGTACACGAGCCGCAGGACCTGGTCGCCGACCGGGCCGGGCACGGTGTGCAGGCGGACGTTGGGGAGCTGGTGCCAGCGGGTGAGGACGGCGTCGTCCAGTGGGGTGCCGCACACCAGGACGTGAAGCGGGGCGGTGAGGCGGGCGAGTGCCGTATCGACGGTGGGGATGTCCTTGTACGGCCACCAGCCGCCGACCACGCACACTGCCTTCGCGGCTGCGGGGATCGTGAAGGCGCTCCGAGCTCCGCCGCGCTCGGAGTCGGTCAGCGGGCGGCCGTCATCAACCGCGAACGCCCGCACCTCGCCGGGAAGGTGAGGGAAGTGCGGTCCGACCTGGTCACGGACGGCGGCGGTCGGGTACAGCGCGATCACCCGCTTCTCGCCTTTGCGGGCGAGCCGGCTCAGCCACCGGACGGGACGGTCTTCGGTGGTGACCGCCTCGTGGACGAACCGCAGGTGCGGGGCGCCGCCGAGCAGGGCGGTGGCACCGTGCAGGGCCTCGCTCGCGCTGAGGATCACCACTGACGAGGCTCGCGGGGCGAGGCGGCGTGCGGTGCGAAGGCAGGCGGCCTCGGTCAGGCACCGGGCGAGAAGGGTGACCTGGTGAGGGGACCTGCGGACCGTCTGCGGCCAGCTCCGGGAGGCGAAGACCCGCTGACCGGCGGCAGCGACGCGGGCTACTGCCCGCGCGACGGCCAGAAGGATCCTCGCTGCCGGTCCGGCTGGACCGGCAGAGACTCGGGCTCTCGAGCGAACCAGCGGGGCCAGGTCCTCGCTCAGGCCGCCGGGGGCGATGACGAGGCTGCCCGGCCGTTCGGCGGCGAGCGCCGCCAGCGTGCGCTGGTGGTGTCCGCCGCCCCGGTGTGCGTACGGCTCGATCAGCACCAGCGGACCGGGGGCGGTGTTCATCCGGTGACCGCCTGCTCGCCGTACAGCGTGGTGAAGTGCTGGTGCAGCCAGGGCGGGTCGTTGAGAGCCTCGAAGCGCTGAGTGTCTCGGGCAGCAGCCTTGGCGAAGCCGAGTCCGTCACGGGCGCCGGCCGCCGCATAGACGGCGAATTCGCCGTCGCGGCTGGCCGTCCAGGCGGCGATGCGTTCCTGGGCGGAGGCGTCGGTCATGCCGTACTCGCTGCCGCGCGCGAGCATCGCACACTCTCGGAAGCCCGCCTTCCACGCGTGGAAGGGGCTCTGATTGAACCGCGTGACCCCGGCGGTCCGGCGGCAGAACTCGACGCGTCCGGGCAGTGCGGCCAGCACGTCGACGGCTTGGCCCATCTCCCTGAGCGCCGAGCGGCGGATCAGCTTGAGGCCGCCGTAGCCGTAGGTCAGGCCGTTGACCGGGTTGATTGCCGGCCAGACCCGCATCGCTACGCCGTCGGCCAGAGGCTGGACCGCTGCGGTGGGGAACTCGGGGTCGATGGCGAAGTCACCATCGGCGAGGAAGAACTGTTCGGTGTCTACCAGTTCGGCGGTGAGTCGGTAGGCGCGTCGCATCCCGCGGACTCCGTGCAGGCGCTTGACGGTGCCTCCCAGTACCCGGGTGAGGCGGGTGTGCAGAGAGCCGGCCAGCGGCTCGTCGTACGAGAGCTGCACTGCCTCGAAGCCGGTCACTTGATCGCCTCCAGGTAACGGGCTGCCACCACGGCGGGCGTGAGGTCGGCGGTGGAGGCGTGCGCGCGCTTGGCGTGCACCAGGTAGAACTCGGCATCCGTGGCGAGGCGCTCGACGATCTGGACGGCCTGCTCGTCGGTGTCGAACAGCAGCTCGTGGTCGATGTGCTCGGCCAGCCAGCCGGTGCGTGGGCCGATCACCGGTAGGCCCATCGCCTGGCAGTCGATCACCGACATGGACCAGGGGCAGCCCGGGCGGAAGGGGGCGATGCCGAAGTGGGCGCCGGCCAGCAGGTTGCGGTAGCGGATGCGGTCGCCACGGTCGGAGGCGATGGTGACGCCGTCCGTGGTCGCCAGCTCCTCCAGGTGCCGTTCGGGGCTGGGGTCGAGGCGGATTCGCTCGGGGCTGCGGGTGCCGAACAGGTCCATCACGGTGAGCCGCACCGGGGCATCGGCGACGAGACGCCGGGCGAGCTGGGTGAAGCGGGCGGTGCCGTAGTGCCTGTACAGGCGGTGGTTGTAGATGCCGGTGGCCCTGCCTGCGGGCGGGGTGATGTCGGCCGGGTCGCGTACCAGCCGTACGTCCCTTGGGGCGGGGACGACGTACAGCTTGTCGCCGAGTTCGACGCCGGTACGGGCGGCGGCTGCGGTGGTCCAGGAGGCTGCGGTGGAGGAGTGGACGAGGACGTGGTCGCAGGCCCCGAGGCCGGCGGCGAAGGCCAGCAGCACGCTGCGGCCCAGGCCCCGGTCGTTCATCGCGGGGTCCAGCTCCAGGACGCCGGTGTCGGTGAAGGAGAACGGCAGGTAGTGGCAGTAGCCCGCGATCAGCGCGTCCACCCCTGCTTCCAGGAGTGCGGCCCGGATCGCGGGTGCGGCCTCGATCTGGTTGGCCACCACGACCTCGGGCCGCCGGTCGCGGATCAGGGCGACCAGGGCGTCCATGCCGGGATCGAAGCGGGCCCGGTACTTGGTGGACGGCGAAGCGGTGAGCGCGAAGTGCACGCGGGCGTCGCCGACCGGGACGGGCGAGGCCACGGTCACCTCTGCCCCGGCGTCGGTCAGGGCCGGGGCTAGCATGTCGGCGAAGGTGTAGCCGGAATCAGCGGACAGCTGACTGGCGTTGGAGACGTTGAGCAGATACAGCACGCGCATCGCTGAGACCCTCCTCATTGGGGCCCGGGGGTCGACCTGGGCCGGTAGAGGAAGGAAACTGGCGGACGGGGCCGTGACAGAATGGTGAATCGAGATCACTCACGGTTCATTCATCTCATCCGATGGCCGGGGCGGGGGCTTTGATGGATGCGCGGGACGATGCCTTGACGGTTGAGCAGGCCGCCGAGGCGTTCGCGGCTGAGGTCGCCTACTGGCGCGAGGTGCGGGGGCTGGCCAAGCGGGAGTTGGCCAGAAGGATGGGCTTCGACCCGTCCTACGTAAGTCACGTCGAGTTGGGCCGGCACAAGCCGACCGAGGACTTCGCCCGTCGTGCGGAGGAAGCGCTGAACGCGGGCAAGGCCATCTGGAAGCGCTGGCTGGAGTACGAGACGGCCAGGGCTCCTGTGGCGCCGACGGCGGTCGTACCCGCCCCTCGCCGGTCCGAGCAGCCCTATGCCACCGGGTCGGCGATCGTAGTGGAGCACGATGCGGCCCGCCTCGACTACGACGGGCGCCTCTACCGGCTCACGATGCGTCGGTTGTTGCGGAACACCGGCAGTGAGCCCATCACCCGCTATCTGATCCGCATCAGCGTCGACCGTTACCCGGGCGAGCCGGAACAGTCCAACGCCCACTATCGCGAGCATCCGCTGACCTGGGACGAGCTCTCGCTGACCGCGACCTGTCGAGGGGAGGCGATGCGCTGGCAGGCCAAGCACGACCGCGACGCCTTCAAGGAGGTGTGGCTGCTGTTCGAGAATGAGCAGGGCCGCTTCCCCCTCTACCCGGGTGAGTCGGTGTGGATCGAGTACGCCTACTCGGTGGGCGAGGAGAAGTGGGGCCGCTGGTTCCAGCGGGCCGTCCGCCTGCCTACCGAGCATCTGGTGGTTGAACTCGCCTTTCCTGCTGAACTCGACCCCGCTGTGTGGGGCACCGAGACATCCATGACCGCCGAAGCGGCTCCGCTGCGAACGGCACCGGTCCAGCGCGAGGAGGGAGGGGTGCGCGTCTTCACCTGGAGCACTTCCGCGCCCGCGCTCCACGCCCGATACCGTTTGGAGTGGCGGTTCCGGGCCAGTCCCGAACATGAAGCGGATAACGGGGAGTTCAGGTGATCCAGATGCGTCCCAGTGAACAGATGCGGGACCTCGGCGTCGTGCAGCGCGGGGCCCCCGTTCTTGCTGAGCGGGCGCGCGTCTTCGACCTGCCGACTGAGCGCGAGGCGGCCGAGCAGGCCGTCGAGCGGCTGTTCTCCTCTATGGAGCGGATCGGGCAAGTCCACCCCTTCGCCAAGGGCATGGGCATCGCGGCGCCTCAGATCGGTATCGGCCGTGCCGCCGCCGTCGTCCAGCCCCACGCCGCCGAGGCTCCGGCGATCGTCCTGCTGAATCCCCGAATCACCGACCGTTCCAGCGAAGAAGACGAGCAGTACGAGGGCTGCCTGTCGTTCTTCGACGTTCGCGGCATGGTCCCTCGGCCGCTGTGGATCACCGTGGAGACAACCACGCTGGAGGGCCGTCTGGTGACCACCACCTACGAACGAGGGCTCGCCCGGCTGGTCCACCACGAGATCGACCACCTCGACGGCCTGCTCTACACCGCACAGATGCGGACGGGCGTCGTTCCCATCCCTGTGGAGGAGTACCGCCAGACCGGGCGGGCGTGGGACTACGAGAAGTAGCAGCCGAGGCCGGCCAGACCCGCCCCTTCCAGCTGTCAGCGCCGCTGGCGGCGTTGATCGGTGAGGGGCGCGAATGCATTGGTGGGCCCGGGTGCTTGGGGCTGGTGTGTGCTGTGCGTGGACACCTGCGTCGAGCGGAGGCGGGCGGCTTCGGCTCGGAGGTTGGGGGCGGGGTTGCGGCTGGTGTGCTGGATGCGGGTGATGAGGACGCGTGCGGGCTGGCGAGCGCTCGTGAGTTCGCGCTGAGCGGCGGCTTCCTTGAGGAGCTGGTGGGGTTTGTGGCCGCCGGCTTCGGCGTCGGCGAGGACGGTGGCGAGGGCCGGCCAGATGGGGTCGGTGAGGATGCGGTCGGCGTGGTCGGGGACGGCTGCGCGGACGTCATGGGCCAGGGTTCGGCGGGTCTGGTCGCTCGGGTGGCGAGCGGTGAGGGTGTCGATGACCGGGGCGAGGGCGTGGTCGGCGGCGGTGTGTAGGTGGCGCAGGGCCTGACGGGCGGCTTCGGCCTGGTGGGCGTGGTTCTTTGCCTCGTGCCAGCGGGCGGCGATGATCGTGGCCCAGACGAGGGCGGCGAGCAGGGCGGCGAAGGCGCTGCCGTCGGGTCCGGTCGTGGTGTGGGCGATGTCGCGGGCTGCACGGCGCAGGGTGTGGGCGGCTTGGTGCTCGGCTCGGATCTGGGAGCGCTGGGCGTGGGCGAATGTCCGTGCTGCGATTCGTAGTTCGGCTCGGGAGTGGTCAGGGGCTTTCTGGGCGGTGGCCTCGATGAGTTCGCCGAGCGCTGTGATGTGGGCCTGGGCGTGGGTGTCTTCGGCCGTGCCCAAGTGGAGGGTGTCGAGGGCGTCGGTGGCCTGGTGCCAAGGGGTGGTGGGGCGCTGTCGGAGTGCGGTGGGGTGTTCTTCGGGTGCGGTGGTTTCGAGGCGGGCCTTGAGCTTGGGGAGGGTGAGGTCGGGGGCGATCTTTCCGCCGGGGTGGAATATCTGTTCGCCGTCCTTGTTGAGGTCGCCGGGGCGGCCGGCGGCGTAGCCGAGGAGGTCGCCGGACGGTCCGCGGCGGGGTTTGATCGCGATGCCGTCGGCTTCGAGGTAGGCGAGGAGTTCCTCTGTGTTGCTGGCGTGGGGGATGGCGGCGCGGATGCGCTCCTGGAGCCAGTCGCGGCTGGTCTGCTCCCAGCCGAGGCGTTGGGCCTTGCGCATCTCTGCCTGGGTGGGGCGCTTTCCGGCGGTGCGGTCGCCCTTCTTCAGTTGGCGCAGGCCGTAGTCGGTCTCGATCTGGCGGCAGGCGTCGCCGACGCGGATGCCGCTGCCGTGAAGCTTGGGGCGGCGGCCGTCTTTGCGGACGGTGGTGGCGAGGATGTGGATGTGGTCGTCCGCGTGGCGCACGGCGATCCAGCGACAGCCGAGGTCGTCGCCGGGCGGGGCGATGCCTGCGGCTTCGACGATGCGCTGGGCGATGTCGGCCCACTCGGTATCGGAGAGGTGCCGGTCCTCGGGGGCGGCGCGGACGGGGCAGTGCCAGACGTGGTCGGTGATCTTCTTCCCGAATTCGCTGTTCCGGAGATGCACGGATTCGTCCAGGTGGTGGGCGAGCTGGGTGAGGGTGGTGTCCGGGTTTCGTCCGGGGTCGGGCATGCCGAGCATGGCGAAGCCCGTGACGATGTGCGGGTCGAGGTGCTCGTCGTGGCGGCCGGGGCCGTAGAGGTAGGCGAGCAGGCCACGGGTGTTGGACCCGGCCGGTTTGATGGCGGCGATCACGCGGCCTGCTCCTTCTCCGCCTCGACGGGTTCACACAGGGCCTGGGCGATCAGGTCCAGCAGGTGGTGCAGCTCATCGAGACGGTGACGTACGTCGGGCGGGGTGAGGTCGCCCAACTTCCGACATCCGGTGACGCTGGCCAAGGACCTCATCACCCTGGACGACGTCTCCGACGGGCGCATCACGCTCGGCATCGGCGCCGGCGGCAACGGCTTCGACGCCACCACGCTGCGCCGGCACGACGAGGAGCCGTGGACGCCCCGTGAACGCGCCGACCACTTCGAGGAGTTCGTACCGCTGCTCGACCGGCTGCTCCGGGAACCCTCCGTCACACAGGAGGGCCGGTTCTACGCCGCGAACGAGGCCCGGAACATTCCCGGCTGCGTCCAGCGTCCCCGGCTTCCCTTCGCGGTCGCCGCGACCGGCCCGCGCGGTCTCAGGCTCGCCGCGCGGTACGGCCAGGCATGGGTGACGACGGGGGACCCGAAGCTGTTCGAGGCCGGTACCCCCGAGCAGTCCGTGGCAGCACTCCGCGGTCAGATCGACCGGCTCGGCGCGGCCTGCGAGGAAACCGGCCGGGACGTCTCCGAGCTGGACAAGGTCCTGCTCACCGGTTTCACCCCCGGCGATCCCCTGCGGTCCTTCGACGCCTTCGTGGACTTCGCGGGAACGCACTTCGACCTCGGGTTCACCGAGATCGTCGTCCACTGGCCCGTACCGGACTCCGACTTCGCCCTGGACTCCCAGGTGTTCGAAAGGATCGCCACCGAGGCCCTGGCCCAGTTCGGCTGACCCAGGCTCCCGCCCCGGCCGACGAGGGGGTGTGCCCGCCCACGAGCGGGCACACCCGGACAGGGCACGGCCGCCACCGAGCCTTTGGCATATGCCAGAGTCAGATTCCCAGCTCACGACCCCACGCTCTCAGATGTGCGCCCCTCTGCACGCCCGTGCGACTCCGTACGGGAGAATGGCCTGGTGACCTCAGCTACCGACTCGCCTCTGCCTGCCGTGACCCGGCTGATCGCCACCGATCTCGACGGCACTCTCCTACGTGACGACAAGACGCTGTCGGACCGTACGACCGCCGCCCTGGCAGCCGCCGAGGAGGCGGGAATCGAGGTCTTCTTCGTCACCGGGCGGCCGGCCCGCTGGATGGACGTCGTCAGCGCTCATGTGCAGGGTCACGGCATGGCGATCTGCGCGAACGGGGCCGCCGTCGCCGATCTCCACGAAGGCCGGCTGCTCCAGGTGCACGCGCTGGACCGCGGGGTCGCCCTGGCCGTGGTCGACGCCCTGCGCGAAGCCGCTCCCGGAGTGTCGTTCGCCGTCGAGCTGGCCACCGGCATCCACTACGAACCGGCCTACCCCCCGTTCCACATGGATCCGGGTGCCACGGTCGCCGTCGCGGAGAAGCTGCTCCACGAGGAGGCTCCGGGCACCGGCACACCGGTCCTGAAGGTCCTCGCGCACCACCCCGAGCTGGCCCCGGACGCCTTCCTCGCCCTGGCCCGCGAACTCGTCGGCGACCGCGCCTCGTTCACCCGGTCCAGCCCCACCGCGCTGCTGGAGATCGCCGGCCTCGGAGTCTCCAAGGCCGGCACGCTCGCCGCCTGCTGTGCGGAACGCGGCATCTCCGCGGACGAGGTGGTCGCGTTCGGGGACATGCCCAACGACGTGGAGATGCTGAGCTGGGCCGGCACCTCGTTCGCCATGGGCAACGCCCATCCGGCCGCCGTCGCCGCCGCGACCGGCGTGACGCTCACGAACGACGAGGACGGCGTCGCGGTCGTCATCGAGCGGATCCTGGCCGCCCGCTGAGAACGGCCGGAGACCGCCCTGCGGGGCCCCTCACCGGAACGGCCCGCCGGGCCCGTTCACCGAAGGCCTCCGCCGGAACGCGCCGACGCGGACGGGCCAGCGCGGACGGGCCAGCGCCGACGGGCCGACGCGGACGGGCCGACGCGGACGGGCCAGCGCGGACGGGCCGCCCACCGGGGCCGGTCACCCGGCACACCTCGCACCGCCCGGCCCGCTGAGCCCCTGCCCAGGGCGCCACGCCGAATCCGCCGGATCCGCACCTCGGCGGCGCGCGCACCCACGCCAGGCTGGCAGGCGAAGGCCTGTAGCCCGGTTCTCCCAGCCGCGAGTGCCCCGGCCTCCACGTACCGGAACCTCTGCGCGTGGCCACGTCTCCCGGCCGCCGCGTGCGATCAGAGCGGAACCTCCCAGGTCACCGTCGTGCCGCTGCCGTCGTCACCGGGCCCTGGCCCGAACCAGCTCGCCCCGCCCAGCGATTCGGCGCGCCTGGCAAGGTTGCGCAGACCGCTGCGCCGTCCGCCGTCCGGAATGCCCACCCCGTCGTCGGCGACCGTCAGCCGTACCGCCTCCCGGCCGTCCGGCAGCACCGCCGTCGCGTCCACCCTCACCTCGACGCGCGAGGCCCGCGCGTGCCGGAACGTGTTGGACAGCGCCTCGCGCAGCGCCGCGATGAGGTTCTTGCCCGCCAGCTCACCCACCAGGGAGTCGACCGGCCCCAGGAACCGGTGCGCGGGCATGAAGCCCAGGGGCACCGCGGCCATGTTGATCTCCCGCAGAACCCGGGTCCGCAGCCCCGACGGTGCCTCCGCCGGTTCCTGCTGGAGCGCGAAAATGGCCGTACGGATCTCCTGGATCGTCACGTCCAGTTCGTCGACCGCCCGCCCGATGCCCTCCTGCACCGCGGGCACCGTGGAGCTCCGTTGGGCTCCCTCCAGCATGATGCCCGTGGTGAACAGGCGCTGGATGACCAGGTCGTGGAGGTCGCGGGCGATCCTGTCCCGGTCCTCGTACACGGCGAGCCGCTCCCGGTCCCGCTGGGCCTCGGCCAGCTTCAGGGCCAGCGCGGCCTGTGCGGCGAAGTGGGTGGCCAGCGTGCGTTCCGCCCGGGTGAACGGCCGGTCCCCCCGTAGCCGGGGGATGGAGAGCGCCCCGAGCACGCGGCCGCCGCTGCGCAGCGGGAGCAGCATGTGCGGGCCGAACTGATCGGCCAGGCTGGTGGTCAGTCGGGGATCGTTCGCCGAGTCGTCCAGGAAGACCTCTTCGCCCTTCAGGAGCGCGGCGATCACAGGACTGCGCGGCGGGATGATCACTCCGAGGGACGTGGAGGGCCGGTCCCCGGCGACGGCGACGATCTCCAGGCCTCCCTCCTCGGCCGGAAGCAGCACGATGCCGACCGCGGCATCGGCGAGGCGGCGCGCCTGTTCGGCGACGACGGCAAGGGCCTCGTCGGCGTCCCCGCCCGACAGCAGGGCTGTGGTGACGGCCACCGAACCGTCGATCCACTGTTCGCGCTGCCGTGCCGCCTCGTACGTCCGTGCGTGGCCGATGGCGATCCCGGCCTCGGTGGCCAGCACCCGGAGCATGTGGAGTTCGTCCTCGCCGAACGCCTCCCCGCCGTCCTTCCCCATCACGTAGAGGTTGCCGAAGATCTTGCCCTGGACCTGGATCGGGACCCCGAGGAAGGTACGCATCGTCGGGTGGGCGGCCGGGAACCCGGCGAAGCGCGGATCCTGGGCCAGGTCCTCGGCCCGGATCGGCACTCCGTCCTCGATCAGGGCGCCGAGGAGGCCCGTGTGCCCGTCCGGCGGGCGGCCGATCGCCCGGGCGACCTCCTCGGGCACACCGTGGGTGATGAAGTCGCACAGGTTCTCCCTGGGCTTCTCCACGACGCCGATGGCCGCGTACCGGGCGTGGGCGAGTTCGGCCGCGGTCTCACAGATGCGCTGGAGGGTGGAGCGGAGTTCGAGGCCCGTACCGACGGACCTCGTCGCTTCCAGCAGTTCCGGAACACGCGCGGTCAGCTCCGCCGAGAGCCCTCGCAGGCTCCCGGCGTTCCGCCGCGCGGCCCCGGGCGGGTCCTTCGGATCCTGCTCGGGCATGATCTGAGCCTAATAAGTGGCGAATGGTCACGAAAGTCGGAATGTGCGGAGCCTTGTCCCCTCAAGCCCGGACGGACACCTCCCCGGCCCGCCGCGCACGCTCCGGCCGGGCGGTCACCGGCTCCTGTTCGCGAGCGAGCATCGTGCGCAGAGGGCCGTCCTGCGCGGCCAGTACGGCGTAGGGCCCCTGCTGCACGACCCGGCCCCCGTCCAGCACCAGCACCTCGTCCACCGCGTCGAGCCCGGCCAGCCGATGGGTGATCAGCACGGTCGTGCGCCCCCGGGTGGCAGCCAGCAGATCCGCGGTCAGCGCGTCCGCCGTCGCCAGGTCGAGGTGCTCCGCGGGCTCGTCGAGCACGAGTACGGGGAAGTCGGCGAGCAGCGCCCGGGCCAGCGCGAGCCGCTGCCGCTGGCCGCCCGACAGCCGGGCCCCGTGTTCGCCCACCAGCGTGTCCAGGCCGTCGGGCAGCGACCGGGCCCAGTCCAGCAGCCTGGCCGCCGCGAGGGCGTCCCGCAGCTCCGCGTCCGTCGCGCCGGTGCGGGCGAGCCGCAGGTTCTCGCGGATGGAACTGTCGAAGACGTGGGCGTCCTGGGCGCACAGCCCGACGAAGGTCCTGACCGTGTCCCCGTCCAGCGCGGAGGCTTCGACACCACCGAGCCGGTACGTCCCCTCGCGGGCGTCCAGGAAGCGGAGGAGGACCTGGGCCAGTGTGGTCTTCCCCGAACCGGACGGACCCACGACCGCGACCCGCTTACCGGCGTACAGCGTCAGGTCGACGGAGTCCAGGGCGTCGCGCTCCGCCCCCTCGTACCGGGCCGACAGACCCCGTACGTCGAGCGGGAAGGGCGAGGAGGGCGCCTCGACCGGTACGGCAGGTTCCTCGACCGGAACAGGGGCGTCCAGCACCTCGAAGACCCGCTCGGCGCTCCGCCCGATCCGCTGGCGGTACTGCACCGCGAGCGGCAGTCCGGTCACGGCCTCGAAGGCGGCGAGCGGGGTGAGCACGACCACGGCGAGCTCGACACCCGCCAGCCGGCCGTCGAGCACGGCGGGAAGCGCGACGACCGCCGCGCCCACGACGGTGAGCCCGCAGATCAGGGCGGAGAGCCCGCCGCCCAGCGCGGTCGCGGTCGCCGCACGTGAGGCGATCCGGGTCAGGACACCGTCGGCCGCGCGCACCCGCTCCCTGCGGGCGGGCAGCGCGCCCGCGACGGTGAGTTCGGCCGTCCCGCCGAGAAGATCCGCGACCCCGACGGCCAGCGCGGCACGCGCGGGCGCCAGCCGGCGCTCGGCCCGCCGGGCGAAGGTACCGCTCAGCCACGGCACACCCACACCGGCCAGGAGCAGCCCGGCGGCCAGGACCGCGCCCGCCTGGGGCAGCAGCCAGCCGGTGAAGGCGACCGACCCGACGCCGACCGCGAGCGCGGTTCCCACGGGCAGCAGCCAGCGCAGCCAGTAGTCCTGCAACGCGTCCACATCCGAGACCAGCCGGGACAGCAGGTCACCGCGCCGCGTGGCGTGGAGGCCGGCGGGTGCGACGCGCTCCAGCCCGCGGTACACGGCCACCCGGAGCTCGGCGAGCATCCTGAGCACGGCGTCGTGGGACACCAGGCGCTCCGCGTAGCGGAACACCGCCCGGCCGATACCGAAGGCCCGCGTCGCGGTGACCGCGACCATCAGGTAGAGCACCGGGGGCTGCTCCGAGGCACGGGAGATCAGCCAGCCGGAGACGGCCATGAGGCCGACGGACGACCCCACCGCCAGACTGCCCAGCAGCAGGGCCAGGCCCAGCTTCCCGTGCTGGGTCCCCGCGGCCTCCCTGACCCGGGCGAGCACACGGCCGCCGGCCCTGGGAGCGGTGTCCTTGAGAAGTGCCGCGGAGTCCTGCGGCCGGGGGTTCTCTCCTGCGGTCCCGCGTTCGGCGGCGTCCGGAAGCCGCGGGGCAGCCACGTCAGGAGCGGTCACGTCCCCGGGACCGGTCGGCCCGGGAAGCGTCCTGCCCTGGCCCGGCTCCAGCGCCACCACCCGGTCCGCGAGGGAGAGGAGCGCGGGCCGGTGGACGACCAGCAGCACGGTGCGTCCCTCGGCCAGCCGCCGTACCGCGTCGACGATCGCCGCCTCCGTCTCACCGTCCAGGCTCGCCGTCGGCTCGTCCAGCAGCAGCAGGGGCCGGTCGGCGAGGAAGGCGCGCGCCAGCGCGAGCCGCTGCCGCTGCCCTGCCGAGAGCCCCGCTCCGTCCTCGCCCAGCTGGGTCCCCTCACCGTCCGGAAGGGCGGCCACGAAGTCGTACGCCCCGGCCTGCCGCAGCGCGTCCATGACCGCCGCGTCGTCCGCGTCCGGCCGTGCGAGCCGCACGTTCTCCGCGATCGTCGCGGCGAAGAGGTGGGGGCGCTGGGGCACCCAGGCGATCTGTTCACGCCAGCGTTCGGGGGAGAGGGCCGCCAGGTCGGTCCCGCCGACCCGCACCTGTCCCTCGTCGGGCGTCGTGAAGCCCAGCACCACGTTGAGGAGCGTGGACTTGCCCACTCCGCTCGGTCCGATCAGGGCGACGGTCTCCCCGGGCTCGACCACGAGGGAGGCGGCGTCCAGCGAGGGCTCGCTCCGGCCCTGGTGGCGGACCGTCACCCCCTCCAGTTCCAGGCGCAGCGACTGCGGGACCTCACGGGAGCCACCGGCGGCGGGCTCGGTCTCCAGCACCGCGAAGATCTCCTCGGCGGCGGAGAGCCCCTCAGCGGCCGCGTGGTACTGGGCGCCGACCTGGCGGATCGGGAGATAGGCCTCCGGAGCCAGGATGAGGACGACCAGCCCCGTGTAGAGGTCGAGCTCTCCATGGACGAGGCGCATCCCGATCGTCACCGCGACCAGCGCCACGGAGAGGGTCGCCAGCAGTTCCAGCGCGAAGGAGGAGAGAAAGGCGATCCGGAGGGTCTTCAGTGTGGCCTGGCGGTACTGGGAGGTGATGCTGCGGATCGATTCCGCCTGCGCCTTGGCCCGGCCGAAGACCTTGAGCGTGGGCAGCCCGGCGACGACATCGAGGAAGTGCCCGGAGAGTCGTGACAGCAGCTTCCACTGGCGGTCCATCCGCGACTGGGTGGCCCATCCGATCAGGATCATGAAGAGGGGGATCAGCGGCAGCGTCACCACGATGATCGCCGCCGAGACCCAGTCCTCGGTCACGATCCGGGCCAGCACCGCCACCGGCACGACGACCGCGAGGCCCAGCTGCGGGAGATAGCGGGAGAAGTAGTCGTCGAGGGCATCGACCCCCCGGGTCGCCAGAGCGATCAGCGATCCGGTGCGCTGCCCGCTCAGCCAGTCCGGTCCGAGCCCGGAGGCCCGTTCCATGAGCCGGCCGCGCAGTTCGGACTTGACCGCGGAACTCGCCCTGTACGCCGCCAGCTCGGTCAGCCAGGCCACGAACGCCCGCCCCAGCGCGACGGCGGCGAGCAGCAGGAGCGGGGTGCGGAGCCCGGCGACGGACAGCCCGTCCTCGAACCCGCCCACCACCACTTCGGCGACGAGCATCGCCTGGGCGATGACCAGAGCGGCTCCGGCCAGGCCCAGCGCGACCACGGCCGCCAGGAAGAACCGGGTGGCCCGGGCGTACCGCAGCAGACGCGGGTCGATCGGTTTCACGTGAAACAGCTCCCCAGTGCGCTCATGTCGTTCGCTCAGCCAGCTCTGTGTGCAGAGCACGTTCCGTACGCCGCGTCGGATGATCCGCCGCGCGGTGGCCCGTTCCCTCAGGCCCGTCCACCGCGCGGTGCCACCTTCAGTGCGCGTCCGCGATGTGGTGCGTGCCGATGCGCTTGCGGAACACCCAGTACGTCCAGCCCTGGTAGAGCAGCACCACCGGAGTGGCGATACCGGCGCACCAGGTCATGATCTTGAGGGTGTAGGGGCTGGACGAGGCGTTGGAGACCGTCAGGTTCCAGGCATCGTTCAGCGAGGAGGGCATGACGTTCGGGAAGAGCGTCAGGAAGAGCATCGCGACCGCGGCGGCGATGGTCACCCCGGAGAACGCGAACGACCAGCCCTCGCGTCCCGCCGCGACCGCACCGATCGCCGCCACCAGGGACACCACGGCGATGATCATCGCCAGCAGGCTCCAGCCGTTGCCGTTGTCCGCCTGCGTCCAGGCCAGGAAGCCCAGTGCGAGCACCGCGGTGGCCAGACCCAGCTTGAAGGCCAGCCCCCGCGCCCGGGCCCTGATGTCCCCGACGGTCTTGAGCGCGGCGAACACGGCTCCGTGGAAGGTGAAGAGGAACAGCGTCACCAGCCCGCCCAGGATGGCGTACGGGTTGAGCAGGTCCCAGAGGTTGCCCACGTACTCCATGTCCGCATCGATCTTCACGCCGCGGACGATGTTCCCGAAGGCCACGCCCCAGAGGACGGCGGGGATCAGCGACGTCCAGAAGATCGCGTGCTCCCAGTTGGCCTGCCACCGCTCCTCGGGCCGCTTCGCGCGGTACTCGAACGCCACGCCGCGCACGATCAGGCAGAACAGGATGACCAGCAGCGGGAGGTAGAAGCCGGAGAACAGGGTGGCGTACCACTCCGGGAAGGCCGCGAAGGTCGCACCGCCCGCGCTGAGCAGCCACACCTCGTTCCCGTCCCAGACCGGTCCGATCGTGTTGATCAGGACCCGGCGCTCCTTGCGGTCTCGGGCCAGCAGCTTGGTCAGCACTCCGATACCGAAGTCGAATCCCTCCAGGAAGAAGTAGCCGGTCCACAGGACGGCGATGAGCACGAACCAGACGTCGTGGAGTTCCATCTCTCAGCTCCGCTTGATCTCAGTAGGAGAAGGCCATCGGCCGGTCGGCGTCCTGGTCGTGGCCGCCGATCCGGGTGGGCGGGTTGAGGTCGGCCTCGGTGAGCTCGGGCGGCCCGGCCTTGACGTACTTCAGGAGGAGCTTGACCTCGATGACGGCGAGCACCGCGTAGAGGGCCGTGAAGCCGATCATGGAGGTCAGGATCTCGCCCTGCGAGACCCCCGGAGAGACCGCGTCACGGGTCTGGAACACCCCGTAGACCACCCAGGGCTGGCGGCCCATCTCGGTGAAGATCCAGCCCCAGGAGTTGGCGATCAGGGGGAAGAGCATGGTCCACAGCGCCGTGATCCAGTAGAGCTTGGCGAGCTTCGGGCTCAGGGCCTTGTTCCTGAACAGGACCAGATTCGGCACCTCGTCCTCGCCGGTGCGCAGCGCCGGCGGCAGCAGGAACCTGCGCCGTGTCAGCCACAGCCCGAGCAGACCGAGTCCGAAGGACGCCATGCCGAAGCCGATCATCCAGCGGAAGCTCCAGAACGCGACCGGGATGTTGGGCCGGTAGTCACCGGGCCCGTAGGTCTCCTGCAACTGCTTGTTGATGTCGTTGATGCCCGGCACGTGCGAGGTGAAGGTGTTGTCGGCGAGGAAGGAGAGCACTCCGGGGATGGAGACCTCCACATCGTTGTGCCCCTCGGCGACATCACCGACCGCGAAGAGCGAGAAGGGGGCGCCGTCCTCGCCCTCCCACAGGGCCTCGGCGGCGGCCATCTTCATCGGCTGCTGCTTGAACATCACCTTGCCGAGCGTGTCCCCGCTGACCGCCGTGAGCATGCCCGCGGCCACCACCGTGACCAGCCCGACCCGCAGCGAGGTGCGCATCACCCGGATGTGCCTCTTGCGCGCCAGGTGGAAGGCGGAGATGCCGACCATGAAGGCACCGCCGACCAGGAACGCCGCCGTGATGGTGTGGAAGAACTGGGTGAGCGCGGTGTCCTGGGTGAGCACCTTCCAGAAGTCGGTGAGCTCCGCGCGCCCGCGTTCCTCGTTGATCCGGTAGCCGACCGGGTGCTGCATCCAGGAGTTGGCGGCCAGGATGAAGAACGTCGAGAGGATGGTGCCGATCGACACCATCCATATGCAGGCGAGATGGATCTTCTTCGGCAGCTTGTCCCAGCCGAAGATCCACAGGCCGATGAAGGTGGACTCGAAGAAGAACGCGATCAGCGCCTCGAAGGCGAGCGGGGCGCCGAAGACGTCCCCGACGAACCGCGAGTAGTCGGACCAGTTCATACCGAACTGGAACTCCTGGACGATGCCCGTGACCACACCCATGGCGATGTTGATCAGGAAGAGCTTGCCCCAGAACTTGGTGGCCCTGAGGTACTTCTCGTTGTCCGTCCGCACCCAGGCGGTCTGCAGGCCCGCGGTGAGCGCGGCGAGAGAGATCGTCAGTGGGACGAACAGGAAGTGGTAGACGGTGGTGATGCCGAACTGCCATCGCGCCAGAGTCTCTGGTGCCAGAGCCAGGTCCACGACTCTTCTCCTTACGTCGCCGTGATCACAGCCGCAGACCCCCCGGGCAATCCACCCGATCAAGGTGGAAAACGGGGCGCGCTTGTGAACGCGTTCACATTCACAAGCATTATGGCGCACATGTCTTCGAAGCCTTCGGGTGGGGGGTGCTTTCCGGCCGACCCGACCGAGCCACCCGAAAACGGACAGCCCCCGCACGGGAGCGACAGCCGCGAGCGTCCAGTCGCGCGGGGCGGGAAAAGGCGGTGGCCCCGCACCTCCCTGATCGGGGTACGGGGCCACCAGGGGCCTGACCGGGCAGCGGCCGTCAGCCCTCCTGCCGGAAGGACTCCGCCACCTTCAGGAACACGTCGTTGGCCTCGGCCTCCCCGATCGTGACCCGTACGCCCTCACCGGCGAACGGCCGGACGACCACGCCGGCCCGCTCGCAGACCGCGGCGAAATCGAGCGTACGGTCGCCGAGCCGCAGCCAGACGAAGTTCGCCTGGGACTCCGGAACCGTCCAGCCCTGCCGCACGAGCCCGTCGTACACCCGGGAACGCTCGCCGACCAGCGACCCCACCCGCCCCAGGAGCTCGTCCTCGGCGCGCAGCGAGGCGACGGCGGCGTCCTGGGCGACCTGGCTGACGCCGAAGGGGACGGCCGTCTTGCGCAGCGCCGCCGCGACCGGCTCGTGCGCCACGGCGAAGCCGACCCGCAGACCCGCGAGGCCGTACGCCTTGGAGAAGGTGCGCAGCACCGCGACGTTGGGCCGGTCCCGGTAGATCTCGATGCCGTCCGGCACGTCCGCGTCCCGGATGAACTCCTTGTACGCCTCGTCGAGCACGACCAGGACGTCGTCCGGGACGCGGTCCAGGAACCGCTCCAGCTCCGCCCGGCGCACCACCGTGCCGGTCGGGTTGTTCGGGTTGCAGACGAAGATCATCCGTGTCCGGTCGGTGACCGCGCCGGCCATGGCGTCGAGGTCGTGCACCTCACCGCGGGTCAGCGGCACCTTGACCGACGTCGCACCGCTGATCTGCGTGATGATCGGGTACGCCTCGAACGAGCGCCAGGCGTAGATGACCTCGTCCCCGGGGCCCGAGGTGGCCTGGAGCAGCTGCTGGGCCACGCCGACCGACCCCGTGCCCGTGGCCAGGTGGGAGACCGGCACGCCGAACCGGTCGGACAGCTCGTTCATCAGACCGGTACAGGCCATGTCGGGGTACCTGTTGAAGGCGGCGGCCGCGGTGAGGACCGACTCCATGACCCCGGGCAGAGGGGGGTACGGGTTCTCGTTGGAGGACAGCTTGAAGGCAACCGGTCCCTCCGCGGATGCCGGCTTGCCCGGCACGTACGCAGGGACGCCGTCCAGCTCGGCGCGCAGCTTGGGGCTCGTCTCGCTCACCGCAGGTCCTCCTCGACCGTCCGTCCACATCAATACTGCTCACCCTATGAGGATTGGGCACCTGTGCGAATGGCCGTGATGCGAAATCGCCCTCCCCGGCCGGAATCACCTGCCGTGGGCGGCTCCGGTGGGCTTCGGGAGGGGGAGCATGACGTGATGCGCCGCGCGCCGGTCGCTCACGCCGTGGCGCGCATCCCTCGAACAGGTGAGTTGAGACCTCTTCGAGACATGGGCCATACAGCAGGTTCACGCGCGTGGATGCATGACACATTAATCCGGATGCCCCCAACACCCTTGATTCACAAGGCATTTAGGCCTTGATGATCATGCAGAAACGTGCCTCTTGACGTATGCATATGCGACCGGCCCAACCCGGCATCGGAGCCCTACTATCGGCTCGCCATGACAGCAGCAGGGAAGCACCAGGTGAGCCGGACAGAGACGCCCCGGCGCAGCGGCCGGCCGGGACGGGCGGGAATCCGGGATGTAGCCGCGGCGGCCGGGGTCTCCATCACGACCGTGTCCGACGCCCTCAACGGCAAGGGCAGACTCCCGGACGCCACGCGCCGCCACGTCCGCGAGGTCGCCGAACGGCTGGGCTACCGCCCGTCCGCGGCGGCCCGAACCCTCCGTACCGGCAAGTCCGGGCTCATCGGCCTGACCGTGACCACGTACGGGGACGAACCCTTCACCTTCACCGAGTTCGCGTACTTCGCGGAGATGGCGAGAGCCGCCACGTCGGCCGCCCTCGCCCGCGGCTACGCCCTCGTGATCCTCCCCGCGACCTCACGCCACGACGTCTGGTCGAACGTCGCCCTCGACGGAACCGTCGTCATCGACCCCTCCGACCAGGATCCGGTCGTGACCGAACTCGTGCGCCAGGGGCTCCCCGTCGTCTCCGACGGACGCCCTGCGGGCACGCTCCCGGTCACCGCCTGGGTCGACAACGACCACCGGGCGGCCGTCCTCGACCTGCTGGACCACCTCGCGGCGGCGGGAGCGCGCCGCATCGGGCTGCTCACGGGCACCACGACCGACACGTACACCCGCCTGTCCACCACCGCCTACCTCCACTGGTGCGAAAGGGTCGGCCAGGACCCGGTCTACGAGTCCTATCCGGCCCACGACCCCTGCGCCGGCGCGGTGGCCGCCGACCGCCTGCTCGCCCGTCCGGACCGCCCGGACGCCGTCTACGGGCTCTTCGACCCCAACGGCACCGATCTGCTCGCCGCGGCCCGCCGGTACGGCCTGCGGGTCCCCGAGGACCTCCTGCTCGTCTGCTGCAGCGAGTCCACCGTGTACGCGTCGACCGAGCCGCCCATCACGACCCTCTCGCTGAAGCCGCGCAGGATCGGCACGGCGGTCGTCCAGCTCCTCATCGACGCCATCGAAGGAGTCGAACACGACGGTCCGGTGGAGCAGGTGATACCGACGGAGCTCATCGTCCGGACGTCCTCGCAGCGGCGTCCGCCGCGCACCACGGTCAGCCCTCCGCGCTCGCCCGCCGGGGACTGATCGGATTAATCCGGACCAAACGGCCGATGAACCGGGTGTGCGCACGGATTCACCACCCCTGGTGCGTCACACAGCACGATCCGCATTCCTATGATGGGCGCACGACACCGCGGACCACCTCTACCAGGCAGGGCCCGTCAGGTGTACGGAGGCGCGACGGTGGTGGAGGGGTCGATGACTCAGGGGGCCGGTCAGGAACCCGTGGTGCGGACAGCGACGTTGCGCGACTTCCGCGTACCGCCGTATGCGCAGGTGCCGATGCCCGCGCCCTTGCCGCATCCCGGCAACGCCGCGGTGGGCGACGAACCGCCGGAGGGGTACACCCCCACCGAGCGCGATCTGCCCGTGATCAACCGCGGCGACACCGTCCAGGTGCAAACGGTCCCGGAGGCCCGGCCCGCCGGTGAACCCGGCCCCGGTCCGCTGTACGTCGTCGGCGACGTCCACGGCTATCTGGACGAGCTTTTGGCCGCCCTGGGCGAGCAGGGCCTGGTCGACGCCGACGGCCGGTGGGCGGCGGGCAACGCCCGGCTCTGGTTCCTCGGCGACTTCACCGACCGCGGGCCGGACGGCATCGGCGTCATCGACCTCGTCATGCGCCTCTCCGCGGAAGCCGCGGCGGCCGGCGGGTACTGCAAGGCCCTCATGGGCAACCACGAACTGCTGCTGCTCGGTGCGAAGAGGTTCGGGGACACGCCGGTGAACTCCGGTGCCGGCACCGCGACCTTCCAGGCCGCCTGGCTGCTCAACGGCGGCCAGAAGACCGACATGGAGCGGCTCCAGGACGTCCACATCCAGTGGATGGCACGGCTCGACGCGGTCGTCGAGGAGGACGGGCACCTGCTCATGCACTCCGACACGACCGCGTACCTCGACTACGGATCGACCATCGAGGACGTCAACGACACGGTGCACGCCATTCTCACGCGGAACGACGCGGACGAGTGCTGGGACCTGTTCCGCAAGCTCACCAAGAGGTTCGCCTTCCGTGACGAGGGCGGCGCGCAGGCCGTTCGCGAACTGATGGCGACCTACGGCGGACAGCGCGTCGTCCACGGCCACAGCCCCATCCCGTACCTGCTGGGAGAGGTCGGATCGGAGGAGGGCGAGGACGCCCCGCGGCCCGTGGTGGACGGTCCGCACGTCTACGCGGAGAGGCTCGCCATCGCCATGGACGGCGGGGTGACCATGGCCGGAAAGCTACTGGTCGTCCAACTCCCCCTGCATGACTGACGGCCGGCGGGGAAGAGGCATCAGAACCTGACACCGTCGGCGGGCACGCCTATTTCCGGAAACCCCCTGTCACCCTGCGCGGTGGGCGCTCTACCATCGGCGTATCAGTAGCAGGCTCTCCTCCGTTTCTGCCTGATGACCCGGCTCGCGCGGTCGGTCAGGCACGACGGAGCATCGGGGGATGCACATGAAAAGCGCTCCGCACCTGCTGGCCGAGGACCGCCCCGAGTACGAGCGGATCCTTGCCGACGCACTGCGTCATGCCCACGAACGACCTGATCTGGACGGAGTCGGCGACCGGCTCAACAGGGAACAGCTGCGGACGATGGCACTCGACGCCACGCCCCTGATCACCACGGCCGCCGCCACCGAGTACGACCACTATGTGAAGGTCCGCGGCGAGCTGCGCGGGCCGGAGGACCCGGACGCGCACGACTCCGTGCTCGCCCCCGCCCCGGCCGGGCCCGCCCCCGAGGGTGCCGGTACCGGCGCGGTGATAGCCGTACTGGCACCGGTGCTCGCCGCAGCCGCCGCACTGATATTCCTGCTGGTCGGATATCTGCTGAAGGCGCTCGACCCCGCCCCGGCGTTCGCGGGGACCATGGTCGCCGCCGGATGGTTCTTCGCCGCGGTCGCCGCCGCCGCCATCCTGGTCGCCGCGGTGGGGCTCCTGGTCACCGCTCTGCGCAACGGTGCCACGGCCCTGCCCGCCGTGGACGAGGAGGAGGAACTGCCGGAGGACGTGGCGCGAGCCCGGGAGGCCTGGCGCCACGCCCTGCTGGAACGCGGGATCCTGCCCTTCTTCCGGGACGCGCTGGCCGACCCGACCGCGGGGCCCGCCGCGCGCACGCCGCACCGTTCGGCGAACCGGATACCGAAGGTCGGCTACAGCAGACCGGACTTCTCCGGGCCGGGGGACGGCCCCTCGGCCGGCCCGCGTCCGACCTTCACCAGCCCCGACTTCACCAGCCCGGACTTCGGCGGCCCCGAGAACCGGCCGGAGTGATCCGCCCGCTACTCGGGCCGGAGTGGTCCGCCCCGGCCCGGCGGGTCCCGCCGGGCCGGACCACCCAGGCGCCGGGCCGGGCCACACCACGCCGGCGTGCGCCGGGCCCGGCCCGCGGCGCCCTTCCGGGCCGGCGGTGGCGAGGAGGGCGCCGCGAGGCCCTGCGGACGGGCCCCGGCGTCAGTCCGCGTCCGCGAGCGGCAGGTAGACCCTGTTGCCCGCCGCCGCGAACTCCCTGGACTTCTCGGCCATACCCGCCTCGATCTCGGCCTGTTCGTGCCCGTGCTCCCGCCGGATGTCGTGGGAGATCTTCATCGAACAGAACTTGGGGCCGCACATGGAGCAGAAGTGCGCCGTCTTCGCGGGCTCCGCCGGCAGCGTCTCGTCATGGAACTCCCGCGCGGTGTCCGGATCGAGGGCCAGGTTGAACTGGTCCTCCCAGCGGAACTCGAACCGGGCGTCCGACAGCGCGTCGTCCCACTCCTGGGCCCCGGGGTGCCCCTTGGCCAGGTCCGCCGCGTGGGCGGCGATCCTGTAGGTGATGACGCCTGTCTTCACGTCGTCGCGGTTCGGCAGTCCCAGGTGCTCCTTGGGCGTGACGTAGCAGAGCATCGCCGTCCCCCACCAGGCGATCATGGCCGCGCCGATGCCCGAGGTGATGTGGTCGTACGCGGGCGCCACGTCGGTGGTGAGGGGACCCAGCGTGTAGAACGGCGCCTCCTCGCAGATCTCCTGCTGGAGGTCGATGTTCTCCTTGATCTTGTGCATCGGGACATGGCCCGGACCCTCGATCATCGTCTGGACGCCGAAGCGCTTGGCCACGGTGTTGAGTTCGCCGAGCGTACGGAGTTCGGCGAACTGCGCCTCGTCGTTGGCGTCGGCGATGGAGCCGGGACGCAGCCCGTCGCCGAGCGAGTAGGTCACGTCGTAGGCCGCGAGGATCTCGCAGAGCTCCTCGAAGTGCTCGTACAGGAACGACTCCTTGTGGTGCGCGAGGCACCAGGCGGCCATGATCGAGCCACCGCGCGAGACGATGCCGGTCTTACGGCGTGCCGTCAGCGGGACGTACGGCAGCCGCACCCCGGCGTGCACCGTCATGTAGTCGACGCCCTGCTCCGCCTGCTCGACGACCGTGTCCTTGTAGATCTCCCAGGTCAGTTCCTCGGCGCGGCCGTCGACCTTCTCGAGCGCCTGGTACAGGGGCACCGTGCCGATCGGCACGGGGGAGTTGCGGAGGACCCACTCGCGGGTGGTGTGGATGTTGCGGCCGGTGGAGAGGTCCATCACCGTGTCCGCGCCCCACCGGGTGGCCCAGGTCATCTTGTCCACCTCCTCCTCGATGGACGAGGTCACCGCGGAGTTGCCGATGTTGGCGTTCACCTTCACCAGGAAGCGCTTGCCGATGATCATCGGCTCGGTCTCCGGGTGGTTGACGTTGGCCGGCAGGACCGCGCGGCCCGCCGCGATCTCCTCGCGCACGACCTCGGGTCCGACGTTCTCCCTCAGGGCGACGTACTCCATCTCCGGGGTGATCTCCCCCCGGCGGGCGTACGCGAGCTGGGTGACGGGCCGGCCGTCACGGCTGCGGCGGGGCTGCCTCGGACGGCCCGGGAAGACCGCGTCGAGGTTGCGCAGGCCCCCGCGTGGCGAGGTGTGCTTGAGTCCGTCGTCCTCGGGCCGGGCGGGGCGCCCCGCGTACTCCTCGGTGTCGCCACGGGCGATGATCCAGTTCTCCCGGACCGGTGCGAGCCCCCGGCGGACATCGGTGTCGACGGCGGGGTCCGTGTACGGACCGGACGTGTCGTACAGCGTCACCTCCCCGCCGTTGGTGAGGTGCACCTGACGGACCGGCACCCGGAGGTCGGGGCGTGAGCCCTGGACGTACCCCTTGTGCCAGCCGACGGACCTCCCCGTCGCGTCGTCCCCCGCCCCCTCGGTGGAGGCCGGGCCGTCGGTATCCGCCGGAATCCGCGCATTCCGCTTCGAGGCAGGCGTGCGTGCGTCCGCTGTGGTCATGAGACCTACTCCCTACGCCGGCATTACCCGGTAACAGGTTCGGCGGTCGGCGCAGCGCGTCCCGTAGGGATATACGGAGGTCAGCGCCCTCTCAGCCCGGTGCTCCGAGCTCCCGCGTGTACAGATGTGCCCCCACGCTAGCCTCCCGTCTGGCGTGCTGGCCAGAGGGCCTCCCCGGTTCTTGGGATGATCGGCGGGTGACGTCCCCCGGAAGCGCCCCCGAACCCCACGGCCCCGCGACAGGCAGCACGCAGAGCCATACGCACGCCCACACCCACAGCCACGGTCCAGCCGCGCCCGTCTCCAAGCACCTGCGCAAGGTCATCGCGGCCGTGGTGATCCCCTTCGCGACCGCGGTCCTGGTCGGGCTCGTCGCGTTCTGGCCGGGCGGCGCCCCCGCCCACGAGCGCACGGGCGTCGGATTCGACCGGCAGACCCAGGACGGCCGGGTGACGAAGGTCGTGTCGGTCGACTGCGCCGACGTCAACGCCTCGCAGGTACCGCCGACCGGCGACACCTCGACGGCGTCGGGGCGGGAGGCGGTCAACGAGCAGTCGGGCCGGTGCAAGAAGGCGACCGTCGAAGTGACCACGGGTGACGACAAGGGACGTACGTTCGTCGAGGTCATCCAGCCCGACGCCCCCCGCCAACTCCACGAGGGCCAGGGGGTGGTCGTGGCGTACGCTCCCGACGCGCCCCGGGACCTGCAGTACTCGGTCACCGACGTGGACCGCACGGTGCCGATGGCGTTGCTCGCCGGGATCTTCGCCCTCGCCGTGGTGGTGGTGGGCAGGATCCGCGGCCTGATGGCGCTGATCGCGCTCGCCGTCTCCTTCGCCGTGCTGACCCTGTTCATCCTGCCGGCGATCCTTCAGGGCTCGAATCCGCTGGTGGTGGCGGTGATCGGGGCCAGCGCCATCATGCTGATCGCCCTCTACACCTGCCACGGGCTGACGGCGCGCACCTCCGTGGCCGTCATCGGCACGCTCATCTCACTGCTGCTGATCGGGCTGCTCGGCTCCCTCTTCATCGGCTGGGCCAGCCTGTCCGGGAACACGGACGACAACACCGGCCTCATCCACGGGCTGTACCCGCACATCGACATGAGCGGTCTGCTGCTGGCCGGTGTGATCATCGGTTCGCTCGGTGTGCTGGACGATGTGACCGTCACCCAGACGTCGGCGGTCTGGGAACTCCACCAGGCCGACCCGTCCATGGGTGTGCGCCGGCTCTACCGCGCGGGCATCCGGATCGGGCGCGACCACATCGCCTCGGTCGTCAACACGCTCGTGCTCGCCTACGCGGGCGCGGCGCTCCCCCTGCTGCTGCTCTTCTCGATCGCGCAGAGCAGTGTGGGCACGGTCGCCAACAGCGAACTCGTCGCGGAGGAGATCGTCCGGACACTGGTCGGCTCGATCGGGCTGGTCGCCTCGGTACCGGTGACGACGGTGCTCGCGGCCCTGGTGGTCTCCGCGGACCGCACGGGGCTCGGCGCGGAAGCCGGAGCTCCTGCACCCGCACGGACCGGGAGAGGCCGTCGCCGCAAGGCATGAGACGAGGCACCGGGCACATGGAGCCGTGCCGTCGGCGCTCGGTGTTCAGCCGTTGCTTCCTGTTCAGCCGGCGTTCTGCTCCTTGGCCAGGATGCGGCCCAGCGCCTCTTCCAGATTGCCGTCGAAGTCACCCAGCGTGTGCTCCTGCCCCAGCGGCACCAGCTTGTCCGTCCGGTCCAGGAAGGCCACGAGAGGCGCCGTCCCGGCCCTGAAGAGCGCACGGTCGGCGCCGACCTGAAGCCGGATGTGGACATCCGACAGCCCTTCGGGCTCGGTCGGACCGATGTGCACATCGCCGTCACCGCTGGGACTGTTGAGGCCGTCGAGCAACAGCTCACGGCCGAATGCCCAGGTGACGGGGGCGTCGCCTGGCAGGTGGAAGGTCATCCGGATCGCGTACGGATCGCTGACCTCGTACCGGAGCTCCACCGGAATACGGAAGGAGAGCTCCTCGGAGACGAGGAAGCTCATCATGACCTCTGCTTGAACCGACTCGCGCATCGTTCAACCCCGCAGTAGATGAAACTGGCCAGGAATGATCCCCCATGGCCCTATTGACGCCATCGTGATGCACGCGATAGCAGATCACAAGGAGTGATTTTTCAGATACTGATAGAGAACACGAACGAGCGCAAGAGAGTGGTCACTTCGCAGCGTAGTTGTTCGACTGCGGGGAGCAACCGTTCTTCTTCGTGCAGGGGGAGAGAAACAGCCATCGCCGCCACCGCAGAACCCACGGTGATCGGAATGGCCGCACAGACCGTGCCCAAGGCGTACTCCTGCCGCTCCACGACCGGCTCGGTGCGCTTCATCGACCTCAGCCGGCTCAGCAGCTCCTGGCGGTCCCGCACGGAGTAACGGGTCAGCGGCCGGACGGGGTGCCGGTCCAGATGGTCCTCGCGCGCCCGCTCGTCGAGCTGCCCCAGGAGACACAGCCCGAGAGCGTGGGCATGGCCCGTCTCACGGAAGGAGGCCCACTCACGGACCGCGGGAACCGCCGGAATCTCCGCGACGGCGATCATCTCGATCTCGCCGTCCTTGTACAGGGCGCAGTACACCGGGGCGCCGATGACGTCCGCCCAGTGGGCGAGCGAGTCGACGATCACTCCGGGGCGCCGGGTCGCGGGGCCTCCGCCCAGCCGCTCGGCGGCGGCCCCGAACAGGAAGACGCCGTTCTCCCTGCGGAGATATCCCTCGTGGGTGAGGGTACGCAGCAGGTGGTAGGCGGTCGGGAGGGGAAGGCCGGCCTCCCGGGCCAGCTGCTTCGCCGGGGCCCCGTCCCGATGGGTGCCCACAGCCTCCATAAGTCTCAGCGCCCGCTGAACCGAGCCGATCAACGTCGGCGCAGCGGTACTCGATGCCGTGGTCACAGGTCACCCCCAGGCATGGTGACGGGCTCTCAGCCCTCCCGAGGGGGCCGCCCCCACGGGCCCGCCGCGAGCCTGGGGTCCGGAGACCGGACGGTCGCACAAACCACTGGGCAGGATGGTGACGGTCCGTCATTTCCCAGCTGGCGGCAGCGGTACGCAACTGTATCGGCACGTTCAGTGACGAGTGAGGTTTCGTCCTGGACTTAGCTCAGCTGGGCTAATCACCGTATCCGTGGCCTGTCACGGGGGCCCGGGCACCGCGTGCCCGGTGCCCGTCCCGACCCGTCTACCAGTTGCTTCGCTCCGACGAGGACATGAACTTCCGTACGACGAAGATCAGACCGCCCACGAGAACGACGAAGACCAGCACCTTGAACAGGACACCGATGACGAACCCGACCACGGTGGCGATCAGGCCACCGAACACGACGATCGCGATGAGAGGCACCGCGACCCACTTCACCCACCAGGGCATCCCCGCGAAAATCTCCCGCACCGCCATCACCGTTACCTCGTCTCCATGAGTTCCTGCTTCGATGCTAGAGCCGTGGGGGTGGCCTGCGGAGGCCCGGGATCCCCTGAAGTCCCCTGATCGATCCCCTAGGGAACACCGGCCGCCGGAAACGCCTTCCCGGGGCAGGCCGGCGGTTCAGCCCTCCGGCGGGGAGAAGACCACCATCACCCGGAGGTCCTCGGTGATGTGGTGGAACCTGTGGGCGGCCCCGGCGGGTACGTACACGACGCTCCCCCGCCCCACCTGCGTGGTCTCGGTGCCGACCGTGATCGAGGCCCGCCCGCTGACGACGAAGTACACCTCGTCCTGGTTGTGCGGCTGCTGGGGGTCCAGGGCGCCGGCGTCCAGGGCGTACAGGCCGACGGACATGTTGCGTTCCCTGACGAACTGCAGATAGGCGCCGTCGTTGGCGGCGCGTTCCGCCTCCAGCTCGTCGAGTCTGAATGCCTTCATCGTCCGTCCGCCCCTCACACCCGTGCTTGTCCGTACAGCCGGTGTCCGCCACCGATCATGTCTGCCACGATCAGACACATGAAGAATTTCGTAGTCAAGACAATCGCCAACGCCGGTGCGCTGGCCGTGGCCATCTGGCTGCTCCAGGACATCACGCTGACCGGGGACAACACCGGGCGCAAGGCGCTGACGCTGATCCTCGTGGCGCTGCTGTTCGGGCTGGTGAACTTCGTCGTCAAGCCCGTTGTGAAGCTGCTCACCCTGCCCCTGTTCATCCTGACCCTCGGGTTGATCACGCTCGTGGTCAACGCCCTGATGCTGATGCTGACCTCATGGCTGGCCGGCGTCGTCCATCTGGACTTCCACGTCGACGGGTTCTGGACCGCGGTACTGGGCGGCCTGATCATCTCGGTGGTGTCCTGGGCCCTCAACGTCGTGCTCCCCGACGAGGACTGAGCCGCCCCCTGATGACACAGTGCACAGCGGACCGGTGAGCACCGGGGAAAGACGAGGTAGCGACGATGAGCACCACAGGCGACGGGACACGGGCCGTACGAGCGGGCCTGCCCGAACCCGAGCAGTACGAACCCACCCTTCCCGGTCCGGTCTTCGCCGCCCACTTCCACCTCTCCGGCGAGCCGGTCGGCCCCTACACCTACGGCCGGGACACGAATCCGACCTGGACCCACCTGGAGCGGGCGATCGGGGAGCTCGAGGCGCCGGGGGAGGAGGTCGAGACCACGGTCTTCGCCTCCGGAATGGCGGCCGTCTCGGCCGTACTCCTGTCCCAGGCGCGCACGGGCGACGTCGTGGTCATGCCGGACGACGGCTATCAGGCGCTCCCGCTGGTACGTGAGCAACTGGAGGCGTACGGCGTCGAGGTGCGGACCGCGCCGACCGGCGGAGACGCCCAGCTGGGACTTCTCGAGGGGGCGAGACTTCTGTGGATCGAGACACCCTCCAACCCGGGGCTCGACGTCTGTGACGTGCGCAGGCTCGTCGAGGCCGCGCACGCCGCGGGTGTTCTGGTCGCGGTCGACAACACTCTGGCCACCTCGCTCGGCCAGCGCCCGCTCGAGCTGGGTGCGGACTTCTCGGTGGCCAGCGACACCAAGGGCCTGACCGGGCACGGAGACATCCTGCTCGGCCACGTGAGCTGCCTGGACCCGCGGCTCTCGGCGGGAGTGCGGCGCTGGCGCAAGGTGGTCGGCGCCATCCCCGGTCCGATGGAGGCCTGGCTGGCGCACCGTTCGCTGGCGACGCTGCAACTGCGGATCGACCGCCAGTGCACGACCGCGCTGGCACTCGCCGAGGCCCTGGCGAAGCGCACGGACGTGACGGGGCTCCGCTACCCGGGGCTTCCCGGTGACCCCTCGTACCCGGTCGCCGTGCGGCAGATGCGGCGCTTCGGCTCCGTGGTCTCCTTCGAGCTGGCGGACGAGCGGACCGCGGAGCGCTTCCTCGGCGCTCTGCGGCTGGTCGACGACGCGACGAGCTTCGGCGGCGTGCGCTCCACCGCGGAGCGCCGGGCGCGCTGGGGCGGGGACGCGGTGCCGCCGGGGTTCGTCCGGTTCTCGGTCGGCGCCGAGGACCCCGAGGATCTGCTGGCCGACGTGGAACGCGCACTGGACGCCTCCACGGGCTGAGCACATCCCGTCCGGTCCTGGCAGGACCGGTCCGGGACGGGCGTCCCCGTCGACCGGACCGGTCCCGCTCGGGACGGACGGTCCGAGCCTCCCCCCTCGTGACTCGGACCGTCCCGGTTCCTGCGCCGAGAACCGCCTGGACAAGGCTAGTTGACTCTGCGTCAGTGTCCAATCACAGTAGCGACAGCGGCCTATCGGCATTTTTATAGTTGACGCCGTTGCGAGGGGCGGTGCGGGACGGCGCAGCGTCCGCGAAGGTGAAGGGGCGGACCATGGACCTGGCCCTGCTGCGCACGTTCGTCATGGTGCACCGAGCCGGATCCTTCACCAGGGCCGCCGCCCTGCTGGGGGTGTCGCAGCCCGCCGTCACCTCGCAGATACGCACCCTGGAGCGGCAGCTGGGCCGCCCTCTCTTCCTGCGCAGGGCCCGTGGGGTGACCCCGACCACCGTCGGCGACGAGCTCGCCCACCGGGCGGCTCCGCATCTGGACGCGCTGGTCGACATCGTCGAGTCCGGGCTCGAGGACGAGCCGGGGACGAGGACACTGCACCTGGCCGGTCCTCCCGAATTCACCTCCGTCCGGGCGCTGCCCGCCCTCACCCCCCTGGTCTCGCAGGGGCTCGCCCTGCGCAGCACCTTCGTCGTGGACACCGAGGACGCCCTGGAAGGACTGGCGGCCGGACATCATGATCTGGCCATCACCACAGCACGCCCACGCGGGAGGCTGCTGACGTCGACCACACTGTGCGACGAGGAACACGTCCTGATCGCCGCACCCCGCTGGGCGGGGCGCCTGGGACCCGGAGCTCTACGGCACAAGGGCTCCGTGCTGCTGGAGCAGTTACCGGTGGTCGAGGTGCACGAGAGCCTCCCCCTGGTCGCCCGGTACTGGGCGACGGTCTTCGACAGCCGTCCCGCTGCTTCCGCAGCCGTGATCGCACCCGATCTCCGCGCGGTCCTGGAATGCGCGGCGGCGGGCGCCGGCCTCGCGGTGCTGCCGCGCTATCTCTGCGAGGGCGCCCTGGAGCGGGGCGAAGTCGTGGCCCTCCTCGATCCACCGGTGCCGCCACTGCGTACCTATTTCCTCGTCGCGCGGGCCGGCACCCTGGGCCTCCCGCACATCGCGCGGGCACACGAGTGGCTGGTGCGTGCTGCCGTGGACTGGTGACCGGTCGGCCGACAGGAGTTTCAGATGGGGTTTCCTGGGCCACTCTCTTGCCATGACCGAACGCCCCGTGGTCAAGCGCACAGCACGCGCCGTCCTGCTCGACGGCGATGACCTCATCCTGATCAAGCGCACCAAGCCCGGTGTCGACCCGTACTGGCTCACGCCGGGCGGCGGCGTCGAGCCGGAGGACGCCACCGTCGTCGACGCGCTGCACCGCGAGGTCGACGAGGAGCTCGGCGCGAAGATCGTCGATGTGGTGCCCTGCTTCGTCGACACCGTCGAGCACATCGCGGGCGGCGGCGTGAAAGGCGTCAAGGTGCAGCACTTCTTCGTGTGCCGACTTGCGTCGATGGACCTGTCGCGCCGGCACGGACCGGAGATCGACGAGCCCCGCGGGGAGTACGAGATCGTCCGCGTCCCCTTCAGCCGCGTCGGTATCGCGGCCGTGCACCTCGTGCCCCTGTCGCTGCGGCACTATCTGGACGGCAACATCGAGGGCGTACGGGCGATGCACGCGCCCGACCTGGGCTGAGGCCCTCGGCAGGTGCGGCCGGAGGCCCCGTCAACGCCTGGCCAGGCGGCCCGGGGCCCCGTGAGTCCCGGCCCGGACGGTCGTGACTCCTCGCGTGCGCCTGGGCCGGCAGCTGCCGGGCTGCCTCCGTCGGGCCGTCGCCCGCGTTCCACGCCAGGAACCACCACGCTTCCCGCCTGGAACCGTGTTTCACGTGAAACCACTCCAGCTCCGGTGCCGACGAAGCCGTGCCAGGAGTCACCGCGGCAGCGCCGCCGGGGCCGCACGGACCGGATCGACGGGATCGGCTTCTGCGGCCGACTCGGGCGAGTGTGCGACAGCCGGACGGCCTCCGGAGACCGTCCGGCGCTCGATCGCGCCGGAGAGCACCGCAAGGAGCAGCGCCGAGGCCGCGAGCGCGGCACCGACCCAGTTGGGCGCGGTGTATCCGAATCCGGCCGCGATGACGATGCCGCCGAGCCATGCGGCGAGCGCGTTCCCCAGATTGAAGGCCCCGATATTGACGGCTGAAGCCAGGGTGGGCGCCCCGGCCGCCTGATCGAGGACCCGCTTCTGGAGGGGCGGGACGGTGGCGAAGCCCAGGGCCCCGATCAGGACGATGGTCACTGCCGCGGCGATCTTGTGGTGAGCGGCCAGCGTGAACAGGGCCAGGACCGTGGCGAGCGCGGCGAGCGCCACGTACAGCAGCGGCATCAGATGACGGTCGGCGAACGTGCCGCCGAGAAGGTTTCCCCCAACCATGCCCAGTCCGAAGAGGACCAGCAGCCAGGTGACCGACGACGTCGCGAAGCCGGTGATCTCCGTCATCATCGGCGTGATGTAGGTGATCGCCGCGAAGACGCCGCCGAAGCCCAGAACGGTCATCGCCATGGCGAGGAGCACCTGGACATTGCGGAAGGCGGCCAGCTCGTGCCGGATCCGTACCTCCTGGGCCTTCGGCTGTTCCGGTACGAGTTTCGCCACCCCGAGGAGCCCCAGGACGCCGAGTCCCGCGACGACGAAGAACGTGACGCGCCATCCCAGGTTCTGTCCTATGAAGGTCCCCAGCGGCACCCCTACGACGTTGGCGACGGTGAGTCCGGTGAACATCATGGCGATGGCACCTGCCCTCTTCTCCGGCGCGACCAGACCTGCGGCAACGACCGATCCGATGCCGAAGAAGGCTCCGTGGGCCAGTGAGGCGATCACCCGTCCGGCGAGCATCACCCCGAAGACGGGGGCGAGGGCAGACACCACGTTCCCCACGATGAACAGTCCCATCAGGAGCATCAGCATCCGCTTCCTGGTGACCCGGGTTCCCAGAATCGTCATCAGCGGTGCTCCGAGGACGACGCCCAGGGCATAGCCCGTGACCAGGAACCCCGCAGCCGGGATCGACACCTGGAAGTCGGCCGCGACGTCGGGGAGCAGCCCCATGATCACGAACTCGGTGGTGCCGATACCGAAGGCCCCTATGGCGAGGGCGAGGAGCGCGAGCGGCATGGGTGCCACCTTTCCTGAATAGTGCGTCTGCGCCTTACAAGCGCTCACAATAATTGCAGACGCTTGCTATTTGCAAGCGCGGGCTATTGCGTCTGTGCCCTATCCTGGACGCAAGCAGCTCCCGCCCGGAGGAGAGACATGACAGCGACAGATCCCGCACTGACGGCCCTCGCGCAGAGCTGGTGCGCCCTCTCCCTGCTCCACGGGAAGATCGAGGCCCGCATCGAACGGGCCCTGCAGTCCCGCCACAGCCTCAGCGCGCGCGAGTTCTCCCTGCTCGACGTCCTGAGCCGCCAGCACAGCGGCACGGGTGGGCACCTCCAGATGAAGCAGGTGGCGGACGCCGTGGTGCTCAGCCAGAGCGCCACCACCAGGCTGGTCACCCGCCTCGAGGACCGCGGTCTGCTCACCCGGTATCTGTGCGACACGGACCGGCGAGGCATCTACACGGACGTCACGGAGGCAGGTCTCACTCTGCTGAGCGAGGCCAGACCGACGAATGACACCGCACTCCGCGCCGCCCTCGACGAGGCCGCCGAGAACCCCGAGCTCGCTCCCCTGGTCCGGACGGTCGAGGAACTGAAGATCCCCGCCTGAACCAGCGAGTGTGCGTAGTCTGCCGATCATGAGCGATCTCGACATACGTCCCGCGGCACTCGCCGACATCCCCGCTGTCGTCGCCATGCTGGCCGACGACCCGCTGGGTGCGCAGCGCGAGTCCCCGGACGATCTCGCCCCGTACCAGGCCGCGTTCCGCCGGCTTGCCGACGACCCGAACCAGCATCTGGTCGTGGCCGAACGCGAGAACCGCGTCGTCGGAACCCTCCAGCTCACGATCGTTCCCGGGCTGTCCCGGCGCGGGGCGACCCGGTCCGTCATCGAGGGTGTCCGCGTCCACGCCGACGAACGGGGCGGGGGTCTCGGTACACAGCTGATCCAGTGGGCGGTCGACGAGTCCCGGCGCCAGGACTGCCAGTTGGTACAGCTGACCTCGGACGCGAGCCGGCTCGACGCCCACCGCTTCTACGAGAGGCTCGGCTTCACAGCGAGCCATGTGGGATTTAAGCTCGCCCTCTGAATCCGCGCACGCCCGAAGGGTCCGCACGGCGAGAGGGGACGCATGCAGCGCATCCACGACGAGCAGCGCAGGAGAAGACTGGGGCGACGTCATCTGCTGGCTCCGTCCGAGCGGGCCGACTCGGTCGTGACAGTGGCGGACGCCTTGGTCGGACTGCACTCGACCGACGCCGCGACGCTTCACCTCTCCGTATGCGCGCGACTGTCCGCCCCCGATACGGCCACAGTGGAACGCGCGCTGTACGACGACGTCTCGCTGGTCCGCCTGCTGTCCATGCGGAACACCCTGTTCACGGTGTCCAGGACCGTCGCACCCGCCGTCGATGCGGCGAGCGCGCGGCTGGTGGCCTCCAAGGAACGCCGCAAACTCCTCAAGCACCTGCGGGAGGACGGCAACGGACTCGACGAGCGGTGGCTCGCCGACGCGGAGAACGAGACCCTCGCCGCCCTGGCCAACCAGGGGCGTGCGACAGGAAGCGATCTCTCCGCGGCCGTACCGGCTCTGCGCACGAGGATCACCGTCTTTCCCGGTACGAGGCAGGAGACCGTACAGGGAGTCGCTTCCCGTGTCCTCCGGGTGCTGGCAGCCGACGGGCGGATCCGCCGCGACCGGCCGCGAGGCTCCTGGACCTCCAGTCAGTTCCGCTGGACTGCTGCCGCGCCGTGGCCCGCTCAGGATCCCGCCGAGGCGCGAGCAGAGGTCGCCACCCGCTGGCTGCGCTCGTACGGGCCGGGGACCGAGACGGATCTGAAGTGGTGGACCGGCTGGGGCGTCCGTGAGACCCGTGCCGCACTGGCCTCCGCCGGGGCGGAGGAGGTACAGCTCGACAACGGGGCCGTCGGCCTGGTCGCCCCGGGTGATCTGGCTTCCGATCCCCTGCCGGAACCCTGGGTGGCTCTGCTGCCCGGCCTGGACCCCAGCGCGATGGGCTGGGCCGACCGCGGCTTCCATCTGGCCGCCGACCACCGGTCCGCACTCTTCGACCGGGCCGGCAACGTCGGCCCGACGGTGTGGTGGAACGGCAACGTCGTGGGCGGGTGGGCCCAGCGTGCGGACGGTGAGCTGGTGTGGCGCCTGCTGTCCGACGTGGGGCGGGAAGCCGTGCGGCTGGTCGAGGCGGAGGCGGCTCGTCTGTCGGCATGGGTGGGTGACGCCCGGATCACCCCACGCTTCCGTACGCCTCTGGAACGCGAACTGACTACCTGATCCTTGAACCACCGGGAAGCGGGACGCCTCCAGGCGGCCGTTTCACATGTTTCACGTGAAACGGCCGCTCCGGCTTGTCAGAGGGCGAGTCCTCGCCAGCCACCCTCGTCCACACCACCGGGGATGGCCGCGCTCCGGTCGTACGGCTCCCGCGTGAAGACGAACGATCCAAGGTCGAGGTGGTCCACCGTGCCGTCCTCGGCGCGCACGACCCGGAGAGTCTCCCCCGCGTAGTAGCCGTTGAGCCCCGTCCAGGTCCCGTCGGGGCGGGCCCGGAACCGGGCCGCACGGCCGACGCCTCGCAGCGGCTGGAGTTCGAGTCCTCGGTCGGTGAGGAGCTTCACGGCAAGGACCTGCGTACCCCAGTACCAGGGCCCGGTCAGCGCCAGCAGTTCGTGGTCGACCTCGGGCAGTGGGCGCCAGGGCTCCGGGATCCTCGGTTCCGCGTCGGCGACGATCTGGACAAGGTCCGCGGCGACCGTGCTTGCCGGAGGGCCGGAGGTGGCATTCGCGAAGACCACGGCCGCCACGTCGTCGTCGACGCTGAACCACAGCGCGGCCAGGAAGCCGGGCAGCGATCCTGAATGGCCGAGCAGCGTACGGCTCCCACGCCGGATGTTCTGGAGGCCGAGGCCGTACGTACCGGCCCAGTCCCCGGCCTCCGGCGGAGCCGAGGGAACGTGCATCTCCGCCACCGAGGACGAACTCAGCACCCGGTCATCTCCCCGCGCCAGAAACGCCGCGAAGCGAAGGAGATCGGTGGTGGTCGACCAGAGCTGCCCGGCTGGAGCCATCAGCCCCAGGTCCTCGGCCGGTTCGGGCAGCAGGACATCGGCCCACGGATGGACGGCCCAGCCGCCCGCGTGCGGTGCGACCGCCTGCGAGGTCGTACGGTCCATCCCGAGAGGTTCCAGAATCTCGCGCCCCAGCACATCGGCCCAGGGCTTGCCGCGAAGCTCCTCGATGAGCGAGCCGAGCAGGGTATAACCCGGGTTCGAGTAGTGGTGACCGTGGCCGGACTGTTGGACGAACGGGGTCTCGCCGAGCACATCCGCGAGCTCCGGGCGCGTCGTGGGAGGCGTCCTCTCCCACCAGGGGGCAGGCGTCTCGGCACCCAGCCCCCCGCTGTGGCCCAGCAGTTGGAAGATGGTCACCTGCCCCGCACCCGTGCCCGGAAGATGCTTCTCCAACTGGTCGTCCAGATCCAGCAGCCCTTCGTCACGCAGGCGCATCACCAATACGGCGGTGAACGTCTTGGTGATGGAGCCGATCCTGAACTGCGTGTCCCCATCGGGTTCATGGCCGTCCACACAACTACGGGCACCGCTCCAGGCGATCTGCCCGTCCCGTTGCACAGCGGCGACGAGGGACGGGGCCCGGCCTTGGGACTGCGCGGTCGCCACGCGGTGCAGCAGGGCTCGCCGGGTGCTGGGAAGCAGAACTTCTTGAGAGGTCATGCCCAAGAATGACCCGCTCGGCCTTGGCCTGACGAACCGTTTCCAGCCGTCCGGTGACCGACGGCACGACGAGCCGCACGGCGGGCCTTCACGACAGATCCTCAAGCATGCGGTCTCCGGCGGGTGTTGGCTGTGGCGCTCGGCCCAGTCCCGGCGCTGCCAGAGCCGGTCCTGGCGCCGGATGGCGTGGATGGACCGGACTCGAGGGGATCGAGCGTCCGGGCGCTGGGAATACCTGGTTCGCCACGGTGGATGACGCGTTGCCGGCCGGTGGCGTCACGTACGTCGACGGCCTGGTAGGTGCGGCTGAGCGGCCCGACACCCGGGTGGACGAACCGCTCAGCGTCCTGGGTCCTGCCGCGCACGGTAGGGCACGCCCAGAGGCGGGCGAAGTACGTGCTGCCCTCGGTGGGAGTACGGGGCGAGTACGCGCAGCCGAGGATCGTCCGGGTCGAAGCCGACGGCCTGGCGCAGATGGGCCACGGCCGCCTCCGCGTCCGCTTCCCGTCGATGTGGAAGCGACGGCCCACAGGGTCGAGGAGGGCCACGCGGGCCAGGCTGTCCGCCGACTCGAACAGGGCGCGGAGGGCACCGGCCAGGGCATGAGCGGCAGAACGTCCAGGACCTGGCGGCCGGAGGAACACCGATGTCCGGTGCCTCCTCTCCCTGGCCGCGACAAGGGGCGCACCGGGCTCACGGCGTACGCGAAAACACGGGCGCGACTCGGCCGAGTCGCGCCCTTCACGCCGCGCTCCGCACCACGCCGACGCCGTGACCACGGCCGTTCCGGACCCTGCCGACGCGAACCGTCCCACGGCCTCCCGGCGGAGAAGCCCCGGCACGGATCCCACGGGTCCCGCAGACCACCTCTGTAGGTTCCGACGGCCGATGTCATCTGCCGCGTCGCTGACCTGCCAACTCTCTCGACGTCTCAGGTCGTGTCCAGCCGCTCATTCTCACAACCATGTCCAAATCCTCAGAAGCGACAGGAGAAGAGGTTCGTGGCTCCTCCTCTGAGGCACGGCTCGTTGCCCACTCCGCCACGTACTACGACTGAGTTCGATGTTGCTCATTGGCAAGCAGAGTCATACGCCCACCAGGCCGAGCGCGACCAGTCGTTCGGACCGGCGGGCAGTGCACTGAGGGGCCGCGCGCATAAAGTCGGCGGCGGTGAGGCAAGTGCCCCACCGCCGCCGAAGGCAGCCCCTGTGTGCTCACTCCTAGGGCTTCCGCGTCTCACCCGTGCGCATCAGAACCGTCCCATTTGCTGAGGAGAGACAGCGGGGAGCGTGTCACCCCACGGTCCCCTCAGCGCTTGGGGAGGAGAGCGTTCATTCGGGTGAAGAGCCGGTTGGCGCGGGCGATCGTGGCGGCGTCGATCTTCGAGATGAGTTCGTTCTGCTCACGAAGGAGGACAGCGGCTGGCCTGTAGTGGTTGAACCGCGTATCGATCTTCCGCTTCTTGAAGACCGACTCAATCTGCCGGACAACGCGGGGGTCCTTGGCGTTGAGATCCGCAGCGGTGATGGGCGTGGCCAACTCGGCGGCGTAGGCGCGGTTCACGAGTTCGACGTAGAAGTCACGGTCGAACAGGTCCTCGACATCCGCGTCACCGGCGTCGGTGAACTCGCTGATCTCGACGAGCCCGTTCTTGGAGAGCTGGTCGTTGTCGCGGAGTCGCTGGACAGCGCCGACGTCCTTGGTGCTGGAATCGATGAGGACGGCAACGTTCAGCTTGTTCGCGCCGAGGAGGGTCACGAAGGTGGACAGCTTGCCGGAGCCGCCGATGGGGGTCTTCACCCAGCGCGGGTCGAGCCCGGTGGAGCCGTTCGCCTCGGCAAGATCCGTGAGAACGTCCAGATAGATCAGGTCGCTGGGGCCTTCGAGGAGCAGGATGTGCTCTCCCACGAACAGCGTCTGAGTCATCTCGATGCCCATCGCGGTCAGCAGAGGGAAGGCGGTGTCCTCGTCGGCCTTGAAGATCTCCGAGGAGACCTTGGCGCCGCCTCGCTCCATGTCGATCACGGTTCGGACGCGGTTGAGGTGGTCGGGATCGACCATGAAGGGCGAGTGCGTCGTGTAGAGGACCTGGTGCTTCGGCGCGAGGCGGTCGTCGACCAGACGAAGGAAGTCCTCCTGGGCGCGTCCGTGGAGAGAAAGGCCGGGTTCGTCGAGCAGAAGGATCAGGTCGGTGGTTCCGGCTGCCTCCAGCTCGTTGAAGTAGGCGAGGAAGGAGAAGAACCAGACGAAGCCACGGGACCGCTCATCGAAGGGCACGGATGCGCGGTGGCGGCGGTTGAAGACCCGGACCTGCAGGATCGGGCCCTGGTCGAAGGGGGCCAGGGCTCCCGGTTCCGGCGCGAGGGTCTTCAGTTGGACTTCCAGCTCCGTGTTCTGCGACCAGTACTCGAAGACCTCGTCGGAGATGACGTTGCCCGAGTTCTCCAATTCACGGATGAGCCGTTCGTGCTGGTCGGAGTCGTTGAACTCCTCGGGAGATACGCCGGCCATGTCGAGAAGGCTGAGCAGTGCCCGCTCCCCTCGCGTGACATCGCCGGCATCGCTGCGTCGGATCAGGTCTGGGAGCGAGACCTTGCCGGGCATGGAGTCGTAGTCGTCGAAGTAAACGAACGTCGGCATCCACCTACTCGCGTAGGCGTCGATCAGGTGCAGCACCACGCTGCTGTCGCGCCATTCGCGGATGCGCTCGGCCAGAGCGCTGGCGTCCGAGGGGCTCTCGTCCAGTTCGTCCAGGGCATCGAGCAGATCCTTGACCGTCTTCGCGCCGCTGAGCGCCTTGGCCGCCGCTGCGGGCAGGTCGAGAGCCGAGCGCAGGTGGTCGACGATGGCCGCTTCGTTGTAGGGCAGCGTGAACCGCTTGATGGGGTCGCGGTAGCCGATGGTGACCTGGAACTCCGGGCTGCGCAGGGCCTTCGGTCCCAGTTCGTCCACGATCTGCTTCATCTCCGCCTCATCGAAGCGGAAGGTGGCGCGGACCACGGGAATCTGCTTCCCGTCGGGGAGCCGCTTGCGCTCCCGGGTCTTGCGGGCCGGGAAGTCGATCACCTCGTCGAACTTCACGTCCTCGACCGGCTTGAGCCGGTAGAGGGCCTGCAGCAGCGTGGTCTTGCCTGACTCATTCTTGCCGACCAGACAGGTGACGTCGTCTTCGATGTCGAAGGTCTCGGAGTCCTCGATGGACCGATAGTCGGTGACGCGGGCCTTTATCAGGTGCACGTTCTGGGATCCTTCCTCGTGATTCGCGAGGAGGCCCGGTGTGCCGCGATCGGCGAGGCAATGATCACAAACTCCGGCACTGAGTGCCTTCGGCGTTGTGTTCGAGGTAGGTTCCAAATGCCAGTAAGGAAGAGACCCCGGTGCCCGTCGACCTCGACGCCACCGGGGTCCTCTTTGAGCTAGATCTGAGGGTACCGCCCCCCACTGACAGTCCTTCACTATTTGTCTTCCCACGGGCTGTAACCCCAAGCTGAGGAGAGAGTTTCCCGCTGATCAGCTTCCGTCTGTTCTCCGAAGCGGGGTGTTGCTGGCAGCCTGATCTGGAAAGGCTTTGTTGATCGCTCTCTTCGCTCGCCTTCCCAGTGCTGTGAGCCGCATGGGACGTCCGCGGACCGCTCGTTCCAGTAGCGGCCCGCCAAGGTCTCGCTCCAGTCGGTTGATCTGCCCGACGAGAGTGAACCGCTTGACGTTCAGAGCGTCTGCTGCGGCGCCGAGGGTGGGGTAGGAGGCCGCGGCGGCAAAGTTGCGGAGGTGTTCACGACCACCCCGGCGTTCGAGTGCCAGCCGAAGTAAGGGTGGTGCGGTAGCGCCGTCGGCGAGGGCTCGGAGGGCTGGGTTGTGGCCGGCTCCGCCGCGGCGGGTCGAGATCTGGTGGTGTCTCGCCCAGCGAGCCATCGATGTGGGACTCATGCCGGTCTCGCGGGCGAGGTCCGCGAGAGGTCGGCGGTGAACCGTGTACTGCTCGTGGAGCCATTCCCTGGTGATGGGCTTCGCCCGGCTTGTTCTGCCCGTAGGACGCAGGGCAATGTCGTACTCACGGGTGAGAGCGGTGACCACACTGATGCTGATGCCTGTTGCCTGGGAGACGCGGCGGATGGACAGCCGTTCATCGATGTAGAGACGCCGCAGTTCAGACTCCGGTAGCTGTGCCCGAGCCACTGCACTGATGTGACCTGTCGCCCATGCCTTACCGGGGGTGATGGGTCGCGGCGGCGGCGGATGCTCGGCGAGGAGATGCTTGACCGCATCGTTGCTCGTGCCGAGGAGGTTGGCCGCTTGCGTGACGGTCACGCGAGGCCGGCCGATGAGCTCGTGCAGGGTGGCGATGCTGACAGCGTCGGGGTTTGTTCCTGGGAGCTCGAGTCCTTTCAGGAGCGTGGTGTCTGGGTGCCAGGTGAGTGGCTCGTCGTGGATGCGGTGACGGTCGAGGAAGGATCTGGCTGTGTGGTCGAGCTCGGTTGCCAGGTCCGAGGTCAGATGGGTGGTGAACTCGCTGATCCACTTGCGGGTCTCGGCTTCCGTCACGATCGTCTCAGCTGGCATGAGCTCGGCCGGGAGTCCGCTGATGCGTTCGAAGATGTGGCTGCGGGCAGCGTGGATTCGCCGCTCACGACCGCGGAATTGCGCTGTGCGTCGGCAGATGTCATCCCACTCTTGAAGGGGCAGGAGGCCGCTGTAGTCAAGGTGGCGTCGGCGTTCGTAGTCGATGGGTGCCGGTTGTGCGTCGAGTTGCTCGGCCAGCAGGGTCATGACGTTCTGCATGACCGTCCACCAAGGGGTGCGTCGCAGATACTGCATGACTCTGGAGGCAGCGAGCCCGCTGGTTGCGCTTCCCAGGCGGCTCGAGATCTCTTCCATGTCCAGACGACTGCCGGTGAGACCGAGCATGCAGGACAGGGCGGGCCTCAGGATGCGTTGATAGTGACCTGCTGGAGGTGCAATCCGTAGCGACAGCGCTGGCCAGAACACCGCAGGGATCGAGTGAAGTCGACGGTGGGAGTCATGGACGCTGTCCGGGTAGCGAGGCCGGTTTGACGCCGTTCGGTAGCGGAGCTGGTCAGTGCACCTGAGGTCGGGGCCGATCGACGCAAGCTGGACGGCCAGCAGTCGCGGACTTGTGTACTTGCCCCAGGCGGTCATCGTGGTCGGGGTTGCTGGTGTGGTGCTCCTCGGATGGTGTCCGGTGAACCGGCGAAGTTCCGCGCCCGCCAGCTGGACGTGCCGCCCTCCCAGGATGTGCAGGGCCGCGATGACACCGGCTGCGGTGCCGGCGGCCGTGGGAGGGGCCATGAACCCGGGCCGGACGGTGGGGTTGGTCAGAGAGCGAGGACCTGACCGCGGGCTTGCGGCCGCATTGTGGACATCCAGCACGTCGGCTGGGACCAGGGTCGTGAGGAGGTCGCTTCTGGAGGCGGCCAGGGTTCGGGAAGCGACTGCTCGGAGGTCGGCCAAGGCATTCAACGAAGGAACCTCGGAACGTTCATAGATCCCGAAGTCCGCGGTCCCCGAGGTGATCGTTTCACTCACGATCCGTTGTGCAGCCAGGGCCGGGTGTTCCTGCGGCAGCGTCAGCGTGGACATTTGCGCAAGATCAGCTCGGCAGCGGGGCGATTCCGGGCCGGTGGACCGGTTGGTCGCGGGGTTCGCGCAGTGCCCTGGCTGTGGAATGCCGGCGACGGGGTAGGGGTGGCTTCTCTGCAGGGAGCCGCAGCGCGGACAGGTGTCCGCCAGGAGCCTGTGGTGTTGGAGGCAGGCGAAGGACCAGCCGAGCCGCCATTCCAGCTGCCATCGTCCGCCGGAAGCTGCCAGGCAGTCGGGGCAGTAGCGGGAGCCGCTGCCTCGGCCCCAGAGCACCCAGCGTTTGACCTGTCGGGTGCGGTGATCAAGTAGCAGGGCTCGCTGGTCGTAGTGGGCCAGGGTCGCTGCGATGACCTGCTCGGGATCGATGCCGCAGGTATGCGCAATGTCGTTGACCTCCGCGGGTCGGAGGAGCTGGACCCAGTCGCGCGGAATGTCGGCTTCTGGTTCCGTCTTTCGTCTTGCTCTGGCATGACGGGCCAGCCCCAGCTGAGGCAACAGTTCGCCCATGGGTGTGTGGAGCCGGTGGGCCATCGCCTCGAACCACGAGTCGAGTGCCTCTCCTGGAAGGGGCACGACCCTGATGGAGAACGTGCGCAAAGCGGGACGGCTCATGATGCTGTGCAACGCTGGAGTTTCGGGAGGCTGGTCAGTTTGTTGTTCTCAAAGGCCAGTTGAAGCTCTCGGCGAGCCTCCTCGGAGGCGGCGTCGTTCTTCACCCGGTCCAGCAGGTCCCTGTCCAGGTGTTCCGTGCCGGTGCGTACGGCTCTCTGGCAGCCGCGGTTGATCAACGTCATGAGCGAGCCGATGTGTCCGGTGCTGCGGGCGAAGAGGTAGTCGGACAGGTCGTCCGCGATCATGCCAGGGTGCGAGTTCGCGAGGAGCACGCGTTCCTCGATCGCGAGGAGAGTGTCGCGCCATCCGTGGCGCCCCTGCTCGGTCCTGATGTCGAACGGGTCCATGTCCAGCCGGGTCGTGCGGCGCCCGGTCTGGGCGAGGACCCCGTCCTCATAGGTTGCTCCCTCGCTGAACAGGCCCCGTTTCTCCAGCCCGACTCCGACCAACAAGAGGGTCACCGGAAACTCGTTGGCGATGTACTTGAAGTGGTTGCTGACCTCGATCCCGCTCTTGTTCCGCCACTTCAGAAAGTGCAGATCGTCCACGATCAGCAGCTTCGTTTCCGCGGACAGCACGGAGTCGAGAGCGCGATAGCCAAAGTCGGCCGTGGTGCCGCGGAAGCGGCCGGGGTGCGCGAAGTACTCCAGAATGGCGCGGTTGAAGTCGCGCATCCCGGTGTTACTGGTCAGGCCAACCCGGCAGACAGGCCAGCGTTCATGTCCGTCGTCGGTGTACTTGCCTTCCTCTCTGATGATGCGGCGGTGGAGCTTGCGCGCGAAGGCAAGCACGGCCGTAGTCTTGCCCAGCCCAGGAAAGGCGTCGAGGGCGATCCCGCCTTTGACCTTGTCGCTGTCCTGGTCGTTGCTGTCGAAGATGTCCCAGAGGTCTTCGTGCAGGGCCTTCATCTGCGGAGTTCCGAGCGGGCCGAGGTTCGCGTGCCATTTGCGGCGGGCGCGGTTGTACTCGGCCAGGGCTTCCTCACCCAGCTTCTTCAGCTGCCGGTGGGGCAAGAGATCCGGACGGATCCGGCGCGGGGCGTCCGCGAGGCGGCCGAAGCCTTCCTTGCGGGACAGCGTGAGGTGATCCAGCCGGGAGCGCAGATCGGCTTCCTCTGCCTGGGCGCGGGTCGGCTTACTCGTCATCGTCGATGTCCTTCAAGGCCGTGGCGTAGAAGTCGAACTCCTCTTCCAACTCCTCCAGACCGTCGGCATCGTCATCGCCCGCCTCCGCCTCCTGGACGGCCTCGATCGCTGGAGGCGCCGGTTGCTCGGGAAGGGACAGCACGCGGGCGACCGACGGCAGCGAAGTGACGTCGTCGGCCTGCTGCCCGGGAAGATCCATGGCGACCTGTTCGCGGGAGAGCCGCAGCGCCATCCGTCGTTCGACCAGAGAAGTGCCAAGGCCGAGGTTCCACCGCTTCAGCAGCTGGGCAATGGCGAGCCGGTCGTCGGGATACGTGTACTCCTTCGCCACCAGACGCCGGGCAAACTGCAGCGCTTCATCGCTCAGCGGCATGTCTAGGCTAGGCGCGTGTTCCCACTGAAGCGTGTGCCAGACGCGCTTGTGGTCCCGGAAATGGATCCGGGTGACATCGTCGGGGTCCGCGAAGAACTCCAGCCGCCGCTTGTCCAGGTCGATGTCGGAGCTGGCCATGTCCCGCAGCCCGTCGAGGCAGCCGCCGTTGTAGCGGCGGCCATTGATCTCGACGCCGTAGTGCTGGACCGTGCGCATCGTGACGCCGAGGAACTCCAAGGCCAGATTCGGGTCGCGGGGCACCTCGATGTAGCCCGCCCGCGCGAGCCCGTGCTCGAACATCACCGCCGGGGACAACTCCACCTTCGGCAGGTGCGGATCGACGAGACCCTCGTGTGGCCTGCGGTGATATGTCACCGCGGTCCACTCCCGGATGATCGCCTCCAACTCATGGTGGAAGAAGAAGGCAGCCTTCTCCGGGTTCAGCCCGCGCGAGTGAATGTCCGGTCCCTTGTAGCCGGGCAACCGCTGCAGCAGGTCTTCCCGCAGGGTTCGGAAATATCGCTCCACCGGCCCCTTGTCCCTGCCCGTGCGCAGCCTCGCCGGCTGCACTGAGATCCCCATCCGGCGGCAGACACTGGTCAGATGCGCCGAAAGGTAGATCTTGCCGTGGTCGACGATCAACGTCTCGGGTGCCACCTTCGGGCCCCAGACCCCGGTGGCGGGCCCGTGGATGGCCTCGGCCTCTACCAGCACCCCGCGCGGAATGCCGTGCTCGGGCCAGGCCGCTTCCCTCGGCCAGCTCTCCGGAACCGGCTGAGGACGGTAGGCCTGATAGAGGACTGCCGCCGCGTCGATCGCCTTCGTCGACACCGGAGTCACCCGCAGGCCGATGATGCAGCGGGTGTACCAGTCCATCGCGATCGTCAATTCCGCCTGCATCCACCGCAGCGTCACCGGGTCCAGCGCGAACACGTCCAGCCGCGTGGTGTCCATCAACACGTACTCGCCCGGCCTCGTGGGCCGCAGCTTCCCGTAGACCCCCCTCGGGCGATCGGCGATGTCCCGGTTGCGCTGCATGCTCAGCCGGAATGTCGGATGACGCCGCTCCAGCTCCTGCATCCACCGATAGGCCGTCGTCCGTGGCGGCACCGGCACCTTGACCAGCTTGAACTTGGTCTTGACGCGGGCCTCGACTTCCTCCAGCACCACCTTCACCGAGGGCCGTGACTCCTCCTCGTACTCCTTCAGCACTTCCTCCGCAGCCTCGACCCAGCGTGGATCGGCGTTGCCCAGCCCGCTGTCCGCCCGCGCGGTCTTCAGCACCAGCCCGGCCTCGCCCAGCTCCCGGAAGGCCCGCGCCCACCGGCGCACTGTCCGCTCGGTCACCCCTAGTTCCGCCGCTTTGGCCTCATACCGAGCCCGCAGGGGCAGGTCAGGGGCGTACTGCGGGCGCGGCTCATCCGGCCGTGGGAGGTCCTCGCTGCCGGAGCGGTAGCCCGTCAGCATCTCCCGGATATGCTCGGCTCGCTCCAGGACGTCCTTCTTCTCGTCCTTGGTCAGCCGGTTCAACACCACCGCCGCGAGGTCCTCGTCATCGGTGGAAGACGGGCCCGCACTGTCGTGGATCAGCTCGGCGCGGTCCGAGGTCAGCAGCTCACGCAGCGACATGCGAGCCAGCCTGTCGCGCCCGTCCTTGAGGACGACCTGCATGCCCGTGGCCAGGCTGGCGAACTCCACGACCTCGACCGTCTCGCCGTCCAGCCGGAAGTGCGTCCCGACCCCGAGCCTGGTTCCGGCCCCGTTCATGCGGCCGTCCGCAACATGTGCGCCGAGCTCAGCGGCCGGTCCAGCGCGGTCGTCACATGCCCAGACCACAACAGGTGCAGCACCGCCGACTTCACCAGCGGCCGAGGACACTGCGGGAGCAGCCGGAAAACATCGCCCAGCGACATCCCATCCAGATTCGTAGCCCGCAGCGCGGACACCAGATCCGGGTCGAACAGCCAGGCGCGGCGGTAGCCGGCGAGGAAACGGACGTTCTCCAGCACGAACGGATCCGGTTCACTCCACACCTCGTACTGCCACCCGCGCGAAGTGACCGCCTCCCGCGTCCAAGCGAACGTGAACGCGATCTCCGGCTTCTCAAGCCGGTGACGCGGCTTGACGTCCACGACCACCGGCCCGTCATCCGTCACCAGCAGATAGTCCGGGATGTGCTTGCGAACCTTGCCGTCCACGTCGGCCTTGAGCATGAACGGCTGGGCAATGATGTGCCGCACCTCCGGGGCAAAGTCGGCGAACAGCAGCCGCCCCAGCTCCAGCCGCGACTCGTAGATCACGTGGTCGCCCACTGTCGCCGACCAGTACGTGCCCGAATAGTGCTGCTGCCCCTTGTACCAGCGGAACTTCCGCCACGGCCGGGCCTCCCGCAGCAGCCCGAGTGGCACCGACGGCCACTCCAGGTCCTCCACCACGGACTCGTCACCACGCCGGACACTCAGCCGTACCGGCGCGGCCGCCGCTGTACCCATCGGACCACCAACCCCGCGTTTTCCGAGGCGGCCCCTGTGGCCGCGTAACGCCGGGGTCCTGCCCCGGCCACGCACACAGACGCTGACCGGGGCGGTCCTGTACACAAAGAGGGGAACTACTCGCTCACGGGGCATGAATCCCATCCCCCTGTCCTATTGGCCACGCGGTGGACATCGCCGATGGGAAAAGGACACGGGATCTGGGATCCCACAACCTCACCGACTCAGGTCTGGGCCATGTCCACGAAGCGGGAGTAGTGGCCCTGAAACGCCACGGTGATCGTCGCGGTGGGACCGTTACGGTGCTTGGCCACGATCAGGTCCGCCTCACCCGCACGCGGTGACTCCTTCTCGTACGCGTCCTCACGGTGCAGCAGGATCACCATGTCCGCGTCCTGCTCGATCGAGCCGGACTCACGCAGGTCGGAGACCATCGGCTTCTTGTCCGTGCGCTGTTCCGGTCCACGGTTCAGCTGGGAGAGCGCGATGACCGGCAGCTCAAGCTCCTTGGCCAGGAGCTTGAGGTTACGGGACATGTCCGAGACCTCCTGCTGACGGCTCTCGGCACGCTTCGCCCCTCCGGACTGCATGAGCTGCAGGTAGTCGATGACCACGAGCTTGAGCTCGTTGCGCTGCTTGAGACGACGGCATTTCGCCCGGATCTCCATCATCGACAGGTTCGGCGAATCGTCGATGTAGAGCGGAGCGGCCGACACATCCGGCATCCGCCGGGCCAGCCTCGTCCAGTCCTCGTCGGTCATGGTGCCGGAGCGCATGTGGTGGAGGGCCACACGGGCCTCCGCCGACAGGAGGCGCATGGCGATCTCGTTGCGCCCCATCTCCAGCGAGAAGATCACGCTCGGCAGGTTGCTCTTGATCGAGCAGGCCCGGGCGAAGTCGAGCGCGAGGGTGGACTTACCCATGGCGGGGCGGGCCGCGATGACGATCATCTGGCCGGGGTGCAGGCCGTTGGTCAGGGCGTCCAGGTCGGTGAACCCGGTCGGTACACCGGTCATCTCGCCGCTGCGGGACCCGATGGCCTCGATCTCGTCGAGCGCTCCCTCCATGATGTCGCCGAGCGGGAGGTAGTCCTCGCTGGTGCGCTGCTCCGTGACGGCGTAGATCTCGGCCTGGGCCGAGTTGACGATCTCGTCGACATCACCGTCGGCCGCGTATCCCATCTGCGTGATCTTCGTGCCGGCCTCGACCAGGCGCCGGAGGACCGCTCGCTCGTGGACGATCTCCGCGTAGTACGACGCGTTGGCCGCGGTCGGCACGGACTGGACCAGCGTGTGCAGATACGGGGCGCCGCCGACCTTGGTGATCTCGCCACGTTTGACCAGCTCGGCCGCGACCGTGATCGGGTCGGCGGGCTCGCCCTTGGCGTAGAGGTCGAGAATCGCTGTGAAGACGGTCTCGTGGGCCGGCCGGTAGAAGTCGTGGCCCTTGATGATCTCCACGACGTCCGCGATGGCGTCCTTGGAGAGCAGCATGCCGCCGAGGACGGACTGCTCGGCGTCGAGGTCCTGCGGGGGCACCCGCTCGAAGCCGGACGGCCCTCCGTCCCAACCGCTCTCCCTGCCACGCTCGTGCTGCTCGTCGCGCCCCTTGCCCTCCCCGCGGCGCTGACGGGAGACGGGCAGACGGTCACTGGGACCGACATCGGCCCAGGGATCGTCCAAAGGCTCGGGAATGCTCACCGGGCCACCTCCTCCCGTCCGCTTCGCGGACCTAGCCGTGCCACTCTTTCTTACGGCACGGCACCGACAAACAGGACGCCCGACTCCGGTTCCGGCGCGTCAAGTTCTGCGGTCTTCCATGCCGGAACGGAGTGCGGGCGCCGCACCACGGTAGGCCGGTCCGCACCGTCAGCCAATCTGGTTATCCACAGGGCATGTGGACGACGGACCAGATGCTGTGGAGAACTGCTCGGATCCTGTGCACGGACCGGGGGACAGCACTGTGGACAAACTCATAAGGGATCACAAGAGACCCCTCTGACCTGGCATTTCTCAATCCACCGGCTGTGGGAGAGAAAAAGTTTTGCCGTGGGCTCAAGATCACCGCGAACGGCCTCCCGGCGGAGTCGGAAACCAGCACGAGGTAAGGACCCCTAGCGGATTGCATCTCTTACCTGTGGAAGATTAGATTGACCCTCATGACCCAGGCGTCAACGGCTCAGCCGCCCTCCCGCCGCCGGCACGACCGCGAGATCATCGCGCTCGCCGTGCCCGCCTTCGGCGCGCTCGTCGCCGAGCCGCTCTTCGTCATGGTCGACAGTGCCATCGTCGGCCACCTAGGCACCCCGCAACTTGCCGGTCTGGCGGTCGCCGCCGCCCTCCTGACGACCGCGGTGAGCATCTTCGTCTTCCTCGCGTACGCCACCACGGCCGCGGTCGCCCGCCAGGTCGGCGCCGGAGATCTGGCCTCAGCCATCCGCCAGGGCATGGACGGCATCTGGCTCGCCCTCCTGATCGGTGCCGTTGTCGTCGCCGTCACGCTCCCCCTGGCGCCCTGGCTGGTCGACATCTTCGGGGCGTCCGACACCGCGACCTCCTACGCCACTACCTACCTGCGGATCTCAAGCCTCGGCATCCCGGCGATGCTCGTGGTCCTCGCTGCGACAGGAGTGCTGCGAGGACTACAGGACACCCGAACGCCGCTCTACGTCGCCATCGGCGGATTCGCGGCCAACGGCGCTCTCAACGTCGGCCTCGTCTACGGTGCCGGACTGGGGATCGCGGGATCCGCCTGGGGGACGGTCATCGCCCAAGTGGCCATGGCACTCGCCTACCTGGTCGTCGTGGTTCGCGGAGCCCGTCGGCACGGGGCATCACTGCGTCCCGATACGGCGGGAATCCGTGCCAGCGCGCAAGCAGGTGTGCCCCTGCTTGTCCGGACACTGTCGCTGAGGGCGGTCCTACTGATCGCCACCGCTGTCGCCGCACGCCTCGGCAACTCGGAAATCGCCGCGCACCAGATCATCCTGTCCCTCTGGAGCCTCACAGCCTTCGCCCTCGACGCGATCGCCATCGCCGGACAGGCCATCATCGGCCGCTATCTGGGGGCGAACGATCCCAAGGGCGCCCGGGAGGCATGCCGCCGGATGGTTCAGTGGGGGATCGTGTCCGGGATCGTCCTCGGGGCGGTGATCGTGCTCGCCAGGCCGCTCTTCGTCCCGTTGTTCACAGGTGACGCCTCGGTGAAGGACACCCTGCTGCCGGCGCTCCTGGTCGTAGCGCTCTCCCAGCCGATCTGCGGGGTGGTCTTCGTCCTCGACGGAGTACTGATGGGCGCAGGCGATGGCCGCTACCTCGCCTGGGCCATGGTTCTTACCCTCGCCGTCTTCGCCCCGGCCGCCCTGCTCGTTCCCAGCTTCGGCGGAGGCCTCACCGCTCTCTGGGGGGCGATGACACTGATGATGACCGTCCGGCTGGTCACCCTGTGGCTGCGCACCCGGTCCGGCCGCTGGGTCGTGACCGGAGCCACGCGCTGAAGCGTCCAACCCGGCAGCAGCCTCACTGCCGTGTTTCACGTGAAACGACGAAGGGCCGCACCCATGGGTGCGGCCCTTCACCTAGCTCTGCTGAGCTGTGCCCTTAGGCAGCAACGACCTCGATACCGAGCTTCGCGGCAACCTCGGGGTGCAGACGGACAGACACCTGGTGCCCGCCGAGCGTCTTGATCGGCGAACCGAGCTCGACACGACGCTTGTCGACGTCCGGACCACCGGCAGACTTGATCGCCGAGGCGATGTCGGCCGGGGTGACGGAGCCGAAGAGGCGGCCGGCGTCGCCGGAGCGAACAGCCAGACGGACCTTCACGGCCTCGAGCTTGGCCTTGATCTCGTTGGCCTGCTCGATCGTCGCGATCTCGTGGATCTTGCGGGCGCGGCGGATCTGCGCCACGTCCTTCTCGCCACCCTTGGTCCAGCGGATGGCGAAGCCACGCGGAACCAGGTAGTTACGGGCGTACCCGTCCTTGACGTCCACGACGTCGCCGGCGGCACCGAGGCCAGTGACCTCGTGGGTGAGGATGATCTTCATGATTCGGTCACCCTTCCCTTATCGCGCGGTGGACGTGTAGGGCAGCAGCGCCATCTCACGGCTGTTCTTGACTGCCGTGGCGACGTCACGCTGGTGCTGCGTGCAGTTGCCGGTGACGCGGCGGGCACGGATCTTGCCGCGGTCGGAAATGAACTTCCGCAGCATGTTCGTGTCCTTGTAGTCCACGTACTGGGTCTTGTCCTTGCAGAAAGCGCAGACCTTCTTCTTAGGCTTGCGCACAGGCGGCTTCGCCATGGTGTTTCTCCTGTGTGATCAAGAAGTGGGGGTACGAGCAGCCCTAGAAGGGAGGCTCGTCCGAGTAGCCGCCGCCGGAGCCGCCGGAGCCGCCGGAGCTTCCGCCCCAGCCGCCCCCGCCACCCTGCTGGCCCCCGCCCTGCTGGCCGCCGGACGGTGCGTTGGTGGCCCACGGGTCGTCGGCGGGAGCACCGCCGCCACCCTGCTGGCCACCGCCACCGGGACCGCCGCCCCAGTTGCCGCCGCCCTGCTGGCCACCGCCGTATCCACCCTGGCCGCCGCCGCCCTGGCCACCGCGACCCGTGGTCTTGGTGACCTTGGCCGTGGCGTTCTTCAGGCTGGGGCCGACTTCCTCGACGTCCAGCTCGTAGACCGTGCGCTTGACGCCCTCACGGTCCTCGTAGGACCGCTGCTTCAGCCGGCCCTGCACGACGACGCGCATGCCTCGCTGGAGCGACTCCGCGACGTTCTCCGCCGCCTGACGCCAGACCGAGCAGGTGAGGAACAGGCCTTCGCCGTCCTTCCACTCGTTGGTCTGCCGGTCGAAGATGCGGGGAGTGGACGCGACACGGAACTTCGCGACCGCCGCACCGGACGGGGTGAAGCGCAGCTCGGGGTCGTCGACGAGATTGCCGACGACCGTGATGACGGTCTCGCCTGCCATGGGTGAACCTCTCGGCGGGGATTGCTTCTGGCTGCTTGCTACTCGAACCCGATGACCACTGAGCTAGACGCTCAGTGGGTCTCGGGACGGAGGACCTTGGTCCGGAGGACCGACTCGTTCAGGTTCATCTGTCGGTCGAGCTCCTTGACGACCGCAGGCTCGGCCTGCAGGTCGATGACCGAGTAGATGCCCTCGGGCTTCTTCTTGATCTCGTAAGAGAGACGACGACGGCCCCAGGTGTCGACCTTCTCAACCTTTCCGTTGCCCTCACGGACGACGGAGAGGAAGTTCTCGATCAGCGGGGAGACTGCGCGCTCCTCGAGATCGGGGTCGAGGATGACCATCACCTCGTAGTGACGCATGTGGAACCCACCTCCTTTGGACTCAGCGGCCACGGTCGTTCCGTGGCAGGAGGGTCGTGATGCGTGAGCAACAGTGTCTCCGAGTAAAACAGCCGCCACTGACAACGCCCGTCTTCGTAAGTCGAGGGAGGTTGGAGTGCTGGCTCAAGGCAGACACCGGTGCAGACCGTACAGAGTACCCGCAGACCGGCTTCCGGTTGAAATCCGGTGTTCAGGGCGCACAATCAAGACAGATGCGGTGTGAGAGGCGCTACATCGCACCGCCCTTCCCGCCAGGAGGTACTCCATGGCACAGACAGTCCGACCTGCCGGAAGCCGGCTGGCCCCCACCCGGACGGCCAAGGCCCACCCGGCCACCGGATCACTCTTCGCCACCGACGGCAGGCCGCATCCGCTCCAGGAAGCGCTGATGGTGGTGACCGGGGTCCTCGGAGTCCTCGCCTTCGTCACGGCGATGTTCCACAACCTGCACCTGATCAGCTCGTGGGCCGGGCTGGTCGGCATCCTCACCGGCGCCTACGGGCAGTACATCTCCAGGACGACCTGGGAGAGGTTCGGCCTGGTCATGGGGATCGGGTCGTCCGCCGTCGGCTTCTATCTCGGCATGGCGCACGGCGGACTCTTCGGCGGCGTCGTCACCTGACCGGCAGAGCTGCGGCCGGCGGGGCCGACCGCCCCGCGCGGCACGTGGCGGGGCGGTCCCGCGCGGGTGGTGTCCGGTCCGGTCCCTACGGGCCAGACCGGGCGCCTCTCGGTCACAGTAGGCTTCGGCGCGAGAGCCGGAGCCCCTGACCGATGGGGACACACCTGCCGAGGAGCGCCCCGCATGAGTCTGACCCTGAGGACCATCAGCCGAGAACAGCATCTGGCATACATCCAGAATCTGCCCTCGGCCAGTCACTGCCAGGTCCCGGCGTGGGCTGATGTGAAAACCGAATGGCGCTCGGAGAACCTGGGATGGTTCGACAAGAACGGCGAGATGGTCGGCGCCGGACTGGTGCTCTACCGCCAGCTCCCCAAGATCAAGCGCTACCTCGCGTACCTCCCCGAGGGCCCGGTCATCAACTGGTACGCCCCCAATCTGGACGAGTGGCTCCAGCCGATGCTCGCCCACCTGAAGCAGCAGGGTGCCTTCTCGGTGAAGATGGGCCCCCCCGTCGTCATCCGCCGCTGGGACTCGGCCGCCATCAAGTCCGGCATCCAGGACCCGGACGTCAAGCGGCTGCGTGACGTCGAGGCCGGCCACATCGAACCGCGCGCCTTCGAGGTCTCGGACCGGCTGCGGAAGATGGGCTGGCAGCAGGGCGAGGACGGCGGCGCCGGCTTCGGTGACGTGCAGCCCCGCTACGTCTTCCAGGTCCCCCTGGCCAACCGCTCCCTCGAGGACGTGCTCAAGGGCTTCAACCAGCTCTGGCGGCGCAACATCAAGAAGGCCGACAAAGCCGGTGTCGAGGTGGTCCAGGGCGGCTACGAGGACCTCGCCGAGTGGCAGCGGCTGTACGAGATCACCGCTGTGCGCGACCACTTCAGGCCGCGCCCGCTCTCGTACTTCCAGCGCATGTGGTCGGTGCTCAACTCCGAGGACCCCAATCGCATGCGGCTGTACTTCGCGCGGCACAACGGCGTGAACCTGTCGGCCGCCACCATGCTCGTCGTCGGCGGGCACGTCTGGTATTCCTACGGCGCGTCGGACAACATCGGGCGCGAGGTCCGTCCCTCCAACGCCATGCAGTGGCGGATGCTCCGCGATTCCTACGCGATGGGCGCGACCGTCTACGACCTGCGTGGCATCAGCGACTCGCTGGACGAGACCGACCACCTCTTCGGTCTGATCCAGTTCAAGGTCGGCACCGGCGGCGAAGCCGTCGAATACGTCGGTGAGTGGGACTTCCCCCTCAACAAGCTGCTGCACAAGGCTCTCGATATGTACATGTCGCGTCGCTGACAGCATCCCGACCCCCACCCCTCAGTTCCTCTTCTCTCTCACTTACACCGCAGCCACCAGAAAGGTTCCGGGCCGGCCATGGCGCTCTCCCTCTACGTCGACACCGCGCGCTGGCGGGCGCACCAGAAGTCCGTGCTGGACCAGTTCCCCGGTCTCGTGCCCGTCTGCAAGGGCAACGGATACGGCTTCGGACACGAACGGCTGGCCGACGAGGCGATCCGGTTCGGTTCCGACACCCTGGCCGTCGGGACCACGTACGAGGCCGCGCGCATCAAGGACTGGTTCAGCGGCGACCTGCTGGTCCTCACGCCCTTCCGCCGGGGCGAGGAGCCGGTCCCGCTCCCCGACCGCGTCATCCGCTCCGTCTCCTCCGTGGACGGCGTGCACGCCCTGGTGGGCGCACGCGTGGTCATCGAGTGCATGAGCTCGATGAAGCGCCACGGGGTGAAGGAGGAGGAGCTCGGCCAGCTGCACGCGGCCATAGAGGACGTACGCCTCGAAGGGTTCGCGCTGCACCTGCCGCTCGACCGCACCGACGGCTCCGACGCGGTCGAGGAGGTCATCACCTGGATGGACCGCCTGCGCGCCGCCCGGCTGCCCCTGCACACGATGTTCGTCAGCCATCTGCGGGCCGAGGAGCTGGCGCGGCTGCGGCAGCAGTTCCCGCAGACCCGCTTCCGCGCGCGCATCGGCACGCGGCTCTGGCTCGGCGACCACGAGGCGACGGAGTACCGGGGCGCGGTGCTCGACGTCACCCGCGTCGTCAAGGGGGACCGCTTCGGCTACCGCCAGCAGAAGGCGGCCTCCGACGGGTGGCTGGTGGTCGTCGCCGGCGGGACGTCCCACGGGGTCGGGCTGGAGGCGCCGAAGGCCCTGCACGGGGTGATGCCGCGTGCCAAGGGCGTCGCCCGCGCCGGCCTGGCCACGGTCAACCGCAACCTGTCGCCGTTCGTCTGGGCGGGCAAGCAGCGCTGGTTCGCCGAGCCGCCCCACATGCAGGTGTCGATCCTCTTCGTGCCCTCGGACGCCCAGGAGCCGAAGGTGGGCGACGAACTGGTGGCGCACCTGCGTCACACCACCACCCAGTTCGACCGCCTCGTGGACCGGTAGGCCCGGCCCCGCTCAGTCGGCGGACGCCCCGCCCGTGGTGCCCCACTCCACCCGCGGTCCTTGGGCCGCGGGTGCGGCACCCCGCGAGGGGTGAGGGTGCGCCTGCAGCAGGGCCGTACGGTCCGGCGCACCGTCGAGCACGCCGCCCGACGGGTCGTCGGACCCGTCGGACCGCACGGGGTCGCGATCCGGCCTGAGGATGTCCCTGACGATCAGGGCGCACAGGTAGAGAGTGCCCGCGAGGTGCAGGACGACCGCGACCTGATAGCCCTCCTGCGGCAGCCCCTGGTGCTTGTCCCCGCTGGTCGTGTAGGCGAGGTAGAACCAGATCCCCAGGAAGTACGCGACCTCGCAGGCCTGCCAGACGAGGAAGTCCCGCCAGCGGGGCCTCGCCAGCGCTGCCAGAGGGATCAGCCAGAGCACGTACTGCGGCGAGTAGACCTTGTTCGTCAGGATGAAGGCCGCCACCACGAGGAACGCCAGCTGGGCGAAGCGCGGCCGGTGGCGGGCGGACAGCGCCAGCCCGGCGATGCCCGCGCAGAGGACGATCATCAGCAGCACCGATGCCGTGTTCACCGTGCCCACGTCGATGGGCCGGCCGGTGCGCTGCGTGATGACCAGCCAGAACGAGCCGTAGTCGATCTGGCGTTCCTGGCTGAACGTGTAGAACTTCTTCCACCCTTCCGGGGCGTACAGCATCACCGGAAGGTTCACCAGGAGCCAGGCGGCCGCCGCTCCGAAGAGCGCGGCCCCGTACTCCCGCCACTTCCCGGCGCGCCAGCACAGCACGAGCAGGGGTCCCAGGAGCAGCACGGGGTAGAGCTTGGCGGCGGTCGCGAGGCCGATGAGGATGCCGAAGGCGAGGTTCCGGCCACGGGACCACATGAGCATCGCCGCGGCCGTCAGCGCGACGGCGAACAGGTCCCAGTTGATCGTCGCGGTGAGCGCGAACGCCGGGGCGAGGGCGACCAGGAGGCCGTCCCAGGGGCGGCGCCGGTGCGTACGGGCGACACACACCGCGATGATCACGGCGCAGACCATCAGCATGCCGGCGTTGACCATCCAGTACATCTGCTCGCGCTGCTGCACCGGGTCCGAGGACGGGGTGAGCGTCAGCCAGGACGCGATCTGCATGAAGAGGCCGGTCAGGACGGGGTACTCGAGGTACGCCATGTCCCCGCTGAGGCGGTCGACGTACGGCACCAGGCCGTCGGCGAACCCACGGCCGACGAAGAGGTGGGGGATGTCAGAGTAGCACGCGTGCGTGTACTGCGAACTGGCGCCGCGGAACCACGCCCAGTCGTAGCAGGGGATCTTCTGCACCATGCCGAGCGCGAACATCCCGATCGCCACGAGCGCGATGACGCGCACCGGGGTGAGCGGCCCCGATCCGAACCGTGCCCAGCGGCCCACGGGACCGCCGATCAGCTCGCTGCCCGCTGCCGCGATCTCGTCCTGCCGCGTGGGCGGTACGACGGACGGTTCCTGGTGCACCCTCGTGTCTTCTGCGCTTGGCATGCCGCACATCCTGCCGTACGGCGCTGTGTGCGGGCGTGGCCCGCGTCCGGGACACACGAAGGGCCGCCGACACCTGGCAGGTGCCGACGGCCCTTCGTACGCGTGTCAGGCGGGCCCTGACGGGATTCCGGGGGCGGTGGCGTCAGGCGCCCCCGTCCTTCCCGGACGGCGGGTCACCCCCCGCCTCCGAAGATCCCGCCGCGACCGTTCTCCTCGCCCTGCGTCGTGCCCTGGGTCGTTCCGTCGGTCGTTCCGCTGTCCGTCCCGCCGTCCGTCGTCCCGGCGTCCGTCCCGCCGTCGGTGGACCCGTCCGTGGTCCCTCCGTTGGCGTTGCCGTTGTTCGTCCCGCCGTTCTGGTTGTTCCTGCACTCCCAGTCGAGGGGGGCACAGGTGTCGCTCGGCGTGGGGCTCGGGGACGTCGTGGTGGGGGACGGCGTCACGGGATCCTCGGTGGTCTCCGAGGGCGAAGGAGACGGCGACGGGCTCGGCGACGGGCTGGGGGAGGCGCCACCGCCGAAGAGCGTGTCGCCGTACGGCTCCGCCTTCGGGAAGTTCACGACCTTCATGCCCTTCACCGCCTCGGCCATGTAGTCGTGCCAGATCTGCGCCGGGAACGAGGCACCGTGGATGGACTTCTCGTTGCCCGTGCCGTACATCTCCAGGAACTCGCGGTCCTTGTTCGTCTCGTCGTCGTCCATCCGGAACATGCTGATGGCCGTCGAGATCTGCGGGGTGTAGCCGACGAACCACGCCGACTTGTTGCCGTCCGTGGTACCCGTCTTACCGGCCACGTCACGCCCCGGGAGCCGCGCGGGCGTACCCGTGCCGTGCTCGACCACGTTCTTCAGCACGTCCGTGACGTTGTCGGCGATGATGCTCGAGAACGCCGAGTTCGTCTTGGTCTCGTGCTGGTAGATGACCTCGCCCTTGTGCTTGACCTCGGTGACCGAGAAGGGCTCCCGCTGCTTCCCGCTGGCGGCGAAGGTGGCGTACGAGCCGGCCATCCGGATGGCACTCGGCGAGGACGTGCCGATGGAGAACGAGGGGACGCTCGAGTCGGCCATGTAGTCGTCGTCACGCAGACCCGCGGAGACGGCTGCCTCCTTCACCTTGTCGGTGCCGACGTCCATGCCGAGCTGGACGTACGGGGAGTTGGCCGACTCCTGCATGGCGTAGCGGAGGGTGATGTCGCCGTAGTTGTGGTTCCCGTCGTTGGTCTGGAGCCACTCGTTGCCCTCCTTGTTCTGCCAGACCTGGCCGTCGTACTTGTTGATCTTCAGCTTGTTGTCACCGTTGTAGATGCTCTTCGGCGAGACCAGCGTGCGCTCGGCCGCACCCTGGTCGGGGCCGAGCTCCGGGTCGCGCTTGCCGTACTTCATGGCGGCCGCCAGCACGAACGGCTTGAACGTCGAGCCGACCTGCGCACCGGTCGCGTCGGCGTTGTTGGTGTAGTGCTTCGTCGCGTCCTGGCCGCCGTACGTGGCGAGGATGGCGCCCGTCTTGGAGTCCACCGAAGCCCCGCCGAACTGGACGTGGGAGTCCTTGTCGGGGCGCTTCTTCACGTCGATCTTGGCCTTCAGCACCTTGGTGACCGCTTGCTCGAGCTGGCCGACCTTCTTCTTGTCGAAGGTGGTGTGGATCTCGTAGCCGCCCCGGGCCAGTTCCTTCTCGGTGACGTTCTGCTCGTTGTGCGCGAGGAAGTACTTCGTGGCCAGGTCGACCAGGTATCCGGTCTGGCCCCCCAGCTTCGCGTCCTTCTTCGGCGCGTCGGGCATGGGGAACTCCGTGTACTTCGCCCGCTCGGCCGCGGTCATCCGGCCGTCCTTGACCTCTTCGTCGAGGATCCAGCTCCAGCGCGCCTTGGCCCGCCTGGTGTTCTCCTTGGCGGAGGCCTTCACCGGGTCGATCTCGGGTGCACCCGCGGGGTCGTAGTAACCCGCGCCCTTGAGCAGCGTCGCCAGGAAGGCGCATTCGCTCGGGTTCAGCTCCGTGGCGTCCTTGCCGTAGTACGCGCGTGACGCCGCCTGGAGTCCGGAGGCGCCCCGGCCGTAGTAGGAGACGTTGAGGTAGCCCTCCATGACCTCGTTCTTGCTCACGGTCTCACCGACCTTGAGCGTGATGAACAGTTCCTTGAACTTGCGGCTCAGGGTCTGGTCCTGGGAGAGCATGGAGTTCTTCACGTACTGCTGGGTGATCGTCGAACCGCCCTGGGTGTCACCTCCCCGGGCCATGTTGTAGAAGGCACGGGCGATACCCATGGGGTCGATGCCCCTGTCGTCGTCGAACGACTTGTTCTCGGCCGAGATGACGGCGTTCCGCATCGCGACGGGGATCTGGGCGAACTCGATCGACTGACGGTTGACGGAACCGCCCGTGGCGACCATCTGCGTGTCGTCGGCCCAGTAGTAGACGTTGTTCTGCGCGGTGGCGAGGTCCTTGATCTCCGGCGGCACCACGAGCGCGTACGCGACGCCGGCCACGCCCATCATGAGCCCCAGGAAGCCCAGGCACAGTCCGGAGGCCAGCTTCCACGAGGGGACCCAGCGGCGGAAGCCGTACTTGCCTGCCCGCGGGTAGTCGACCAGGCGCTTCTTGCCGGAGTCCTCGCGGCCCCGGCCGCGGCCTTCCCGGCCGCCGCTGTCGCCACCTCCCCGCCGTCTGCCCCCGCCACGCTGGGCGGCCCGACGCGCCTCGGCGCGGCCGCCGTAGGTCGGCTCCTCGCCATGCGCTTCGGAAGGTGACTCTGATGTTGCTCTGCGTGACGAATCAGTGCGACGTCCAGCAGGCTGTTGGGCGGCTCGTCTGGCCGCTGCGCGCCCGCCACCTTGCGGTTGCGGCGCTTTGCGACGGTGCTCGCTCATCGAACGACTACTCCTCGGGCAGGCGAGAGCGCCTGGAAGCGGCAGTTGAGATCCGGTCCCCCCGAATTGCGGACAAGCCCTGCGGAAGGCCCACCCGCAGTACATCCGACAGTCCGCGATAACTGACGCACGACGGCGTCTCACGGTTCCCGGTGGTCTGCATGCCGCACAGACTACGCACGGCCCAAAACCTCCGTGGACCGAACTTCACCCCAAATTACGCAAGTCGCTCCCTGTGAATCGGGGATGTGACGCCGCTCACGAACCGCCCCCTTGTCGAACATCACGAGTCGATCTATCGTGCTGATGTATCGAGTCGATACATCAGCACGGCATAAGGTGGGCTCCACGGCCCAGGGAAGCGCCAAGCGGAAGAGGAGGCGAAGGTGAGCAGACGCTCCGGCATCCTCGAATTCGCCGTACTCGGCCTGCTCCGCGAGTCCCCCATGCACGGGTACGAGCTGCGCAAGCGCCTCAACACCTCGCTGGGCATCTTCCGTGCCTTCAGTTACGGCACGCTCTACCCCTGCCTCAAGACACTGGTCGCCAGCGGCTGGTTGATCGAGGAGCCGGGAAGTGTTCCGGCTCTGCCACCTGCCACAGGACGTGGGGCGGCCCCCGCGTCCTCGCTGGCCGGGCGCCGGGCCAAGATCGTCTACCGGCTGACGGCGGAAGGTAAGGAGCACTTCGAGGAGTTGCTCTCGCACACCGGTCCGGACTCCTGGGAGGACGAGCACTTCGCGGCTCGCTTCGCCTTCTTCGGACAGACGGAGCGAGAGGTGCGGATGCGCGTGCTCGAAGGCCGCCGCAGCAGGCTGGAGGAACGCCTCGAGAAGATGCGTGCCTCCCTCGCCCGCACGCGCGAACGACTCGACGACTACACGCTTGAGCTGCAGCGACACGGCATGGAGTCCGTGGAGCGCGAAGTGCGCTGGCTGAACGAGCTCATCGAGAGCGAGCGGTCGGGACGGGATCAGCGACGATCCTCGCCCGAGGGCTCCACTCAGCACGACACATCAGGAGAGACGGGCGGCCTGCCCCGGCTTCGGGACGACACCCGGCCGGATCCGTCCGACGACACCAAGTGACATCCCCGCAGAGCCGGAAGGCGTCACGGGGAACACCGAGAACACACAGGGAGCAATCGGCATGGGTTCGGTTCGCGTAGCCATCGTCGGCGTGGGCAACTGCGCCGCCTCGCTGGTGCAGGGCGTCGAGTACTACAAGGACGCCGATCCGGCCGGCAAGGTGCCCGGCCTGATGCACGTCCAGTTCGGCGACTACCACGTGAGCGACGTCGAGTTCGTCGCCGCCTTCGACGTCGACGCGAAGAAGGTCGGCCTCGACCTCGCGGACGCCATCGGCGCCAGCGAGAACAACACCATCAAGATCGCCGACGTGCCGAACACGGGCGTGACCGTCCAGCGCGGCCACACCCACGACGGCCTGGGCAAGTACTACCGCGAGACGATCGAGGAGTCCGCCGACGCCCCCGTCGACATCGTCCAGGTCCTCAAGGACAAGCAGGTCGACGTCCTCGTCTGCTACCTGCCCGTCGGCTCCGAGGTCGCTGCGAAGTTCTACGCGCAGTGCGCCATCGACGCCAAGGTGGCGTTCGTCAACGCCCTCCCGGTGTTCATCGCCGGCACCAAGGAGTGGGCCGACAAGTTCACCGAGGCCGGTGTCCCGATCGTCGGCGACGACATCAAGTCTCAGGTCGGCGCCACCATCACGCACCGTGTGATGGCGAAGCTGTTCGAGGACCGCGGCGTCATCCTGGACCGCACGATGCAGCTGAACGTCGGCGGCAACATGGACTTCAAGAACATGCTCGAGCGCGAGCGCCTGGAGTCCAAGAAGATCTCGAAGACGCAGGCCGTCACCTCGCAGATCCGTGACCGCGAACTGGGTGCGGACAACGTCCACATCGGCCCCTCGGACTACGTGGCCTGGCTGGACGACCGCAAGTGGGCGTACGTGCGCCTCGAGGGCCGCGCCTTCGGCGACGTTCCGCTGAACCTCGAGTACAAGCTCGAGGTCTGGGACTCCCCGAACTCGGCCGGTGTCATCATCGACGCCGTGCGTGCCGCGAAGATCGCCAAGGACCGCGGCATCGGTGGCCCGATCCTCTCGGCGTCCTCGTACTTCATGAAGTCCCCGCCCGTCCAGTACTTCGACGACGAGGCCCGCGAGAACGTCGAGAAGTTCATCAGCGGCGACGTCGAGCGCTGACCCAACTGGTCATCACTCAGTGACGTTTCCCCATGCAGGGGGCCCCCGGGCAATCCGCCCGGAGGCCCCCTACATGTGTGACGCTTGCACACATGCCTGTCGTGCGTGATCTGGGCGTACTCCTGCGCCTCCGCAACTTCCGTCGCCTGCTCGCCGTGCGGCTTCTCTCCCAGTCGGCCGACGGCGTCTACCAGGTCGCGCTCGCCACCTACGTCGTCTTCTCCCCGGAGAACCAGACGACGCCGGGCGCCATCGCCTCCGCCATGGCCGTGCTGCTGCTCCCGTACTCGCTCATCGGACCGTTCGCCGGAGTCCTGCTCGACCGCTGGCCACGCCGTCAGGTCTTCCTGTACGGAAACCTGTTGCGAGCTGCTCTGGCCTGCTGCACGGCTCTGCTGCTCCTGAGTCCCACCCCGGACTGGCTGTTCTACGCCTCCGCCCTCTGCGTGACCGCCGTCAACCGATTCGTGCTGGCCGGGCTGTCCGCAGCCCTCCCTCGCGTCGTCGACTCCGAGCGGCTCGTCCTCGCCAACTCCCTGTCCCCCACGGCCGGAACACTGGCCGCGACCGCGGGCGGCGGCCTCGCCCTGGCCATCCGGCTGCTGACGGACGGGTCGGACGCGGCTGTGGTCCTGCTGGGCGCTCTCCTCTACCTCTTCTCGGCACTGGTCGCCGTGACCTTGCCCCGCACACTCCTGGGACCGGTCCGGGGCCTGCACCACGTGCCACTGCGGGAGGCCCTCACCACGACCGCACGGGGGCTCGTCGCCGGATTGCGCCATCTGGCCGAGCGACGCGACGCAGCGCACGCCCTGGCCGCCATGACGGTGCTCCGCTTCTGCTACGGGGCACTGACCGTGATGCTGCTGATGCTGTGCCGCTACGCCTGGTCCGACGGCGAATCGGACGGCCTGGCCCTCCTCGGGCTGGCGCTCGGCACCTCCGCCGCCGGATTCTTCGTGGCCGCCCTGGTGACCCCGTGGGCAGTCGGCCGCCTCGGGCGATACGGCTGGCTGGCGGGCTGCGCGGGAGCTGCGGCCATCCTGGAGCCGGCGCTGGGACTCCCGTTCGCTCCCGCGCCGATGCTGGTGGCGGCCTTCGTACTCGGACTGATCACTCAGGGAGCGAAGATCGCTACGGATACCGAGGTGCAGACCTCGGTGGACGACGCCTATCGCGGCCGGGTCTTCTCGCTCTACGACGTGCTGTTCAACGTCGCCTTTGTCGCGGCTGCGGCCGTGTCCGCCCTGGTGCTCCCCCCGGACGGCCGTTCAGCCGTCGTCGTAGTCGCCGTGGCCGCGCTCTACGCCATCGTCTCGCTGGCCATGCTTCGTCGGCGACGCGTGAGCCTCACGCTCCAGCCCGCCCGCATCAAGGAGTGAGGGGCGGTGTTTCACGTGAAACACCGCCCCTCGGACGACCCGGGTCATGTTTCACGTGAAACATGACGACCGTGCGCGCCCTGCGCTCTCCTGCCGCGGTCGACGTCAGCCCTGCGCGGCCCACCACTCCTTGAGCGCAGCGACTGCCGCGTCGCGCTCCATCGGGCCGTTCTCCAACCGCAGCTCCAGCAGGAACGCGTACGCCTTGCCGATCACAGGTCCGGGCCCCACACCCAGGACCTGCATGATGTCGTTGCCGTCCAGGTCGGGCCGGATCGCCTCCAGCTCCTCCTGCTCCTGCAGTTGCGCGATGCGCGCTTCGAGCCCGTCGTAGGTACGCGAGAGGGCGTTGGCCTTGCGCTTGTTGCGCGTCGTGCAGTCGGAGCGCGTGAGCTTGTGCAGGCGGTCCAGCAGTGGCCCTGCATCCCGCACGTACCTGCGCACCGCGGAGTCGGTCCACTCCCCGTCGCCGTACCCGTGGAAGCGCAGGTGCAGCTCCACCAGCTTCGAGACGTCCTTGACCATGTCGTTGGAGTACTTCAGCTCGGCCATCCGCTTCCGGACCATCTTGGCCCCGACCACTTCGTGGTGGTGGAAGGAGACGCGCCCGTCCTTCTCGAAGCGTCGTGTCTTCGGCTTCCCGATGTCATGGAGGAGGGCCGCAAGACGCAGCACGAGATCCGGGCCGTCCTCCTCCAGGTCGATGGCCTGCTCCAGAACCGTCAGGGAGTGCTCGTAGACATCCTTGTGACGGTGATGCTCATCACTTTCCAGACGCAGGGCCGGCAGCTCGGGCAGCACCCTGTCGGCCAGCCCGGTGTCCACCAGAAGCCCCAGACCCTTGCGGGGGTGGCCGGAGAGCAGCAGCTTGTTCAGCTCCTCGCGCACCCTCTCGGACGAGACGATCTCGATGCGTCCCGCCATGTCCGTCATGGCCTTGACCACGTCGGGGGCCACCTCGAAGTCCAGCTGTGCCGCAAAACGTGCGGCGCGCAGCATGCGCAGCGGATCGTCGGAGAAGGATGCCTCGGGGGTGCCAGGAGTCCGCAGTACCCGCTGGGCCAGGTCGTCGAGGCCCCCGTGCGGGTCGATGAACTCCTTCTGCGGCAGTGCGACGGCCATGGCGTTGACCGTGAAGTCACGGCGTACGAGGTCGTCCTCGATCGAGTCGCCGTAGGAGACCTCGGGCTTGCGGGAGGTCCTGTCGTACGCCTCCGACCGATAGGTCGTGACCTCGATCTGGTAGCCGTTCTTCTGCGCACCCACGGTGCCGAACGCGATTCCGACCTCCCAGACCGAGTCGGCCCAGGGCCGGACGATCTTGAGCACATCCTCCGGGCGGGCGTCGGTCGTGAAGTCCAGGTCATTTCCGAGCCTGCCGAGCAACGCGTCGCGGACCGACCCACCGACCAGGGCGAGGCAGAACCCGGCCTCCTGGAATCGGAGGGCGAGGTCGTCTGCGACGGGGGACACCCGCAGCAGTTCGCTGACTGCGCGGTGCTGCACCTGACTCAGTGCACGGGGGCTGTCTTCGTTGGCGTTCGGCACAACAGAAAAGGGTACGTGCACCGACCGGCCCGGGCGTCATCGTTTCCGGCGGCCCTGCGAGACTCTCCCGATCATGTGGCATGGTCCCCGGCACTCAGGCGTCGGGCACATCGTTACCATGCGGGGACGCAGAACCGGCAGCGCCGGTACCAGCTGACGACGACGAGGGACGGGTACGCGTGGCCGAGGCGGCAGACTTTCAGGGGATGAGTCCTTCCCCTGCCCGCCGGTGGCTCCGGCGCACAGCCTCCTTGATCGTCGGAGCGCCGCTGATCGCCGGCCTCCTGGCCGGTCCCGCGGCACCCTCGGCCCAGGCCGCCGGGGGCGCGACGAAAGCCCCGACCGGCTCGCGCACCGTCGATGTGTCCCTGAACACGCTCTCCCCCAGCGCGCCGGTGGAAGGCGACACACTCACCGTCTCAGGCACCCTGACCAACAAGGGGAAGAAGACGGTCAAGGACGCCGAGGTCGACCTGCGCGTCGGACCGAGGCTGTCCGGGAGGGGGGCTGTCGACGAGGCTGCCAAGCGCACCGGCTACCTCCCGGGCAGCGACCCGGCCAAGCTCGGCGGCACCTACACGCTGAAGGTCCCCGAGCTCGCGTCCGGGGTCAGCCAGGACTTCACCCTCGCCGTTCCGGTGGACAAGCTGGACCTGGACGCGGCAGGCGTCTACCAGCTCGGGGTCTCCCTCACGGGCCGGACCACCGACTACTCCTACGACCAGGTCCTCGGTATCCAGCGGACCTTCCTGCCGTGGCAGCCCGAGGACACCAAGGGCAAGACCAGTCTCACCTTCCTCTGGCCCTTGATCGCATCGGCGCACATCACCGCCGAGACCGGGTCCGACGAACAGCAGACACCCGTGTTCGCCAACGACGACCTCGCCCTCGAGCTCGCTCCGGGCGGACGCCTCGAACAGCTGGTTTCGCTGGGCCGACAGCTTCCGGTGACCTGGGTGATCGACCCGGACCTCCTGGCCTCCGTCGACGCGATGACGAAGAACTACCGGGTCAAGAGCGGTGACACCACGGTCGCGGGCACGAACCAGGCCATCGCCAAGAAGTGGCTCACGGATCTGCAGGCGGCCGTGCAGGACGGGAAGGTGGTGGCGCTCCCGTTCGCCGACCCCGACCTGGCGTCCATCGCCCACCGCGGCAAGAACGTCTCGGGCGCCCTCAGCCACCTGCAGACGGCGACCGAGGTCGCCGGGACCACGGTGGAGACCGTCCTCCACGTGAAGCCGTCCACGGACTTCGCCTGGCCGGTGGACGGTGCGATCGATCCCTCGGTCGTCGATGTCGCCACCTCGGCCGGCGCGCACAAGGTGATCGCCCGGAGCGACAGCCTCGAGGAGACCGGCGGGCTGCCCTACACACCGACGGCGGCCCGGCCGATCGGCGGCGGTACGACCGCCGTCGTCACCGACCACCGGCTGTCCACCGCGTTCACCGGTGACATGGCCAAGGCAGGCGACTCGACCCTCGCCGTCCAGAAGTTCCTGGCCCAGACGCTCGCGGTGACCGAGCAGGACCCCGACAACGAGCGCAGCATCGTCGTCGCCCCTCAGCGGACGCCCACCGCGGCCCAGGCACAGACGATGGCGCGCGCCCTGCAGGCGCTCACGGCCGACCGCTGGACCCAGCCCCTCGACCTGATGGCGGCCGCGGAACAGAAGCCTGACGCACAGGCCACCACGAAGGTGCCCAGGGCCTCCCAGTACCCGAAGAAGCTGCGAAGCCAGGAACTGCCCACCCAGGCGTTCCAGGACATCAGGACGACGCAGAACTCCCTCGACAGCTTCCAGGTCATCCTCACCCAGCCCGACCGGGTGGTGACCCCCTTCGGCAACGCGATCAACCGCGCCGTGTCGACGTCGTGGCGCGGCAGCCCGCTGGAGGCGCAGCGGTACCGCGACGCGGTCCGCACTTATCTCCAGGGCCTCACCAACGAGGTCAAGCTGATCACGAAGTCGGATGTGACCCTGTCCGGGCGCAGTGCCACGATCCCGGTGACGGTGCAGAACAAGCTGGTGCAGGGTGTCGACCACCTCGTACTCCGTCTGACCTCGGGCAATGCCACCCGGCTCAAGCTGAACGACGGTGGTGCCGTCGCCGACCAGCCGGTCGAGATCGCGGGCGGTCACAGTCAGTCCGTGAAGTTCGACGCGGCCGCCAACGCCAACGGACAGGCGCAGCTCAAGGCGCGGCTCTTCACCGCGGACGGCACCCCGTACGGCGAGGAGATGACCTTCACGGTGAAGGTCTCGGAGGTCACCCCGACGGTGCTCCTCGTGATCGCCGGCGGGCTGCTGCTGCTGGTCCTGGCGGGCATCCGGATGTACACGCACCGCAAGCGCACCGTCGCGGGCGGCGCGGTGGGGGACAACGGCGGCGAACCCGAGCAGCCGAGTGACCCCACGCCGGACACCGGTCCGGAAAGCGGGAACCCATCGGGCCCGGGTGAGAAAGTGGACCGTTGAGCGATGTCTGTCGGGGCCTGTCGGCCGGGGACAATGAGGTGGGGTTTCGATGAACGCGCCGTACGACGGTGACCGCGGCCAGGGCGCGGGCGGAGCTGGGTCTTCCAGCGGTCCGCCGGGGCCACCGAGCGGCGGCCAGGAGGGGGAGGCACCCGACCCCTACCTGCAGCACGCGTACGACCACGATCCGTACCGCGCGCAGGACCTCGCCGCGCAGGATCCGGTGGCCGAGGCGCTGTACGACCGCGCCTCACATCCGCCGCCGCCTCCGGGCACCTACCAGGAACCTCAGCCGCTCTACCAGCAGCCTCCGGCCGCCCAGTACGCCCCCGACCCCCGCATCTGGGCCCAGACGCCGCCACCGGAGCCCGCAGGCCCCTCACGGCACCTGCCCTACGGCGACAACGCGGCGACCACACAGTACGTCGGCGTCGACGACCTCGTCACCCAGGCTTCCGGGGACCGCGGGGAGCAGGACGCGTTCGCTCACCTCTTCCGCGACCAGGAAGGCTCGGGGCGGCCTCCCGGCCCCCCTGCCGAGCCTGAGGCAGCTCCGGCACCCGTGCCTCCGAAGTCCGGTGGCCGGGCCGCCGGGATACTGAAGTCCAGTGCGCTGATGGCTGCGGGCACCCTGGTGTCCCGGCTGACCGGCTTCGTACGCAGCCTCGTGATCACCGCTGCGCTGGGCGCGGCTCTCCTCGGTGACAGCTTCACCATCGCGTACACCCTGCCCACGATGATCTACATCCTCACCGTGGGCGGCGGGCTCAACTCGGTCTTCGTTCCTCAGCTCGTCCGGTCCATGAAGGACGACGCGGACGGTGGTGAGGCCTTCGCCAACCGGCTGCTGACGCTCGTCATGGCCGCTCTCGGCGTGATCGTCGCGATCGCCGTCTTCGCCGCGCCGTGGCTCATCCACATGATGTCCCCGACCATCGCGAACGATGCCGCGGCCAACAGTGTGTCCGTCACCTTCGCCCGCTACTGCCTGCCGACCATCTTCTTCATGGGCGTGCACGTGGTCATGGGCCAGATCCTCAACGCCCGCGGCAAGTTCGGCGCGATGATGTGGACCCCGGTCCTCAACAACATCGTCATGATCTTCACGTTCGGCCTCTTCATCTGGGTGTACGGCTCCTCGGCCGAATCCCGGATGGGTGTCCAGACGATCCCCGCCGAGGGTGTCCGTCTGCTGGGCATCGGTACGCTGCTCGGCCTGGTCGTCCAGGCCCTGGCCATGATCCCGTACCTCCGTGAGGCAGGGTTCCGCTTCCGTCCGCGCTTCGACTGGAAGGGGCACGGACTCGGAAAGACGATCAAGCTCGCGAAGTGGACGGTTCTCTTCGTTCTCGCCAACCAGGCCGGCGTCATCGTCGTCACGCAGCTGGCCACGTCGGCCGGCAAGCTGTCGGGCAAGGACGGCACGGGCTTCCTGGCCTACTCCAACGCCCAGCTGATCTGGGGCATGCCCCAGGCCATCATCACCGTCTCGGTCATGGCGGCCCTGCTGCCCCGCATCTCCCGCGCCGCGCATGACAACGACCCCGGGGCCGTCCGCGACGACATCTCGCAGGGTCTGCGCAACTCGGCGGTGGCCATCGTCCCGGTCGCCTTCACCTTCCTCGCGCTCGGCCTGCCGATGTGCACCCTGCTGTACGCGTCCAGCGGCACCGAGGCCGCGCGGTCGATGGGCTTCATCCTGATGGCGTTCGGCCTCGGTCTCATCCCGTACTCCGTGCAGTACGTCGTGCTACGTGGCTTCTACGCGTACGAGGACACCCGGACCCCCTTCTACAACACGGTCATCGTCGCCGCGGTGAATGCCGCGGCCTCCGCCCTCTGCTACGTGATTCTTCCGGCCCAGTGGGCAGTCGTGGGAATGGCGGCGTCCTACGGACTGGCCTACGCGGTCGGTGTCGGCATCGCCTGGCGACGGCTGAGCCACCGGCTCGGCGGTGACCTCGACGGCGCCCGTGTGGTGCGCACCTACGCCCGTCTCTGCCTGGCCGCGGTCCCCGCGGCCGTGATCGGCGGCGGCGTGGGATTCGCTCTCCTGAAGACCCTCGGCGAGGGAGCCGGCGGGTCCGTGGTGGCACTGGTCTGTGGCAGCGTCGTCCTGCTGGGCGTCTTCTTCGTCTCGGCGAAGAAAATGCGTATCGAAGAGCTCAACGGCATGGTCGGCATGGTCCGGGGACGTCTCGGACGCTGATACGCGCGCCGTGGCCGCACAACCATCGCTGGACACCGCGTGTCGTGCATAGCGCCGGAGTGTGGGCACAATTGGCGTGACTGTGCAGAGCTGGCTGGCATCGCGCAACGGATGGGGAGGCAGGAACGACGGTGGCGGAACGTAGCACGGCTGCTGTCGACGTGGCCGACAACAGCGGCGACGAGCCGCTGTCCGCCAAGGCGGACGCGGCCACGACCGACGGGACGGCACAAACCCAGGACGCAGAGGGCACGGGCTCGAAGGACGCGGCCAAGGGGCGTGACAGCTCCGACTCCGTACCGGCCTCGCCCGACCTGCACAGCGGTCACAAGCTGGCCGGACGGTACCGCCTCGAGGAGTGCGTCACGCGGCTGGACGGCTTCAGCAGCTGGCGTGCCGTGGACGAGAAGCTGCGGCGTGCGGTGGGTGTCCACCTGCTGCCCGCCAATCACCCGCGTGCCCGCTCGGTGCTGGCGGCGGCCCGCTCCTCCGCCCTCCTCGGTGACCCGCGCTTCGTGCAGGTCCTGGACGCCGTGGAGGAGGACGACCTCGTCTACGTCGTCCACGAATGGCTCCCCGACGCCACCGAGCTCACGGCGCTGCTGGCCGCCGGACCGCTGGAAGCCCACGACGCCTACCAGCTCGTGAGCCAGATCTCCCAGGCCATGGCAGCGGCGCACCGCGAGGGGCTCGCCCATCTGCGTCTCACCCCCGGCGCCGTACTGCGCAGCTCCACGGGCCAGTACCGGATTCGCGGCCTGGCCGTGAACGCCGCCCTGCGCGGCGTCACCGCCGATCAGCCGCTGCGCACGGACACCGAGGCCATCGGCGCCCTCCTCTACGCCGCCCTGACCCGGCGCTGGCCGTATGAGAGCGATGCGTACGGCCTCACCGGGCTTCCCAAGGACCTGGGCCTGATCCCCCCGGACCAGGTGCGGGCCGGCGTTCACCGGGGCCTGTCCGAACTGGCCATGCGCGCGCTCGCCAACGACGGTGCCACCGCCTCGCGGCAGGAGCAGCCGTGCACCACCCCGGACGAGCTGGCGAAGGCCGTCGCGGCCATGCCGCGCATCCTTCCGCCGGAGCCCGCCTTCACGGCGCCGCCCGAGTACCAGCGCACGACCTACCAGCAGGGCACGTACGGTCGCCCCTCGACACGGCCCGCTTCCGTCGCCCAGCCCGTCATCGTTCCGCCTCCTCCCCTTCAGAGCCGTACCGGCAAGGCACTCAAGTGGGCGGTTTCCGCCTTGCTCATCGCCGCTCTGGGCCTGGGCAGCTGGCAGCTGGCAGAAACCGTCATCGACCGGAACAGCGGCTCAGGGGACCCGGCCCCTACGCAGACCACCGAGGAGGGCGGCGACGACAACAACGCCGTCGAACCCAGCAAGCCGGTCACCATCGTGGGAGCCCAGGACTACGACCCGCTCGGCGACGGCTCCGAGAAGCCCGCCTCCATCAAGAACGTCTACGACGGGGACGCAAGCTCCTACTGGACCACGGACGGCTATTACAGCGCCGACTTCGGGCGGCTCAAGGAGGGCGTCGGAGTCGTTCTGGACCTCGGCGAGGTCCAGCAGGTCGGCAACGTCCAGGTGTCCTTCCTCGGGGGCAGCACCTCCGTCGAGCTGAGGACCACCGCGGACGCGACCGTCCCTTCGATGCCGACCGGTTTCACCAAGGCCGCGGCAGGATCCGGAACGAAGGTGTCCCTCAAGCCCGACAAGCCGGTGGAGGCGCGGTACCTTCTGGTCTGGCTGACCAAGCTGCCCATGAGTGACGGCGGAAGCTACCGGGGCAAGATCTCGGACATCAAGGTCACCAGCTGACCGCACCAGGGGAGGGGGCTCACCGTTGGACGACGCCGGATTCGCCGACGTCAGCGACCAGGATCTCCTGGCCCAGCACGTCGCGGGCGACCCTGACGCCTTCGGTGAGCTCGTACGGCGGCACCGTGACCGCCTCTGGGCCGTGGCCCTGCGCACGCTGGGCGACCGTGAGGAAGCCGCCGACGCCGTGCAGGACGCTCTTGTCTCCGCTTTCCGTGCCGCCCACACCTTCCGGGGCCACTCCGCCGTCACCACCTGGCTGCACAGGATCACCGTCAACGCCTGCCTCGACCGTGCCCGCAAGGCGGCCTCACGGAGAACCGCGCCGGTCGACGACACCGAGCGGCTCGATCAGCTCATGGAACCGCACGAATCCGCCGAGGCCCCTGCCGAACGGCAGGATCTGCATCGTGAACTCCTGAACGCACTCGCCACTCTGCCCGCCGAACAGCGCGCCGCCCTCGTCCTCGTGGACATGCAGGCCTACCCGGTAGCCGAAGCGGCCCGCATCCTCGATGTACCGACCGGGACCGTGAAGAGCCGTTGCGCGCGGGGCCGTGCCAGACTGCTCCCCTTGCTCACCCATCTACGCAGCGGCAGAGGGGACAGGAAGGACAGCCCCGTGGAGAGGAACCGGACGCAGGGTGTATCCGTCCCACCGGCGTCAGGACCAAGAGACGCGGGAGACGGCGATCCCGCCGGCGTGAAGGGTGGAGGTGGGCTCGCATGACATCAGCAGCCGACACGGCTCAGCACCCGGATGCCTCGGAGATCGCCGATCTCACCGAAGGACTTCTCCCCTCGTCCCGCGAGGCAGCACTCCGCGACCACATCGACGCCTGTGTGGAGTGCGGGGACGTCTACGCCTCACTGGAGGAAATCCGCTCTCTGCTGGGAGCGGTACAGCCCCTCTCTGAACGCATGCCCGAAGATGTCAGCCGCAGAATTGACGCGGCTCTGGCATCGGAAGCGACGGCCATCTCTGCGGCACGGGACGCCGCTGCTGTTTCACGTGAAACCAGCGTTCCATCGACCGAGAACACATCGGTGACCCGGCCCGCCGGGCACCCCCGCGGTGCCACCGGCCCCGGCCGGAGTCCGGCTCGCCGTCGGCGACGTACGGTAATCCTCGGCACCGCCTTCGGTGCGGCGGCGGTCGGCATGAGCGTCTTCCTTCTCCAGTCCCTCCAGCCGTCCCACGATTCGGCGAGCTCGATGGCCGACCACGGTGTCAGCGCCGCGGAGAAGAGCCGAGGAAGCCTTTCGGAAAACGCGCTGGAAGACCGGGTTCACGCGCTCCTGAGCGAGACGCGAACGTCCGAAGCTCCGACGGACCTCGGTACGCCGTCCCTGGACACCAAATCCTCTCCTGAGGGAGTGTCCCCCAGGGCCGAAACCCCCGGCACCCTGCGCGCGCCGGTCGTGGACGTGCCGGAGTGTGTCCAGCAGGGCACCGGCAGGAACAGTCCTGCCCTGGCCGTGGAAGAGGACACTTACGAAGGGACAGCCGCGTTCCTCGTCGTACTGCCCCATGAGACCGATCCCCGCCGTGTCCAGGCCTATGTCATCGACGCGGCTTGCGTGGATTCGACGTCTGCGGCAAAGGGGCAACTGTTGCTGACCCGCTCCTACGACCGCCTCTGAGGTCTCGCCGGGAGCCGGACCGCTCTTTCGGGAATGCATGCCCCGTAGGATCCGTTGGGTGGGGTGAGAGTCGTGGAACCGGCCCCAGTAGGCAGTAGGCAGTCTGCAGAGACGAGGAAGAACCCGTGAGCGACGTCCGTAATGTGATCATCATCGGCTCCGGGCCGGCTGGTTACACCGCCGCCCTGTACACCGCTCGCGCCTCCCTGAAGCCGCTGGTGTTCGAGGGTGCCGTCACCGCCGGTGGTGCGCTGATGAACACCACCGACGTGGAGAACTTCCCGGGCTTCCAGGACGGAATCATGGGCCCCGAGCTCATGGACAACATGCGCGCCCAGGCTGAGCGCTTCGGTGCCGAGCTCATCCCCGACGACGTGGTCTCCGTCGACCTCACCGGAGAGATCAAGACCGTCACGGACACGGCGGGCACGGTGCACCGCGCCAAGGCCGTCATCGTCACCACGGGATCCCAGCACCGCAAGCTGGGCCTGCCCAACGAGGACGCGCTCTCCGGACGCGGTGTCTCCTGGTGTGCCACCTGCGACGGCTTCTTCTTCAAGGACCAGGACATCGCCGTCATCGGCGGCGGCGACACCGCGATGGAGGAGGCAACCTTCCTCTCCCGGTTCGCCAAGTCCGTCACGATCGTCCACCGCCGCGACTCCCTGCGGGCCTCCAAGGCCATGCAGGATCGTGCCTTCGCCGACCCGAAGATCAAGTTCGCCTGGGACAGCGAGGTGGCGACGGTCCACGGGGACCAGAAGCTCTCCAGCCTCACCCTGCGCAACACCAAGACCGGTGAGACCTCCGAGCTTCCGGTCACGGGCCTGTTCATCGCCGTCGGCCACGACCCCCGCACGGAACTCTTCAAGGGCCAGCTCGACCTCGACGACGAGGGCTACCTCAAGGTCGAGGCCCCGTCGACGCGCACCAACCTGAAGGGTGTCTTCGGCGCCGGCGACGTCGTCGACCACACCTACCGACAGGCGATCACGGCCGCCGGCACCGGCTGCTCCGCAGCCCTCGACGCGGAGCGGTTCCTGGCCGCGCTCTCCGACGAGGAGCTGGCCGAGCCGGAGAAGACCCCGGCCGTCTGACCGCATCCCCCGATCCCACACCCCCACGAAGTTAAGGAGGCCCGCCGTGGCCGGCGCCCTGAAGAACGTGACCGACGACTCCTTCGACGAGGACGTCCTGAAGAACGACAAGCCCGTGCTGGTGGACTTCTGGGCCGCCTGGTGCGGCCCGTGCCGCCAGATCGCCCCTTCACTGGAGGCCATCGCGGCTGAGCACGGCGACCAGATCGAGATCGTCAAGCTCAACATCGACGAGAACCCGGCCACCGCGGCGAAGTACGGCGTGATGTCGATCCCCACACTGAACGTGTACCAGGGTGGCGAGGTCGCGAAGACCATCGTCGGCGCAAAGCCGAAGGCAGCGATTCTCCGCGACCTGGAGAACTTCATCGTCCAGAAGTAGCGGCTGACTGTTTCACGTGAAACGGGCTCTCACCACCAGGAGGGCCCGTTCTGCGTGTCGCTCACCCCTCGGCATCGGCAGTCAGAGGGGACGAAGAACCGGCTCCTTCTGTACGACGCCGAGCAGCCGGTCCAGGGCCAGCTCGACATCCTCCTTCCAGGAGAGCGTCGAACGCAGTTCAAGCCTCAGACGCGGATACCTGGGATGAGGACGCACTGTCTTGAAGCCGACAGCGAGCAAGTGATCCGCCGGCAGCACACATGCGGGCTCCTTCCACCTGGCGTCGCCAAAGGCCTCGATCGCCTTGAACCCGCGTCGCAGCAAGTCCTTGGCAACCGTCTGGACCATCACGCGCCCCAACCCCTGCCCCTGATATCCGGGGACGATCAACGCGGTCATGAGTTGCACGGCGTCGGGGGATACCGGGCTGGTGGGAAACGCCGTGGACCGCGGGACATACGCCGGGGGCGCGTAGAGCACGAAGCCGACCGCGGCATCATCCACATAGACGACCCGTCCACAGGATCCCCACTCCAGCAGAGCAGAGGAGATCCAGGCTTCCTTCTCGACTTCGGGCCTGCCGGCCTTTACCGCGGCTTCCCCGCTGACCGGATCAAGCTCCCAGAAGACACACGAGCGGCAACGCCTGGGGAGATCGGGAAGATTGTCGAGTGTGAGCGGTACGAGCCGACGCCCCATGTAGGCGGTTCCTCACTTCCTACGCCCGCCGCATCACGTGCGGCTGCCAGCGCACTCCGTTCTCGGAACAGGCTGCCGACGAACCCCCCGACAGCGCCGAGCCCCAAACCGACTGTCACCAGGTGGCTGCGATGCACTGATCGCACGGCCCCCGCCTCCTCTGAGGTGGATCACGGTGGTGGATACGCCATACCAGAACGCATCGTATCCACCCAGAGGTGATGGGGATACCGAGAGACGGCAAAGGGCGGGGCGGGTTCTGGAGAACTTCCCGGAACCCGCCCCGCCCTCACCGTTCAGCAGTCTCAGGCCTCGTCGGCTTCGGCCTGCTCTTCCTCCGTGCTCCGTTCAAGCACGCGTCCTTCACCCGGAGCAAGACTGCCGAGGATGCGGTCCAGATCCTCCATCGAGGCGAACTCGACGACGATCTTTCCCTTCTTCTGCCCGAGGTCGACCTTCACTCGCGTCTCGAACCGGTCGGAGAGCCGCGAAGCGAGATCGGTCAGCGCCGGCGAGACCCGGCCACCGGCCCTGGGGCCCTTGGGCTTCGCAGAACTCGTCGGCTCGGACCCGAGGAGATTCACGATTTCCTCGACGGCACGCACCGACAGCCCTTCGGCGACGATGCGGTGAGCGAGCCGGTCCTGTTCCTCCGAGTCGTCCACCGACAGCAAAGCCCTCGCGTGCCCGGCCGAGAGAACTCCCGCGGCCACCCTGCGCTGGACGGACGGGGAGAGCCGCAACAGTCGGAGCGTGTTCGACACCTGCGGACGAGACCTGCCGATCCGGTCCGCCAGCTGATCGTGCGTGCACTTGAAGTCCTTCAGCAGCTGGTCGTACGCCGCCGCCTCCTCCAAGGGGTTCAGCTGAGCCCGGTGGAGGTTCTCCAGAAGCGCGTCGAGGAGCAGCTTCTCGTCATCGGTCGCGCGGACGATGGCGGGGATGCGCTCCAGGCCGGCTTCGCCACAGGCCCTCCAACGGCGCTCACCCATGATGAGCTCGAAACGGTCCTCGTCGACCTTGCGCACGACGACGGGCTGAAGGAGCCCCACCTCCTTGATGGAGGTGACCAGCTCAGCCAGCGCGTCCTCGTCGAAGACCTCACGAGGCTGCTTGGGGTTGGGCGTGATCGACGACAGCGGAATCTCTGCGAAGTACGCCCCGGCCGAGTCGCTCCGACCGACGGCGGGATCCATCTCCTCGACCGGGGAGCTCGGCTCCGGGACCAAGGAACCGGACGGGAGCGCGGCGAGTTTCGCGGCAGGCACCCCACGCTCCGCGGTCATCGTGTGGGCCGTCAGCCCCGCATTCGCACCCGAAGCGGGACTCGCGACCTGCTTCTCCTGAGGAGCTGCGGGAATCAGTGCACCGAGTCCACGCCCCAGCCCTCTACGACGCTCACTCACTGCATGCCCTCCGAATGGCTCTGCTGACTGTTCTGGACGCCCGTGTGGGCAGGATCGCCTGCCGGAGCGTGCTGGGCCTCGTAATGCACTCCCACGCCTCTCAGCGCGATCTCACGGGCCGCCTCGAGGTAGGAGAGGGATCCGCTGGAGCCCGGATCGTACGTCAGGACCGTCTGCCCGTAGCTCGGCGCCTCCGAGATGCGCACCGAACGCGGAATGCTGGTCCGCAGCACCTCCTTGCCGAAGTGGGTGCGCACCTCTTCCGCGACCTGCGAAGCAAGCCTGGTCCTGCCGTCGTACATGGTGAGCAGGATCGTCGATACGTGGAGATCGGGATTCAAGTGTCCACGGACCAGGTCCACGTTGCGCAGCAGCTGCCCAAGCCCTTCCAGCGCGTAGTACTCGCACTGAATCGGGATGAGTACCTCAGCTCCGGCCACGAGCGCGTTCACTGTCAGGAGACCGAGCGACGGCGGGCAGTCGATGAGGATGTAGTCCAGCGGCTGGTCGTAGGCCTGGATCGCCCGCTGAAGTCGACTCTCCCGCGCGACCAGAGAGACCAGCTCGATCTCGGCACCCGCGAGATCAATGGTGGCCGGCGCGCAGAAGAGACCTTCTACGTCCGGGACCGGCTGCACCACCTCGGAGAGCGGCATGCTCTCCACCAGAACGTCGTAGATGGAGGGGACCTCGGCGTGGTGGTCGATTCCCAGAGCCGTGGAGGCGTTCCCCTGCGGGTCGAGGTCCACCACCAGAACGCGCGCACCGTGCAGAGCGAGCGAGGCGGCGAGATTGACCGTCGAAGTCGTCTTGCCCACGCCGCCCTTCTGGTTGGCGACGACCATGACGCGTGTCCGGTCCGGCCGTGGCAGCCCCTCACCGGCGCGGCCAAGGGCCTCGACCGCCAGCTGTGCCGCACGACCAATGGGTGTGTCATCCATGGGCGGCGGTGTTTCACGTGAAACACCGTCCCCCAGGGACTCGGTACGGGGACCGGGGACCGGGTCGGTCATCGGCCCCGCGATGTTGGCGTCGGACCGCAAGGATTCACTCTCCTCGACTTCAGGCTCGCAATGAACAGAGCCTGCCATGCTTTCGGGGTAGTGAACCAGCGAGGCCGACTGTTCTGTGGATGAATCCGCTTCTGTGGACAACTTCATGGCCCGTACGGGCTTGCGGTCGCGCGGCGCGGCAGCCGCACGACCGCGACCGATGATTCCCTGCAGCAGAGAGCGACGTTTCACGTGAAACACGATGCCCCTGCGGCCCAGGACCAGGCTCTCGACACTCCGCAGGCTGCACATATCGCTGCATGCATGGAGCATCAGTACAAAAAGTCCTGAGAATACTAAAAGGGAAGAAAAGAGACCGTGCCGTCCTTCGGTGAGCCCGTACTCATCGGCGTCGCCGCGTCCGGCCGACCCGTGCGGCCTTGGCGCGCTTTGCGGCGAACCTCACACCGCCCGGGCTCTCTCCGACCACCACACGCACCACGGTGGAAGCGGGATCGACGAGCCCCTCACCGACGTGCAGGACCTCGGTATCCACCACGCCGAGCTTGCTCAGAGCGGCACGTGCTCCCTGGATCTCCTCCTCGGCCGTTCCCCCCTTGAGCGCCAGCATCTCTCCGTACGGACGGAGCAGGGGGACGCCCCAGCCGGCGAGCCGGTCGAGCGGCGCCACCGCGCGCGCGGTCACCACGTGGACCGGCTGCAGGGTCCCGAGCACCTCCTCGGCCCGGCCCCGGACGACTGTCACGTGATCCAGTCCCAGAAGCTCGACGACCTCCTGGAGGAAGTTGGTGCGGCGCAGCAGCGGCTCGAGCAGGGTGATCTTCAGATCCGGGCGGACCAGCGCCAGCGGGATGCCGGGGAGGCCGGCCCCCGACCCCACGTCGCACACCGTGACACCCTCGGGAACCACCTCGGAGAGCACCGCGCAGTTCAGGAGGTGGCGTTCCCACAGGCGCGGCACCTCGCGGGGGCCGATCAGCCCACGCTTGACGCCCGCATCCGCGAGCAGTTCCGCATACCTGACAGCCTCGGGGAAGAACTCACCGAATACCGCCTGCGCCTCCTTGGGCGCCTGAGGGAGCTCTGCTTCCTCCGTCACGGGGACCGTCCTTCCGTACCGCACTAGCACGCTGACTATCAGGCTGACAAAGATCGGCCCCGCCTGCGAACAGACGGGGCCGACAGTACAAGGATCCGGTCAGGCCGGGAGAACGACGACGAAGCGCTGAGGCTCCTCGCCCTCGGACTCGCTGCGCAGACCTGCTGCCGCGACCGCGTCGTGCACGACCTTGCGCTCGAACGGCGTCATCGGCTCCAGCTTCACGGGCTCGCCCGAGCTCTTGACCTCATCCGCGGCCTTGGCACCCAGCGCGGCGAGAACTTCACGCTTCTTGGCACGGAAACCGGCGATGTCCAGCATCAGACGGCTGCGGTCACCGGTCTCACGGTGAACGGCCAGGCGCGTCAGCTCCTGCAGCGCCTCCAGCACCTCACCGTCGCGGCCCACGAGCTTCTGCAGGTCACGCGCCGATTCGCTGATGATCGAGACCGCGGCCCGGTCCGCCTCCACGTCCATGTCGATGTCGCCGTCCAGGTCGGCGATGTCGAGCAGGCCCTCGAGGTAGTCAGCCGCGATCTCCCCCTCCTGCTCGAGGCGCGTCAGAGTGTCGCTGCCCTCAGCGGCCGTGGTGGTGGTGCCTTCCGTCACGGATGGACTCCTTCTTACTTCTTGGACGGGTGCTTGGGCCGCTGCGGGCCCTTGCGCTGTCCGGACTTGGCTTGGCGTGAGGAACCGGACGCGGCGGACTTGTCCGCCGGCTTCGGCTTGTCGTCCTGCGATGCGTCCTGCTTCTCCAGCGAGGTCTTGGATTCCGGGCCGGTGGAGCCCGAGTCCTTCGCCGCACCGGAGTGCGTGGCAGCAGTGTGGCGCTTCGCCTTGGTCTGGCGCTTGGGCTGCTGGCGCTTGGGCGCGGCACCGCCCTCGGCCTCGAGGATGGCCGCTTCGCTCTTCGCCACCGTCCCGTCCTCCTGGGCGGCGAGGCCGAGCTTGCCCAGACCCGTGATGAACTTGCGCTCGATGTCGTTGCGGTCGGGGCCCTTGGCGACGATCCGCTTGACCGTGTTGCGCCGTGTACGCCCACGGACCTCGCCGTGCGCGGTCACGCTCTTCAGCACGCGGTTCAGGTACTGGTCCTGCGCCTTGCTGCCCGGAGTCGGGTTCTGGTTGATCACGTACATCTGCTGACCCATGGTCCAGACGTTGGTGGTCAGCCAGTAGACAAGGACACCGACGGGGAAGTTGATACCCATGACGGCGAAGATCACGGGGAAGACGTACATCAGCATCTTCTGCTGCTGCATGTACGGGGTCTTCACCGTCAGGTCGACGTTCTTCGTCATCAGCTGGCGCTGGGTGAAGAACTGCGACGCGGACATCATCACGATCATGATCGCGGTGACGACACGGACATCGGTGAGCGAGGCGCCGAGGGCCGAGACCTTCTCTTCGCTGTCCATGAACTTCGCGGCCAGCGGAGCGCCGAAGATGTGCGCCTGACGGGCGCTGTCCAGCAGCGGCTGGTCGATGACGCCGATCGTCTTGCCCGAGGCGATGGCCGAGAGCACGTGATACAGGGCGAAGAAGAACGGGGACTGCGCCAGGATGGGAAGGCACGAGGAGAGGGGGTTGGTACCCGTCTCCTTGTACAGCTTCATCATCTCTTCGGACTGACGCTGCTTGTCGTTCTTGTAGCGCTCCTGGATCGCCTTCATCTTCGGCTGGAGCACCTGCATGTTCCGGGTCGACTTGATCTGCTTCACGAAAAGCGGGATCAGACAGATCCGGATCAGGACCACCAGGGACACGATGGACAGGCCCCAGGCCCACCCGGTGTCATCGCCGAAGAGCGCTCCGTACAGCTTGTGGAACTGGACGATGACCCATGAAACAGGTGTGGTGATAAAGCTGAACAGACTGGCAATCGTGTCCACTAATCAGGCTCCTTGAGCTTTGGGCGAGGTCTCTGTGGCCGGGCTCAGGGGTTCGGAGACCGACCCCCCGGAAGGCACATCGCCGGCGGAGTCCCCGCCCTTGCCGCCACGCACATAGCTGCGCAGCAGTTCGTGCCAACGCGGACGTTTGCGTGGCGGTACGTAGTCCACGCCGCCGGGTGACCACGGATTGCAACGAAGGATGCGCCAAGCGGTCAGCGCTGTTCCCTTGATCGCACCGTGCCGGTCGATCGCCGTATATCCATAGTGGGAACACGACGGGTAGTAACGGCAGACAGGCCCCAGAAGCGGGCTGATCGTCCACTGGTACAGCTTGATAAGAGCCAGCAGCGGGTACTTCATCGCGCGCCCCCTCCCAGCAGCCGCTGAAGGGCGGCATCCAGGTCTCGGGCCAGCTGTGCATGGTCGGCGTCACCCGATCCGGGTAGCGCTCGTACGACAACAAGGCTACCGGGGGGCAGCTGAGCGAGCCGATCGCGGACCAGATGGCGAAGCTTGCGCTTCACCGCGGTGCGAACGACCGCTCCACCCACTGCTTTGCTGACAACGAAACCCGCACGCGGCGGGGGAGCACTCTCCCCTGTCACGTGCGGGTCCGTAGCACCGCTGCGTAGATGTACGACGAGTAGCGGGCGTCCGGCCCGACGTCCCCGGCGTACAGCGACCGCGAAGTCCTCGCGCCGCCTCAGCCGATTCTCGGTAGGCAGCACGTCATGACCTGGCCGCGATCAGGCGGACAGGTTCGCGCGACCCTTGCCGCGGCGGTTCGCGAGAATCGCGCGGCCGGCACGGGTACGCATACGCAGCCGGAAGCCATGGGTCTTGGCGCGACGACGATTGTTCGGCTGGAAGGTGCGCTTGCTCACTCGGGGGCTCCAGAAATGATTCGTGTGTTGGCGGGACATCGCCTGGCTGTCACCGTGCGCCCACGAGGAACTCGCGTAAACGCCTTAGTGCACCGCTTCACAATCACAGATCGTGATGTTTGCCCATCGGAGGCAGGCGGCAGCAGCCATCGACAACTCGACCTGGTCACGGTACGCGCGGCTACGCCATTCGGTCAAACCGGCTCCGCGCCACCCCCTGCTGTACACAGCCTGTGGACAACAACTTGAACCGTGCGGGTCGGCCTGACTACCGTGGCTGAACTCCGGTTCTTTTCCTTCCTGCCTGCCGGGCCTCACCCGACCCGACCCATCCCGTCCCGAGAAGCACACATTCGTGGGACATGCGAGAGAGCGTGCCTTGTGGCTGACGTACCTGCCGATCTTGCCGCAGTGTGGCCGCGAGTGCTGGAACAACTCCTCGGGGAGGGGCAGCAGGGCATCGAGCCGAAGGACAAGCAGTGGGTCGAGCGCTGCCAGCCCCTGGCACTCGTCGCCGACACCGCGCTGCTGGCCGTACCCAACGAGTGGGGCAAGCGTGTCCTCGAGGTCCGGCTCGCCCCGCTGATCAGCGAGGCGCTCACCCGTGAGTGCGGGCGCCCGATCAGGATCGCGATCACGGTCGACGACTCCGCGGGCGAGCCGCCCCCTCCGCCCGCGCCTCCGATGCATCAGCCCCACCAGGGCCAGCAGTCCCACCGCTACCAGGGGCCCCAGCACGACGAGCCCTCGCGCGGCGACGGGTACGACGGCTACGGCCCCAGGCCCTCGGACGACGGCATGCCCACGGCCCGCCCCGCCTACCCGGACTACCAGCAGCACCGCCCCGAGCCGGGCGCCTGGCCGCGCGCCCAGGAGGACCTCGCCTGGCAGCCCCGGCACGGGGGGTACCAGGACCGCGATCCGTACGCGAGCCCGCGGCCCCAGCAGCCGCAGCTCGACTACCGTCCGCAGCCGTCCGAGCACCAGGGTTACGAACAGCAGCGGGACGGCCGCGACCGCCACGATCTCCAGGACCAGCAGCCGCAGCACCGCCAGGGCGGCCCCGGCACCGGGAGGTCCGGCGGCCCGATGGGCACCCAGTCCGCGCCGCCGCCCGGAACCGGTGAGCCGCACGCCCGGCTGAATCCGAAGTACCTCTTCGACACCTTCGTGATCGGCGCCTCCAACCGCTTCGCCCACGCGGCCGCGGTCGCCGTCGCGGAGGCGCCGGCGAAGGCGTACAACCCCCTGTTCATCTACGGGGAGTCGGGGCTCGGGAAGACCCACCTGCTGCACGCGATCGGGCACTACGCGCGGAGCCTCTACCCCGGCACCCGGGTGCGGTACGTGAGCTCCGAGGAGTTCACCAACGAGTTCATCAACTCGATCCGCGACGGCAAGGGCGACACCTTCCGCAAGCGCTACCGCGACGTGGACATCCTCCTGGTCGACGACATCCAGTTCCTGGCGAGCAAGGAGTCCACGCAGGAGGAGTTCTTCCACACCTTCAACACGCTCCACAACGCCAACAAGCAGATCGTCCTGTCCTCCGACCGTCCGCCCAAGCAGCTGGTGACGCTCGAGGACCGGCTGCGGAACAGGTTCGAGTGGGGCCTCACCACCGACGTGCAGCCGCCGGAGCTGGAGACGCGCATCGCGATCCTCCGGAAGAAGGCCGTGCAGGAGCAGCTCAACGCCCCGCCGGAGGTGCTCGAGTTCATCGCTTCCCGCATCTCGCGCAACATCCGTGAGCTGGAGGGCGCCCTCATCCGCGTGACCGCCTTCGCGAGCCTGAACCGGCAGCCCGTGGACCTCGGTCTGACCGAGATCGTGCTCAAGGACCTGATCCCGGGTGGTGAGGACTCGGCTCCCGAGATCACCGCACCGGCCATCATGGCGGCGACCGCGGACTACTTCGGGCTGACGGTGGAGGACCTGTGCGGATCCTCGCGCAGCCGCGTCCTGGTGACCGCGCGCCAGATCGCGATGTACCTGTGCCGTGAGCTCACGGATCTCTCCCTGCCCAAGATCGGCGCCCAGTTCGGCGGACGCGACCACACCACGGTGATGCACGCCGACCGGAAGATCCGCGCCCTGATGGCGGAGCGGCGCTCCATCTACAACCAGGTCACCGAACTCACCAACCGCATCAAGAACGGCTGACGAGCCGGAGCGGCCGCGGACCGCCGCAGAGCACCCCGGGCGCCCCGTGAGGACCGTACGAGTCCTCACGGGGCGCCCTTCGTCGTCGTCAGGCGCTGCTGGGAGCGGCTCCAGGAGCCGACCGCCGCGGCGCGGGAGTGGTCCGGGCCGGCCTCCGGAACCGCTCCGCACACCTCTTTCCCGCTGGTTTCCACGGGCCGTGGCACGGCTGAAGCAGCCGGGACTGTTCGAATACGGGCCGCTGACGTGCCCTTCTCCACAGAAGAGCCAGGAATCTGGCGTCCACAGCCTGGGGACTGTGAAGTTGTCCAGATTGCGTCCACAGGGCGTGCTGCCGATACTCCATCAGGCCAGGTCACATGCCTGGGGATTTGTGGTCAACGATGATCCACAGCCTGTGGACAGATTCTTCGTCCACAGGCCCTCGATGATGTTGTCCACCGGCGGCCCACAGGCATGTCCCGGTTGTCCCCAGCTTCTCCACACCGCTGTCCACTGTTCGGCAACGCAACACCCGCTTTCACTGCCGCGAGTGAAAGGCGTCACACAAGGGAGTCAGGTTGAGCTGTGGGGAACGTGGGTAAAGCTGGGGACAGGCCTGGGGAGAAGTCACCCCGCCCTGTGCATCGGGTGTGCAGAACTTTCGCGTGTCCACAGAAACGCATGGTTGTCCACCGGTGCCACCCACAGGGTCGGTGGACAAAAAACCGCTGTTGACCTGGTCAAACACCGTTATCCACGGTTTCCACAGGGCCTACTACTACTACCACTCAGAGTTAGCCAGGAATCCGCTTCGAAGTGGGGCCTGTGCACAACTCGAGCAGCGAGCTCGGCGAACCTCGTGGCGCGACTTGACCCCGAGCAGCAACGAGTGTCGGCGCCGTACGTCAGACTGGTCCCCGGCGGCATCCCCGGCCCTTCGGCCAGGAGCCCCGATCAGACGACGAAGGCCAGCAGGGCGAGCGAGCAACAGCAGGAGGCGGTTCCGGTGAAGATCCGGGTGGAGCGCGATGTACTCGCGGAGGCAGTGGCCTGGGTGGCCCGCAGCCTCCCGGCCCGTCCGCCGGCGCCCGTTCTCGCGGGCCTTCTGCTGAAGGCCGAGGACGGAGCCCTCAGCTTCTCGAGCTTCGACTACGAGGTCTCGGCCAAGGTCTCGGTGGACGCCGAGGTCGAGGAGGACGGCACGGTCCTCGTCTCCGGACGGCTGCTCGCCGACATCTGCCGCGCCCTGCCCAACAGGCCTGTGGAGATCTCCACCGACGGGGTACGGGCCACGGTGGTCTGCGGCTCCTCGCGGTTCACCCTCCACACCCTGCCTGTGGAGGAGTACCCGGCGCTGCCGCAGATGCCGACCGCCACGGGCACCGTCCCCGGTGAGGTCTTCGCCTCCGCCGCGGCCCAGGTCGCCATCGCTGCCGGGCGCGACGACACCCTGCCCGTCCTGACCGGCGTCCGGATCGAGATCGAGGGCGACACCGTCACCCTGGCCTCGACCGACCGCTACCGCTTCGCGGTCCGCGAGTTCCTGTGGAAGCCGGAGAACCCCGACGCCTCGGCCGTGGCCCTGGTGCCCGCCAAGACGCTCCTGGACACCGCCAAGGCGCTGACCAGCGGCGACACGGTGACCCTGGCGCTGTCCGGCTCGGGCGCGGGCGAGGGTCTCATCGGTTTCGAGGGTGCCGGCCGGCGTACGACCACCCGGCTGCTCGAGGGCGACCTCCCGAAGTACCGGACGCTCTTCCCGACCGAGTTCAACTCGATCGCGGTCATCGAGACCGCCCCGTTCGTCGAGGCCGTCAAGCGTGTGGCCCTCGTCGCCGAGCGCAACACCCCGGTGCGGCTCAGCTTCGAGCAGGGCGTGCTGATCCTGGAGGCCGGTTCCAGCGACGACGCACAGGCTGTGGAGCGCGTCGACGCCGTGCTCGAGGGCGACGACATCTCGATCGCCTTCAACCCGACCTTCCTGCTGGACGGGCTCAGCGCGATCGACTCCCCGGTCGCCCAGCTCTCCTTCACGACGTCGACCAAGCCCGCGCTGCTCAGCGGCCGGCCGGCCGTCGACGCCGAGGCGAACGACGCGTACAAGTACCTGATCATGCCGGTCCGCCTCTCCGGCTGATCCGGCGGTCGTTCCCTGTCATGGCAGTCTCCGGCGGGCAGGCTCAGCGCCGAGCGGGCTCACCGTGCTGCACCCCGCCGTGCTGTCCTGGCCGGGCGTAGGCTCGGTCCTGGGTACGAATCGGCACAACGCTTAAGGAATCTCTGATGGAGCTCGGTCTCGTCGGCCTCGGCAAGATGGGCGGCAACATGCGCGAGCGCATCCGCCGCGCAGGCCACACCGTCATCGGTTACGACCGCAACCCGGACGTCGCCGATGTCCACAGCCTGGAAGAGCTTGTGGGCAAGCTCAAGGGCCCGCGCGTCGTGTGGGTGATGGTTCCGGCCGGTGCCGCGACCCAGTCGACCATCGACGAGCTGGCCGAGCTGCTCTCCCCGGGCGACGTGGTCGTGGACGGCGGGAACTCCCGCTGGACCGACGACGAGAAGCACGCCGTCGAGCTGGGCATCAAGGGCATCGGCTTCGTCGACTGCGGTGTCTCCGGCGGCGTCTGGGGCCTGGAGAACGGCTACGCCCTGATGTACGGCGGCGAGACCGCCAACGTGGAGAAGGTCCAGCCGGTCTTCGACGCCCTCAAGCCCGAGGGCGACTTCGGTTCCGTCCACGCGGGCAAGGTCGGCGCCGGCCACTTCGCGAAGATGGTCCACAACGGCATCGAGTACGCCATGATGCAGGCCTATGCCGAGGGCTGGGAGCTCCTGGAGAAGGTCGACTCCGTCACCGACGTGCGCGAGGTCTTCCGCTCCTGGCAGGAGGGCACGGTCATCCGTTCCTGGCTGCTCGACCTCGCGGTCAACGCCCTGGACGACGACGAGCACCTCGACCAGCTGCGGGGCTTCGCCGCGGACTCCGGCGAGGGCCGGTGGACGGTCGAGGCCGCCATCGACAACGCGGTGCCGCTTCCGGCGATCACCGCGTCCCTGTTCGCGCGCTTCGCCTCGCGCCAGGACGACTCCCCGCAGATGAAGATGATCGCCGCGCTGCGCAACCAGTTCGGCGGCCACGCGGTCGAGAACAAGAAGTAGGACCGCGGCGGGAACGGGCCGTGGGCGGCGGGAAGCCCACGGTGCGGCGGTAACCAGCACAGCACGCAGTCGGAAGGGTCGGCGACCATGCACGTCACGCATCTCTCGCTGGCCGACTTCCGCTCGTACGCCCGGGTCGAGGTGCCTCTCGACCCGGGCGTCACCGTGTTCGTGGGGGCCAACGGCCAGGGCAAGACCAACCTGGTGGAGGCGGTCGGCTATCTCGCCACGCTCGGCAGCCACCGGGTCTCGTCCGACGCCCCCCTGGTGCGGATGGGCGCGGAGCGGGCCGTCGTACGCGCCGCGGTCACCCAGGGCGAGCGCTCGCAGCTGATCGAGCTCGAACTCAATCCGGGCCGCGCCAACCGGGCCCGCATCAACAGATCGTCGCAGGTCAGACCGCGTGACGTGCTGGGCATAGTGCGGACGGTGCTCTTCGCGCCCGAGGACCTGGCCCTGGTGAAGGGCGATCCGGGCGAGCGGCGGCGCTTCCTGGACGAGCTGGTCACGGCACGCTCCCCCCGCATGGCCGGGGTCCGCTCCGACTACGAGCGGGTCCTGAAGCAGCGGAACACCCTGCTCAAGTCGGCCGCCATGGCCCGCAGGCACGGCGGCAGGTCGCTGGACCTCTCCACGCTGGACGTGTGGGACCAGCACCTGGGCAGGGTCGGGGCCGAGCTGCTGGCACAGCGGCTGGATCTGATCGCGACCCTGCAGCCGCTGGCGGACAAGGCCTACGCGGACGTCGCGCCGGGCGGCGGGCCCGTGACGCTGGAGTACCGCAGCTCGGTCGGCGCCGGGGTGGAAGGCGCGCACACCCGTGAGGAACTGTACGAGCGGGTGATGGCCGCCCTGGTCGAGGCGCGCAAGCAGGAGATCGAGCGGGGGGTGACCCTGGTCGGCCCGCACCGCGACGACCTGGTGCTCGGCCTGCGCGGGATGCCGGCGAAGGGGTACGCGAGCCACGGCGAGTCCTGGTCGTACGCCCTGGCGCTCCGGCTGGCCTCGTACGACCTGCTCCGTTCCGAGGGCAACGAGCCGGTGCTGGTGCTCGACGACGTGTTCGCCGAGCTGGACGCGCGCCGCCGTGAGCGGCTGGCGGAGCTGGTGGCCCCGGGCGAGCAGGTCCTGGTGACGGCGGCTGTGGACGACGACGTCCCCGGCGTGCTGTCCGGGGCGCGCTACGCGGTGTCCGCCGGGTCGGTGGAGCGGCTGTGAGCGGCCCGGACGAGCAGGGCGGACCCGCACCGGGCCCGGGCAAGCAGCCCGAGGTCTCGGGCGTCGATCTCGCGCGGGTGGCCCTGCGCGCGGCGAAGGAGCAGGCCCGCGCCCGGGGCGCCGCGGCGCAGCAGAAGAACCAGGCGAGGCGGGGCGGCGGACTGCGGTCGGGCGCCCGGTCCGACGGCCGGGATCCGCTGCCCCTGGGCTCGGCGATCAACCGGCTGATCACCGAACGCGGCTGGGAGACCCCGGCTGCTGTCGGCGGTGTGATGGGCCGGTGGCCGCAGATCGTGGGTGGAGATCTGGCCAATCACTGCGTGCCGGTGCGGTACGACGAGGATCCGGCCGAGCGGGTCCTGACCGTGCAGTGCGACTCGACGGCGTGGGCCACGCAGCTCCGGCTGCTGGCACCGCAGCTCGTGGCCCGGCTGAACACGGATCTGGGGCACGGCACCGTGCGGATGATCAGAGTGCTGGGTCCGGGTGGTCCCCAGCGCAGATTCGGCCCTCTCCGCACGCCGGGGAGCAAGGGGCCCGGCGACACCTACGGCTGAGCAGGTCCTTCCGTCGGCCGGGCTTCCGGGCGCCGGCCCGCGCCGGGACGGTCCGGCGGAAGGCTCATCCGCTTCTGTCCTGATTCGCCGACAGTCCGGTGTTTCCGTTCTGTGGAGCTATGTGCGGATTTGGTTTGCACGGGGAGCGGGAAGCGTCCCTCACCGTAGCGGGAGGTTGACAGCCCGAAGCGCGCAAAGCCCTCGTGAGCCCCCCGAGGCCCCTTCCTGAATATGGGGAGTCGTCAGCCGCTCATTCAGGGCGGCACATGCGTACTCAGGCACCGGCAAACCCCCATTCATGTCAGCGCTACCGGTAGACTGGTGGACAATCCCGCTTCCTCGCGGGAGTCGTCGATACAAGCCGAACGACGCAGCCGCTCCCGCCTGCCGGAGAACGGCCTGTGCTGTGCCAGAAAGGGCGCTTCGTGGCCGATTCCGGCAACCCCAACGAGAACATCCCGTCCACGGCCGGTGGGCCCGGCGAGGTATCCGCCTCGTACGACGCCAGCGCGATCACCGTGCTCGAAGGCCTGGACGCGGTCCGCAAACGACCCGGTATGTACATCGGGTCGACCGGTGAGCGCGGTCTCCACCACCTCGTGCAAGAGGTTGTCGACAACTCGGTCGACGAGGCGATGGCCGGGCACGCGGACACCATCGACGTCACGATCCTCGCCGACGGCGGCGTGCGCGTGGTCGACAACGGCCGCGGTATCCCCGTCGGCATCGTGCCGTCCGAGGGCAAGCCGGCCGTCGAGGTCGTCCTCACCGTGCTGCACGCCGGCGGCAAGTTCGGCGGCGGCGGCTACGCCGTCTCCGGCGGTCTGCACGGCGTCGGTGTCTCCGTCGTCAACGCCCTGTCCACGCGGGTGGCCGTGGAGGTCAAGACCGACGGCTACCGCTGGACCCAGGACTACAAGCTCGGTGTCCCCACCGCCCCGCTGGCCCGTCACGAGGCCACCGAGGAGTCGGGGACGACCGTCACCTTCTGGGCCGACGGCGACGTCTTCGAGACCACCGACTACTCCTTCGAGACCCTGTCGCGCCGCTTCCAGGAGATGGCGTTCCTCAACAAGGGACTCACCCTCAAGCTCACCGACGAGCGCGAGGCGGCGAAGGCCACGGCGGGCGCCGACAGCGCCGAGGCGGTCGACGTCCCCGAGGAGGAGCCGAACCGGACGGTCACGTACCACTACGAGAACGGCATCGTCGACTTCGTCAAGTACCTGAACTCCCGCAAGGGCGACCTCATCCACCAGTCGGTGATCGACATCGAGGCCGAGGACAAGGACAGGCTCCTGTCGGCCGAGATCGCCATGCAGTGGAACACGCAGTACACCGAGGGGGTCTACTCCTTCGCCAACGCGATCCACACGCATGAGGGCGGTACGCACGAGGAGGGCTTCCGCGCGGCGCTGACCTCGCTGGTCAACCGGTACGCGCGCGACAAGAAGCTGCTGCGCGAGAAGGACGACAACCTCACCGGTGAGGACGTCCGCGAGGGCCTGACGGCGATCATCTCGGTGAAGCTGGGCGAGCCGCAGTTCGAGGGCCAGACCAAGACGAAGCTGGGCAACACCGAGGCGAAGACCTTCGTCCAGAAGGTCGTCCACGAGCAGCTGACGGACTGGTTCGACCGGAACCCCAACGAGGCCGCCGACATCATCCGCAAGGGCATCGCGGCGTCCACGGCCCGTGTGGCGGCCCGCAAGGCCCGCGACCTCACCCGGCGCAAGGGGCTCCTGGAGAGCGCCTCGCTGCCCGGCAAGCTGAGCGACTGCCAGTCCAACGACCCGACGAAGTGCGAGATCTTCATCGTCGAGGGTGACTCCGCCGGCGGTTCGGCGAAGTCCGGCCGTAACCCGATGTACCAGGCCATCCTGCCGATCCGGGGCAAGATCCTGAACGTCGAGAAGGCCAGGATCGACAAGATCCTCCAGAACACCGAGGTCCAGGCCCTGATCTCGGCCTTCGGCACCGGGGTCCACGAGGACTTCGACATCGAGAAGCTCCGCTATCACAAGATCATCCTGATGGCGGACGCCGACGTCGACGGCCAGCACATCAACACCCTGCTGCTGACCTTCCTGTTCCGCTTCATGCGGCCGCTGGTCGAGTCCGGGCACGTCTATCTCTCACGTCCGCCGCTCTACAAGATCAAGTGGGGCCGCGACGACTTCGAGTACGCGTACTCGGACCGCGAGCGCGACGCCCTGGTGGCGCTCGGCAAGCAGAACGGCAAGCGGATCAAGGAAGACTCGATCCAGCGCTTCAAGGGTCTCGGCGAGATGAACGCCGAGGAGCTCCGCGTCACCACGATGGACGTCGACCACCGCGTGCTGGGCCAGGTCACGCTGGACGACGCGGCGCAGGCCGACGACCTGTTCTCGGTCCTGATGGGCGAGGACGTCGAGGCGCGGCGCTCGTTCATCCAGCGCAACGCCAAGGACGTCCGCTTCCTCGACATCTGAGTCGGCCGTACAAGCAAGCCGCAGCGCGAAAGGACTTTGACCAGCAATGGCCGACGAGAACACCCCTGTGATGCCCGAAGAGGAACCCGCCGTTCCGGGTGTGGGCATGCGTGTCGAGCCCGTCGGGCTCGAGACGGAGATGCAGCGCTCCTACCTCGACTACGCGATGTCCGTCATCGTGTCGCGTGCGCTGCCCGACGTACGGGACGGTCTGAAGCCCGTCCACCGCCGGGTGCTGTACGCGATGTACGACGGTGGCTACCGGCCCGAGAAGGGCTTCTACAAGTGCGCCCGTGTCGTCGGTGACGTCATGGGTACGTACCACCCGCACGGCGACTCCTCGATCTACGACGCGCTCGTGCGACTGGCACAGCACTGGTCGATGCGCATGCCGCTCGTGGACTCCAACGGCAACTTCGGTTCCCCGGGCAACGACCCGGCCGCCGCCATGCGGTACACCGAGTGCAAGATGATGCCGCTGTCCATGGAGATGGTCCGGGACATCGACGAGGAGACCGTCGACTTCCAGGACAACTACGACGGCCGCAACCAGGAGCCGACGGTTCTGCCGGCGCGCTTCCCGAACCTCCTGGTGAACGGCTCCGCGGGCATCGCGGTCGGTATGGCGACCAACATCCCGCCGCACAACCTGCGTGAGGTCGCCGCCGGCGCCCAGTGGTACCTGGAGCACCCGGAGGCCTCCCACGAGGAGCTCCTGGACGCCCTGATCGAGCGGATCAAGGGCCCGGACTTCCCGACCGGCGCGCTGGTCGTGGGGCGCAAGGGCATCGAGGAGGCGTACCGCACGGGCCGCGGCTCGATCACGATGCGGGCGGTCGTCGCGGTCGAGGAGATCCAGAACCGGCAGTGCCTGGTCGTCACGGAGCTCCCGTACCAGACCAACCCCGACAACCTCGCGCAGAAGATCGCCGACCTGGTGAAGGACGGCAAGGTCGGCGGGATCGCGGACGTCCGGGACGAGACGTCCTCGCGGACGGGCCAGCGCCTGGTCGTCGTGCTGAAGCGGGACGCGGTCGCCAAGGTCGTGCTGAACAACCTCTACAAGCACACCGACCTGCAGTCGAACTTCGGCGCGAACATGCTGGCGCTCGTCGACGGGGTGCCGCGCACGCTGTCGATCGACGCGTTCATCCGGCACTGGGTGACCCACCAGATCGAGGTCATCGTCCGGCGCACGAGGTTCCGGCTGCGCAAGGCCGAGGAGCGGGCGCACATCCTGCGCGGCCTGCTCAAGGCGCTGAACGCGATCGAGGAGGTCATCGCGCTCATCCGCCGCAGCAACACCGTCGAGATCGCGCGTGAGGGCCTGATGGGCCTCCTGGAGATCGACGAGATCCAGGCGAACGCGATCCTGGAGATGCAGCTGCGCCGCCTGGCCGCGCTGGAGCACCAGAAGATCACCGCCGAGCACGACGAGCTCCAGGCGAAGATCAACGAGTACAACGAGATCCTGGCCTCGCCGGCCCGCCAGCGCCAGATCGTCAGCGAGGAACTGGCGGCGATCGTCGACAAGTTCGGTGACGACCGGCGCTCGAAGCTGGTGCCCTTCGACGGCGACATGTCGATCGAGGACCTCATCGCCGAGGAAGACATCGTCGTCACCATCTCGCGCGGCGGCTACGTCAAGCGCACCAAGACGGACGACTACCGCTCGCAGAAGCGCGGCGGCAAGGGTGTGCGGGGCACGAAGCTCAGGGAAGACGACATCGTCGACCACTTCTTCGTGTCGACGACGCACCACTGGCTGCTGTTCTTCACCAACAAGGGCCGGGTCTACCGGGCCAAGGCGTACGAGCTGCCGGACGCCGGCCGGGACGCGCGCGGCCAGCACGTCGCGAACCTGCTGGCCTTCCAGCCGGACGAGCAGATCGCGCAGATCCTGGCGATCCGCGACTACGAGGCAGCGCCCTACCTGGTCCTGGCGACCAAGGGCGGTCTGGTGAAGAAGACCTCGCTCAAGGACTACGACTCACCGCGTTCCGGCGGCGTCATCGCGATCAACCTCCGTGAGACGGAGAGCGGCGCGGACGACGAGCTGATCGGCGCGGAGCTGGTGTCCTCCGAGGACGACCTGCTGCTCATCAGCAGGAAGGCCCAGTCGATCAGGTTCACCGCGACGGACGACGCGCTGCGCCCGATGGGCCGCGCGACCTCGGGCGTGAAGGGCATGAGCTTCCGCGAGGGCGACGAGCTGCTCTCGATGAATGTTGTCCGGCCCGGTACGTTCGTGTTCACTGCCACCGACGGCGGGTACGCGAAGCGGACCGCGGTCGACGAGTACCGGGTCCAGGGTCGTGGCGGTCTGGGCATCAAGGCTGCCAAGATCGTCGAGGACCGCGGGTCGCTCGTCGGAGCGCTGGTGGTGGAGGAAGCGGACGAGATTCTCGCCATCACGCTCGGCGGTGGTGTGATCCGCACGCGAGTCAATGAAGTCAGGGAGACGGGCCGTGACACCATGGGCGTCCAACTGATCAATCTGGGCAAGCGTGATGCCGTCGTCGGTATCGCGCGCAACGCCGAGGCCGGTCGCGAGGCCGAAGAGGTCGACGGGACCGATGAGGCCGAAGGCGCCACGGTCGAGGCCCATGCCGAGAGCGTGGTCGAGGGCACAGTCGAAGGCACGGCGCCTTCGGCCGGGGAGCACGAGGAGTAGAGCGTGAGTGGAGCCACGGGCGCCGGTTCGGCCGCTTCCGGAGCAGGAGCGAACGGCGTCCGTGGCCCTGCCACGGACTCCCAAGGGGGCACTGTGACGGACACTCGGGGACCGCAGCCGCAGTACGAGGGATACGCGACCGGGCCGTTGCCCGGCGAGCGCGAGGCCGCACCGGGACAGGCGGGGCCCTACCACCCGCCGCAGGCGTACCAGTCGCCCGCGGGCGGTACGCAGGGCGTAGGGACACAGGGCGGTGGGGGCACGCAGGCGACCCGGCTGCCCCGGACAGGCGCGCGGACCACTCCGCGCACCCGTAAGGCGCGTCTGCGGGTCGCGAAGGCCGACCCGTGGTCGGTGATGAAGGTCAGCTTCCTGCTCTCCATCGCCCTCGGCATCTGCACGGTGGTCGCGGCCGCCGTCCTGTGGATGGTGATGGACGCGATGGGCGTCTTCTCCACCGTGGGCGGCACGATCAGCGAGGCCACCGGCTCGAACGAGAGCAACGGCTTCGATCTGCAGTCGTTCCTGTCGCTGCCGCGCGTCCTCATCTTCACCTCGGTCATCGCGGTGATCGATGTGGTGCTGGCCACCGCGCTGGCGACGCTGGGCGCGTTCATCTACAACCTGTCGGCCGGCTTCGTGGGTGGCGTGGAGCTCACGCTCGCCGAGGACGAGTAGGACGCCGGGTATCGATTTTGGGACTGGCCCCGACGTGCGCTAATCTTCAGAAGTCAGCGCAACAGCGCGGCGGGGCTATAGCTCAGTTGGTTAGAGCGCATCCCTGATAAGGATGAGGCCACAGGTTCAAATCCTGTTAGCCCCACCGAGGCGTAACGCCTGGTCAGAAGGCCGGTAGATCCCCAGGATCTGCCGGCCTTCTCCATTTCCTGACGCTGCGAGTCCGCTACTGGTCCGTAGCCTTTTCCGCGCGCTGCCGGGCCCCTCGGGGATCCACGACCGACCGTCCGGGCCGGGTGCCGGCGGCGTTGGGGAGGACGCCGTTCCTCCCGGTCGCGGGGGCCCGCGGAATCTCGGCCCGTGATGCGGGCACCGGACCTTACAGTCCAGCCCATGAACAAGGACGCCCAGCGGCTCTGGTACTCGTCGCAGAAGTGGATGGCCGCTGCATTCACGGCATTCTCCGACGGCCCGGTACTGAAGGACATGGCGGTGCATCACGCGGGTGTGGCGGCCGAGCATCTCCTCAAGGCCTACCTGGCCGGCCTCCACCCGGCGCTGATCGTGGAAGGCAAGGACTTCAACTCGTTACTTCACGCGACGGGCCACGGAGCCCACGCTTCCGCGCCTCGGAGCCAGACCAGGACGATCGGCCTCGTGGAGGCGTACGTCCGCGTCGCGGGGATCCTGAAGGGGAGCATGCCCGTCTCCCGCCAGGAGCTCCTGCCGTTGGCCGAGGCCCGCAACGGGGTCGCCCACGCCGCTCTCCACGACTCGGCGCAGGTCAACGCGGTCTTCACCACCTGCCTGCGCATGGCCGACCGGATACTTCCCGAGCTCCTGCCTCTCGGTGACTACTGGGGCCGGTACCAGGGGCTTCACGACAAGCTGCTCGACGCCCGGGTCGTGGAGGCGCGCGTGCAGCTGGAGGGGAGGCTCGCGAGGGCCCGGCAGATCTTCTCGGAGCGCTACGCGCACTTCGGCGAGGAGGACCGCGGCCTCGTGCTGGCGGCGGTCGCGAACGTCTCCTCGCCCGGGTACATCGAGCACGACGAGCCGGCGGACTGCCCGGCCTGCTCGTCGCGGGGATGGCTCGGTGGCGAGACGTTCGTCTCCGGGAAGGCCGACACGGTTCTCATGAACCCGGTCGTCTTCGACTGCCCCGCATGTGACCTCCACCTGGACGTGGAGGAGCTGGGGATGCTGAAGGAGCCCTTCCCGGAGGAGGTGGACCTGGAGGTCTCGCCGGCGGCCTTCTACCCCGAGTACACGGGAACCGGGCCCCTGTACGGGGGCGAGCATCCGTACAGCCTGTTCACCGGGGACGAGGGGTGGGACGAGAATCTGGTGCTGGACAGGTACAGGCCCCGGTGAACGGGCCCGGTGCGGGGAACTGCCCGACGTGCCCCGGCCGCTCACCGGGGCGTACGGGCGGGACGGGCCGGTGGAGGGCGTGGTGGCCACCCGGCGCCCTCACGGGGCCACTTGGGAGTTGCCGAGCGCTGTCCGGCCCGCTCGGCGGGCACGTACGGGCACACGGAAAAGGCCCCCGCCGGTGTGAACCGGTCCAGGGGCCCTGGGTGGCGTACGCGGCGTTCTCAGGGTGGCAGCGGGGCCGAGTCCCCGGCAGGTGAGGCGCTGTGGGCGGAGCGGGTGCTGTCGGTGGCGTGCGGGGCGTCCGTGGAGTCGGCGGACAGCTGGCGGGTGGCGGGCGAGGAGCCGTGCGCCTCGGCGCGGATGCGCTGCTTCATCGTGGGCGGCAGCGCCCTGTCACGCGGAAGGGTCCATCGGACCGACGGGGTGGTCGCGGTTGCCGGCGTCGCACCCGTGTGCTCGTGGCTCGTGACCGTCGGCTCCGCGGCCGTGGCCTGGGCGGTGGCGAGGCCCAGCGACGCGAGAAGTGCGAAGAAGGCGGTGATGAAGGCGGTCCAGATGCTCTTGACCCTGAAGGTGCTCATGGCCCCTCGCTTTCAGGTGGTCCGGTTTGCTTACCTTTCCGATGATGTGGATCCGGCCCGCGGAATCCGGGACCGACGCCCCCGGTGCGCCGATCTTCCGATGAACACCACTCGTATGGTTCAACCGGCTCGGAAAAGGTGGTCCGAGGGGTGCCGGGAGGTCCCGAGGGGGGTCCGGAAGGGCCCGCGGCCGGGTCCCGGGGAGGTCACCGAACGGTATCGGCCGGTGTGTATAGTCGGGCGGCAGAAGTCCCTTACGTCAAGGAAAGACGAGGTCGCGCGGTGAAGAAGCTTCTCCTGGTCGCACTGGCCGCCATCGGCGGGCTCCTCGTGTACCGCCAGATCCAGGCGGATCGCGCCGAGCAGGATCTGTGGACGGAGGCGACCGACTCCGTGCCCGCAGGTTCAGGTGTGTGAGACGCAACAGTCTGCTACAAGCCCCGGTCGCCGAGCGGCCGGGGCTTTCTGCTGCCCCGGGCCGCTGTTGCGGGACCGTGACGGCCCCGCCCTTGAGTTCACCCGAGCAAATCGATAGCTTGCACGAGCAAAGTAATCGTGGGTACGGGTGGCCGAGGGGGATTCGGTGAACGCACGGACGAGGGCAGGGACGGGCCGCCGCGGGGTGAGGGCTGCGGTCATGGCCGGTGGGGCGCTGCTCGCTCTGGTGGCGGGGGCGCTGCCCGCCGTGGCGGCGGTGCCGGCGGCGCGGGGCGTGACCGGACAGGACAGCTCCGGAGGGGGCGGCCTGGTCATGGTGCTCGACTCCTCGGGCTCCATGGGCGAGGACGACGGCACGGGCCGGACCAGGATGGAGAGCGCCCGCACAGCCGTGGGGACGGTGGTCGACGCGCTGCCCGACGGATATCCCGCCGGGCTGCGGGTGTACGGCGCCGACCGGCCCCGGGGCTGCGCGGACACCCGGCTCGTACGCCCGGTGAGCGCGCTCGACCGGGAGGCCATGAAGAAGGCCGTCGCCGGGGTCCTGCCCCGTGGGGACACCCCGATCGGGCTGTCCCTGCGGAAGGCCGCCGAGGACCTTCCCGCGTCCTCGGACGGCGCCGTCGGGACGCGCACGATCCTTCTCGTCTCCGACGGCGAGGACACCTGCGGTACGCCGCGGCCCTGCGAGGTCGCCGAACAGCTCGGCAGGGCGAGCGTCGGACTGCGGATCGACACCGTGGGCTTCCAGGTCGAGGGCGCGGCCCGCGAACAGCTGGAGTGCGTCGCGGAGGCGGGCAACGGGCGCTACTACGACGCACCCGACGCGGACGCCCTCGCACGGCAGCTCCAGCGGTCCGCCCAACTCTCCACGGACGGCTACCGGTTGCGGGGCGATCGGATCACCGGAGGAGCGACGACGGCCGGTGCCCCCTCCATGGCCCCCGGACAGTATCTGGACACCATCGGGCCCGGCGAGAAGCGGTACTACGCCGTGAGCCTCGACGGGGTCTCCACGGCCGGCCTCGCGGCCACCGCGGTGCCTCAGCCCGGTGCGGCCGTCGACGTCCTCGACGCCCTGAGCACCGGCCTGGTGCGCGACGACGGCGGCACCACCTGCGCATCGGATACCGCGCGCTTCCTTCAGCAGGAGGGCGCCACTCCTCTGACGTCCGCCGTGTCGCGGATCCCGTCGGAGGAGGGGAACCGCAGCTGTGACGAGGCCGGCGGCTACCGGCTGGTGGTCGAACGGCAGAGCAGGAAGGGCTCCGACAGGGCCCGTTGGCCGCTGGAGCTGGTGTACGGGGTCGAGGCGCCGCTGGGCGGTGGTGTCACCCCCGCACGGTCCAGGCCGGAGTACGGGGCGGGCGGTAAGGACGCCGTGCTGCCCCAGGGGGATCCGCGTGACGTGCGCGGCGGTACCGGCTTCAACGACGCCGTCGAGATCGGGCGGGGGGTGTGGCGGGACGGGATCCTGCCGTCGCAGACCCTCTGGTACAAGGTGCCGGCCGGCTGGGGCCAGCAGGTGCGCTACGACGTGGAGTTCGCCAACGAGCCCACGGTGGAGGGCCCCGTCACCTCCTCGTACGGCGGGACGCAGCTGTACACCCCGGCCCGTGTACCGGTCGGCGCCGGTGGTGAGTTCCGGCCGAAGGCGATGTACAGCGGGAAGCCCGCGGTGCTGCGCATGGGATCCGTCCCGGTCGCGTGGACCAACCGCTACGAGTCCCGCTCCACGGTCCGTCCGGTGCACGCCGGAGGCGACTTCTACCTCGCGGTGACCCTCGGTGCGAAGGCGGCCGGAATCGCCGAGAATCCGCGCGTCGCCGTGGTGCTGAGGGTGGACGTCCTCGGGAAGGAGCTGGCCGGGCCCCAGCACGGAGCTCCCGTGCGGGCGGGCGCGCCGGGCGGTACCGGGGCCGGGCACGGTGGAGATACGACGGAGGCCGCAGACAGCGGTGGTACGGGCGGGGCAGGATGGACCGGCATCGCGGCTGCCGCCGGAGCGGGTGCCGCGGCCGTTCCGGTCGCCGGATTCCTGCTCGTACGCGGTCGGCGCAGGGCAGCCACGCAGACGACGGGGGGAAGCGCGTGAACAGGCAGCGCAACAGGGGCCGGGCGACGCTCGCGACCATCGCGGCGGTGTGCGCGGTGGCGGCGCTGCCGGGGCAGGCGTACGCGGCCGACGGCCCAGAGGCGTACACCTTCGACCCCGCCGCGACATCGGTCCAGGGCGCGGAGACCAACGCCGACGCCGCGGAGCTGAAGGCCGGATCCGCCTACCGGAGCTCCATCGAGCCCGGTCAGAAGCTCTACTACCGACTGGAGCTCGACGACACGACCGACGCGTACGTCTCCGCCGTGGCCGTGCCGAAGGCGGGCGGGAAGGTCGCCTACGGGGACGGCGTCACCATCAGCATCAGGGATCTCGACGACACCCGGTGCAGTTCCGAGGACGCGATCTTCAGGTCGGCGGAGTTCCCGCGCCCGATCGCCGCCTACGCGCACCGGACCGTGGAGAAGGGCAGCACCACCTGTGCGGCGGGGGGTACGTACAACGTGCTGATCGAGCGGAAGAGCAAGGCGACTTCGTCCCCCGAGGCCTGGGACCTGGAGCTGAGGTACGAGACCGAGCCGGCGCTGAAGGACGGCGGGTCACTGCCGACCGAGGCGCCGGAGAACTGGTCCTCCGCCTCGCCGGTGCCGCCCTCCGGAAAGCGGGAGCGGTCCGGTGGAAGCGGTTTCCACGACGCCACCGGCCTGGAGTCCGGCGAATGGGTGGACCGCATCGCGCCGGGGCAGACCCGCTTCTACCGGGTGCCCGTCGACTGGGGCCAGCAGATCTTCGCCACGGCGGCGCTGAGCAACAGCGGCACGTCGACGGAGTACATCGGCAACGCCCTGGCGCTCACGCTCGACAACCCGGCCCGCGGCCACGTGGACGACGCGACCCTCGCGTACTCCGGCACTCCCAACTCGGTCGCCCTGGACCCGCTTCCCCCGGTGGCGTACGAGAACCGCTACGACGCGGGGGCGGACGTCAGCGCCATGCGCTTCGCGGGCTGGTACTACCTCTCGGTCGCACTCTCGCCCCGGGTCGCCGAGCACTACGGGGACAAGGCCATCGGGCTGACCCTGAAGGTGAAGGTCGTCAACGACAGCAAGCCGTCGCCGTACCAGGGGGATGCCGGGATCTTCGGTGTCACCGACGACGACAGGGACTCGGCCAGGAGCGGCCGGAGCGCTCCCGAGGACGGTGAGAGCGCCACGATGAGGAGGGTGGCCGCCGCGGGCATCGGCGCGGGGTCCGTACTGGTCCTGGGGCTCGGCGTGTGGGTGCTGCTGGCCCGGCGCCGGGCCGTCCCCGCTCCTGTGCCGCCCGGCGCGGGCGGGCCATCGCCGCTCGGCGGGCCTCCGCAGGCCTGGTAGGCCCGCCGAGGACCGTCAGATCCGGGTGAGTGCCCAGATGCCCACCGCGAAGCAGATCAGCGCCACCACCAGCACCGGGACCGCCACCTTCGGGGACGGTCCCGGCCGCTTCGCGGGGACCGCGGGCGGGTCGGTGTTCAGGGGAGCCTGTGGGTGCTGGGCCGTGTAGGCGCGGGTGGGCGGGGTCCCGTACGGCACGGCGGACGTGGCGGCCCGGGAGGGGTCCGGCGCGGCGTAGGGGGACGCGGCCTGGGACGGGAGCGGGCCGGAGACGGCCTGGGGCGGGGCCGCGTGCGATTCGGGAGCGGGGCGCTGCGGGGGCGGTGCGAGGTGGAAGCTGCCCGTCTCCGACATCGACGGCGTTGGCGCGTGGGGCTGTTGACCCGGATTCTCCTGAGGCGGCGTGTGGGGCCCCTGCGGCGCGTAGGGCTGCTGCGACGGGAGAGGTGGGGGCGGCGGGCCGTCCACCTCCCGCGAGGGCGTCTGCGGGCCTTCGGCGGGCGTTTCGGGGCCGTCGGGGCCGAAACCCGGGGGCAGGGGACCGATCTGGTCGAACACCTCGACCGGATCGTCCTCCGGCCCGGCGTCCGGAAGCATCTCCACCGCGGCCGTCAGAGCCTTGCGCGCACCTGTGGCCGTGCGGAAACGGGCGTGCGGGTCCGGCTGCAGCAGGCCCGCGAGGACCTGCCACAAGGGCTCCGGCACACCCTGGGGAGCACCCGGGGTGCCGTGCTCCGCGAAGTACTCGATCAACGCCTTGGCGTCCGGCTTCTGCCCCTGGAGCAGGTAGAGGGCGACGAGTCCGACGGCGAACAGGTCCGCCGGGAAGTCGGGCTCCGCCCCCATCATCTGCTCGGGCGCGAAGTAACCGGGCGTTCCCACCACGTAGTTGGTCTCCGTCAGCCGCGGCTCACCCTTGCGCATCGAGATGCCGAAGTCGGAGAGCCGCAGGTGGGGCCGGCCCGTACCGGTCGCCTCCATCAGGATGTTGGCCGGTTTGATGTCACGGTGCACGACCCCCTCGGCGTGCACCGTGGACAGCCCGGACAGCAGCTGATCGAGCAGGAGGCAGACGAACCGAGGGGGCAACGGGCCGTAGTCACCGATGACATGAGCCAGTGAGCCGCCGCTCACCAGGTCCATCGTGAACAGGACCTTGTCGTCGTCGGCGGCCCAGCTGGCCGGGGCGAGCACGTGCGGATGCTCGATCCGCAGCGCCTGCTCACGGACGAAGCGCAGCAGCGTGTGCGCGTCGCTCTGCTGGAGGACCTTGGCCGCCACATACCGGCGGCGCCGGTGGTCCCACGCGCGCCAGACGGCGCCGACCCCACCCCGTCCGACCGGATCGACCAGCTCGTACCGACCAGCGAAGACCTCACCCATTGCGCTGCGCCCGCTCCCCGTTCCCGTTTCGGTTCGTGCTCCGGCTGTCGGGATACTGCCACGGCCGGGCCGCCCGGCGGCGGCCCGCGGACCCTGGGATCCGTCTAGCTCTGGTGACCCTCGTAGTGCGCGACCGCGTCAGCGGTGCGTCCCGCTCCGTACACCCTGAGGAACTCTGCCAGTTCGGGGTGGGCCGGGGCGAGGGAGTCCGCCGCATCGATGATGTCGCCGGCCGCCGCGACCGACCGCAGCAGCGACTGGATCTCGCGGACCACGCGCCGCACGGTGGGGGCGCCACCGGTGGTCGGGGTCTGGCCGGTGTTGGTCAGGACCGAGCCGCCCTGGGACTTCTTGATCTCTTCCATCCGGTCCGTGGCCTCTCCGGCGCTGACGCTGCCGTCCGCCACCTGGCTGGCGAGCTCCTGGAGTGCCTGGACCCGCTGGACGACCGCGGGATTCCCGATCTTGGCCCGCTGCCCGCTCATCAGCTGGGAGAGCATCGGGGCGGAGAGCCCCAGAACAGCGGCGAGGCGTGCCTGGTTCAGGCCGAGGTCATCGATCAGCCTGCGGAAGAGCGCCCCCAGCGGCTCTCCGTACCAGCTGCGCTGAAGCTCCCTGGCTCTGGCCGTGGCCTCTTGCTGCGCGGTGTCCATTGCGTCTCCCCTTCGCTGCGGCTTCGCTGCTGCGAACCTCGTCGTGCATCTTACGGAGAGGCGTTGCGAGCTGGGAGCCCCAATCCTTTTGCAGGATTCGGGGGGTCACCCGGTACTCTGTTCTGCGTCGGACGTCATGGCATGGACGTGTCCTGTGATGTCCGTTTTCCGGGGCCTTAGCTCAGTTGGTAGAGCGCTGCCTTTGCAAGGCAGATGTCAGGAGTTCGAATCTCCTAGGCTCCACCGGATCAGACCCCTCCGAACTGCGGGAACGCAGCCGGAGGGGTCTTTTTTCATGACGGCCCCGAACACGGATCCGGCATGAGGGGGGTGCCGTGTCCGGGGCGTCACCGGGCCAGGCTCCCGGGGGCTTCGGTTTCACGTGAAACAGGTCACGTGAAACGACGCCCGTGAAACGGCGAGGGCGCCGGAGACCATGAGGTCTTCCGGCGCCTCTCGCAGGCGTCGTTCCCGGACCGGCCGGGTCAGCGGCGCTCGTCGCCGTCGGTGTCGTCCGCCGCGTCGGATCCGGCCTCGGCCTCGTCCTGCTTGGCACGGACCTCCGGATCGAGGTCGGCCCGGCTGCTGCCGTCGACCGACGTGAGCGGGGCGCGGTCGTCGGCCACGTCGGTGGGGGCGGGCGGCTCGACCAGCCAGTCCGGGTTGGCCTGCTTGTCCCACCACTTCCAGGCGGCGAAGGCCCCGCCGGCCAGGGCGCCGAGCACGAGCACTCCCTTGGCGGCCCGTCCTGCCCTGGCCCGGCGCTCATGCTTCCTGACGAGCTTCTGGATCTCCTTGGCCGTGACGTGGCCCCGGAGAGCGGCCAGTGCGGCGGCGCTGCGTGCGGTGGCCTCCTCGGCCACGGGCCGGCTCGCCGCCACCGCTGACTCGACGCGCGGCACGGTGTACTCCGCGGCGGTGCGAGCGGCGCTGCGCGTCCGGACGGCGGCCTTGTGTGCGGCCTCGTCGACCTTGGGCGGCACATGCGTCAGTGCCTGTTCGAGGCGTGGTGCGAGATGTGCGCCGTACTGCACGCGGGCCTGCGCGGCTGCCTTCGACACCTTGGGCGCGAGCCGTGCGCGAGCCTCTTGCGCGTAGTACGCGGCCTGTTCCTTGGCCGTGTCGGCGTAGGGCGCCACCACGTCCGCGGCGTGCTGCGCGCTGTCCTTCGCCGAGTAGGTTGCGGCGCGCACGCTGTCGATGCGGGTCACGGGATCCTCCTCCTTGGTGGCGGGTTGGTACTCCGCCTATCCACCCAATTCGAAATCATGCCCGCTGAGGCGTCGGGCGCCATGCGGGACGGGCATCCGGGTCATGAACGTCATTGTCGGGCAATACGGTGCAAGGGGAGCGTGTCGCCGACGATGCCACGATTCGTGTCGGGCCGCTCCGTTCCACCGGGCACCTGGCGGCACGTATCCCGTAGGAAGTGTGGGAAAAGTGCAGGAAAGCGCGCAACAAGGTGAGTGGCGCCCGTTCCGGGCCTCGGCCGCACAGCGGGAAGGGCGCCCCGTGCGAGGATCGGTGGTCATCAGCGAAGACTTACGGAAGGCAGACCGTGGCCGAGCAGCTTTACGCCACTTTGAAGACCAACCAGGGCGACATCGCGATCCGGCTCCTGCCGAACCACGCCCCCAAGACGGTCAAGAACTTCGTCGAGCTCGCCACCGGCGAGCGCGAGTGGACCAACCCCGGGACCGGCGGGAAGTCCACCGAGAAGCTGTACGACGGGACTGTCTTCCACCGGGTCATCAGCGGTTTCATGATCCAGGGCGGCGACCCGCTGGGCAACGGTACGGGCGGCCCCGGGTACGAGTTCGGCGATGAGTTCCACCCCGACCTCGCCTTCACCAAGCCGTACCTGCTGGCCATGGCCAATGCCGGGCCGGGAACCAACGGTTCGCAGTTCTTCCTGACCGTCTCGCCCACCGCCTGGCTGACCGGCAAGCACACGATCTTCGGCGAGGTGGCCGACGAGGCGGGCAGGAAGGTCGTGGACGCCATCGCCGCGGTCCCGACCAACCCGCGCACCGACCGCCCGCTCCAGGACGTGGTGATCGAGTCGGTCGTCATCGAGACCCGCTGACCCGGCCCGCCGGGCCCGGCGGGCCGCCGCTCCTGTGGGGAACCAACGGCCCCGCTCGTCCGTACTGCTACATAACGGGCGAGCGGGGCGATCGCATGTGTGCCCCCTCCACGGACGAGGACCGAAGGGGCCGTGAGCGATGGACCAGCAGTCGCCGGAAGAGCAGGACGGGCCCGCGGCCGCGGGCGGTCCGCTCACGTGCTACCGGCATCCGGGCAGGGAGACGGGAATCCGCTGCACGCGGTGCGAGCGGCCGATCTGCACGGACTGCATGGTCGAAGCCTCGGTGGGCTTCCACTGCCCTGAATGCGTCCGCGAAGGGGCGGGTACGGGCCACCGCCCCGCGGCGAGCCGGCCGCGGACCCTGGCCGGCGGCAGTGTCGCGGCCGATCCCAGGCTGGTCACGAAGATCCTCATCGGCATCAATCTCGCCGTCTTCGCCGCGGTCCTGATCGCCGAGCGGCAGGGGCACCCGCTGCTCGACGATCTGCTGCTCTTCGGCCGCGCCTACTCGGGCGACCCGTCGACGGGCCTCCAGGGCGTGGCGGAGGGCCAGTGGTACCGCCTGGTGACCTCGATGTTCCTGCACCAGGAGGTCTGGCACATCGCCTTCAACATGCTGGGCCTGTGGTGGCTCGGCGGCCCGCTGGAGGCGGCCCTGGGCCGTGCCCGCTACCTCGCGCTCTACATGCTCTCCGGGCTCGCGGGCAGCGCGCTCACCTACTGGATCGCGAACCCCACGCAGGGATCGCTGGGTGCGTCGGGCGCCGTCTTCGGCCTGCTGGGCGCCACGGCGGTGCTGATGCGCCGCATGAACTACGACATGCGGCCGGTCATCGCGCTCCTCGTGGTGAACCTGATCTTCACCTTCAACCCGTGGGGCGGGATCGCCTGGCAGGCGCACGTGGGGGGACTGGTGGCCGGCACCCTGATCGCGATCGCCATGGTCCACGCACCGCGTGAGCGCCGTGCTCTCGTGCAGTTCGGCACCTGCGCGCTGGTACTGGTCGTGGTCGTGGCGGCGGTCCTCATCAGGACGGCCGCGCTCACCTGAGCGGAATTCGTTGCTCCAGGGGTGGCGGTTGTCCACAGAGCGTGCCGGATCTTGTGCATGACGTGGGGAACAGGTGTGCCCCTTGTCGCTGAACCGGGTCTTCCCAGTCAGGACAAGGGGCATACCGTCTCGCGATGCGTAAGTGTGTAGTCACACCGGCGTCAACCCCGAGGGAAGTTATCCACAGATCGTCTGACCTTTTCCCCCACCTGTGGATAACTCTGTGGGTAACTTCAGGGCAGAGCTACTTCCACTGGGTGGAGACGCCGAAGCCGCCGGCGATGAAGCCGAAGCCGACGACGATGTTCCAGTTGCCCAGGGCGTCGATCGGCAGATCGCCCTCGGTGACGTAGAAGACCACGATCCAGGCCAGGCCGATCAGGAAGAGCGCCAGCATCACCGGCGCCACCCAGCTCCGGTTGGTCAGCTTTATGCTCGTCGACTGCTTCGCCGGCGGAGGCGTGAAGTCTGCCTTCTTGCGGATACGTGACTTCGGCACGAGGGACTCTCCTGTCGATGCGCTGCGTGACCGCGCAGGGATCTGTGGCTGGCGCCGGGGCGCGAGGGGGAATGCTGCCTCCCCGGGGCGTCCGTTAGCGTAGTGCTTCCGTGGCGCCTAAGGAGATAAGGGTACGTTGAGCAATTCTGCCGACTCCCCTCGAGGTCGGGCCCGGCGCATGCCCCGATGGCCGGTCCAGGGCCTCACCGCTGCCGTTTTCGCGCTCGCCGGACTGATCTTCGTCACCAGCGCCAACACGGCCAAGGGGACCGATATCCGGACCGACTCCTCCCTGCTGAAGCTGTCCGACCTCATCCAGCAGCGCAGCGAGAAGAACGCGGAGCTGGACGAATCCACCGCTTCCGTGCGCGCGGACATCGACACCCTCGCCCGGCGCGACGACGGGAGCACCCGTGCCGAGGACGCCGAGCTCGACGCCCTGGAGAAGGCGGCGGGCACCACGGAGGTCACCGGCGGCGCGCTCTCCGTCACGCTGAACGACGCCCCGCCCAACGCCACGGCCAATCCCGGATACCCCGATCCGCAGCCCAACGACCTGGTCATCCACCAGCAGGACCTTCAGGCCGTCGTCAACGCCCTCTGGGAAGGCGGCGCCCGCGGGATCCAGGTGATGGACCAGCGGCTGATCTCCACCAGCGCCGTGCGCTGCGTCGGCAACACCCTGATCCTCCAGGGGCGGGTCTACTCACCTCCCTACAAGGTCACCGCGGTCGGCGACCGCGGGAAGCTCAGGAAGGCGCTCGACGACTCCACGGCGATCCAGAACTACCAGCTGTACGTGAAGGCGTACGGGCTGGGCTGGAAGGTCGAGGAGGACGACAAGCACACGCTTCCCGGCTATTCGGGCACGGTCGACCTCCACCACGCACAGCCTGTGGACTGACCCGCGGGAAGCCCCGGCCGGGGTGCGCCGCGCCCTGCGCGCGGGACTGTGACGCTCGCCCGCCGGGGCGGCTTTCCACAGCTGACCCACGTCCGAGCCCCGGCCGTTTAGTCTGGTGCCGTACCGAATGGAGGCAACAGCATGTACGGCTGGATCTGGCGGCATCTGCCGGGCAACGTATGGGTGCGGGGCTTCATCTCGCTCGTGCTCGCCCTGGCCGTTGTCTACGCGCTCTTCCAGTACGTCTTCCCCTGGGCGGAGCCACTGCTCCCGTTCGGTGATGTGACGGTGGACGGCCAAGGCGGAGCGGGAGCCGGTCGGTGAGCGCGCGCATTCTCGTCGTCGACAACTACGACAGCTTCGTGTTCAACCTCGTCCAGTACCTCTACCAGCTCGGCGCCGAGTGCGAGGTGGTGCGGAACGACGCGGTGACCACGGCGCACGCGGACGACGGATTCGACGGGGTCCTGCTGTCGCCCGGACCCGGCACGCCCGAGCAGGCGGGTGTCTGCATCGAGATGGTGCACCACTGCGCGCGGAGCGGCGTTCCGGTCTTCGGCGTCTGTCTGGGGATGCAGTCGATGGCCGTGGCCTACGGCGGGGTGGTGGGCCGGGCTCCCGAGCTGCTGCACGGCAAGACCTCCCCCGTACTGCACGAGGGCAAGGGCGTGTTCGCCGGTCTGCCCTCGCCGTTCACCGCGACGCGGTACCACTCGCTCGCCGCTGAGCCGGACACGGTGCCGCCCGAGCTGGAGGTGACCGCGCGCACTGCCGACGGCATCATCATGGGGCTGCGCCACCGCGAACAGGCGGTGGAGGGTGTGCAGTTCCACCCCGAGTCGGTCCTCACGGAGCACGGCCACCTCATGCTCGCCAACTGGCTGGAGCAGTGCGGTGACGCGGGCGCCGTCGCGAGATCGGCGGGGCTGGCCCCGGTGGTGGGCAAGGCCGCCGCGTGACCTCACTCCGCCCCCACGCCGGCCAGGAAGGCCCGTACGAGCAGGGAGCGTACGAGCCCGACGGGGCGTTCGAGGCGGCGGTGGAGCAGCTCGCGGACCCGCTGAACGACCCCCTGCCGGCGCGGCACGCTTCACCCTGGACCGGGGCGGAGGCCGGCCCGGCGGGCAGCGAGGTGCCGCAGACGCCCCGGACGGCCGCTCAGGCGCCCGCGGACCCCGAGGGTGAGTGGTACGACCCGGAGGGCTATCAGAGGGACTGGTACGGCCAGCAGGGGCCGGAGGCGGGTCCCGCGTCGGCCACCGTCCGGGGGAGCGCGGTGATACCCGGTCCCCCGCCGGGAACGTCCGGCCCGGTGCCGTCCGCTCCGGCGCCCGTTCCGGGGCCGTCCGAGCCCGGCCCCGCCCCCGTGCGCCCGGCACGTGAGGCCGGTCCCGTCCTGAACGACGAGACGGTCGCCCTGCGGACCGCCGGTACGCCGGACCCGTCGCGGCCGGCCGGGCCGGAGGACGCGCGGGACGCCGACCCCGAGCCGCTGCCGACCGGCGGCCGGGCCGAGCGCAGGCGCGCGGCCAAGGGACGCGGAAGACGCCGGGCCGAGCCCCGGCGCGGCACGGAGACGGCGGCCGGGACGGCGACGCCCGCGGTCCCCATGTCACGCCTGGAGGCCCGCCGCGCGGCCCGTGCCGCCAAGGACAGCCCCGCCGTCGTCGCCAGCAGGGTCGTAGGCGAGGTGTTCATCACCTTCGGCGTGCTGATGCTCCTGTTCGTCACCTACCAGCTGTGGTGGACGAACGTCCGCGCCGACCAGATCGCCGGCCGCGAGACGAACAAGATCCAGGACGACTGGGCGAGCGGTGAGCGGAGTCCGGGCGTCTTCGAGCCCGGCAAGGGATTCGCCATCATGCACATTCCCAAGCTGGACGTGGTCGCGCCGATCGCCGAGGGCATCAGCAAGGAGAAGGTCCTGGACCGCGGCATGGTCGGCCACTACGGCGAGGGCACGCTGAAGACCGCGATGCCCTCGGCGAAGCAGGGCAACTTCGCCGTGGCGGGTCACCGCAACACCCACGGTGAGCCCTTCCGTTACATCAACAAGCTGAAGCCGGGCGATCCGATCGTGGTCGAGACGCAGGACGCCTACTACACGTACGAGATGACCAGCATCCTTCCGCAGACGTCTCCTTCCAACGTGGCCGTGATCGACGAAGTGCCCCCGGGATCGGGGTTCACCGGGCCGGGCAGGTACATCACGCTGACGACCTGCACGCCGGAGTTCACGAGTACGTACCGAATGATCGTGTGGGGCAAAATGGTCGACGAACGGCCGCGCAGCGAGGGGAAGCCCGACGCGCTCGTCGGCTGAACATCATCACGACAGGGGCGGGTGCGGTGGCAGCGAGGACCGAGGACGAAGAGCGCACCGACGAACAGGCGGTCCCGGTGCCGCGGAGGAGCCGCCATCCCGTCGCGACGGCGGTGAGCCTCTTCGGCGAACTGCTGATCACCGCGGGGCTGGTGCTGGGCCTGTTCGTCGTCTACTCGCTGTGGTGGACCAACGTGCTCGCCGACCGTGAGGCCGACAAGCAGGGCAACACCGTCCGCGACCGCTGGGCGGGCGGCCCGGGCGAGCTGGACACCAGGGACGGGATCGGCTTCCTCCACGTACCCGCCATGAAGAACGGCGAGGTGCTGGTCAAGAAGGGCACCGACACGGGGACGCTGAACAACGGCATCGCCGGCTACTACACCGAACCCGTGAAGTCGGCCCTCCCCTCCGAGGGCGAGGGGAACTTCGCGCTCGCGGCGCACCGGGACGGGCACGGCGCCAAGTTCCACAACATCGACAAGGTGAAGAAGGGCGACGCGGTCGTCTTCGAGACCAAGGACACCTGGTACGTCTACAAGGTCTTCGCGGAGCTGCCCGAGACGTCGAAGTTCAACGTGGACGCCATCGCCCCCGTGCCCAAGGAGTCGGGCGTGAAGAAGGCGGGCCACTACATCACGCTGACCACCTGCACCCCCGTCTACACGTCGAACTACCGCTACATCGTGTGGGGCGAGCTGGTGCGGACCGAGAAGGTGGACCGCGACCGTACGAAGCCCGTGGAGCTGCGCTAGCCGGCACCGTCGACGTACGACAGGGCCCCGGCCACCTCAGCTGAGGTGACCGGGGCCCTGTTCCGTTCCTGTGGTGCCGCGCGGGTCAGTTCGACCGGCCGGACTGGCCGCCGAAGAAGTTCCCGTCGCCGCCCCCGTCCGAACCGCCGATGGTGGTCAGGGTGACCGTCTGGCCCTTGGGGACCTGTGCGTTGGCCCCGGGGTCGGCGTTCATCACCAGGGCGTTCGGCTTGTCCGAGGAGTTGGGCGCGAGTGCGACCACGAGGCCCATGCCTTCGAGCGTGGACTTCACCTGCTGGTACCTCTTGCCGATGATGTCACCGGGGATGGTGACCTGCTCCGGCTGGGCGGGGCCCTTGGAGACCTTGAGGACGATCTGGACGTCCTTTGCCTGCTTGCTCGGGCCTTCCGGGGTCTGGCCGACGACCATGTCCTGCGGCTGGTCCGAGTCCACGTCCTGGCGGACGATGTTGGTGAAGCCGATGCCCCTGAGCTGGGCCTCCGCCTCGGCGTAGGACCGGTTGACGGCCGGCAGGTCGAGCAGGGACTCCTTGGCCACGGTGATCGTGACCTCACCGTCCTTCTCGACCTTGGACCCGCCCTCCGGGTCCTGGGCGATGACCGTGTCCGGCGTCTTGTCGGACTCGGCCGTCTTGACGTTCACCGTGAAGCCCTTGGCCTCCAGGGCCTTGCGGGCGCTGTCCTGGGACTTCTCCAGGACGTCGGGGACCTCGACCTTGGGGGCGCCGGTGGAGACGACGACCGTGACGGTCTCGCCCTTCGCCATCTGCTCGTCCGAGGACGGGGACTGGCTGCAGATCTGGTCCTTCTGCTGCTTTTCGCAGGGCTCCTTGGAACCGACCTTCAGGACGACCTCGGAGTTGAGCGCGAGCTTCTCCGCCTGCTCGACCGTCGAACCGACCATGTTCGGCACGTCGACCTTGTCGTTGGTGTTGTCGGCGGAGCTGAAGACCGTGCGGCCGATCAGGATCGCCCCGATCAGCACCAGTACGCCGGCGACGACCAGGAGGATCGTCGAGGTGTTGCTCTTCTTCTGCCGACGGCGGTCCGGGCGGTCGTCGTAGCCGTAGCCGCCGTCGTCCGGATTCACCGGGGGCAGCATGGACGTCTGGGCGCCCGCGTCCGTGGGCCGCATGGCCTGCGTCGGCTGGTCGTTCCCGTAGCCGTCGTACCCGCCGTAGCCCGCCGCGCCCATGGCCGCGGTGGCGGCGACCGGCTGGCCGTCGAGGCAGGCCTCGATGTCCGCCCGCATCTCGTCGGCCGACTGGTAGCGGTAGTCCGGGTCCTTGGTCAGCGCCTTCAGGACGATGGCGTCCATCTCGGGCGTGATCTCGGGGTCGAAGTTGCTCGGAGGCTGCGGTTCCTCGCGCACGTGCTGGTACGCGACCGCGACGGGCGAGTCACCGACGAACGGGGGCCGGACCGCGAGCAGCTCGTAGAGCAGGCAGCCCGTGGAGTACAGGTCGGAGCGTGCGTCGACCTGCTCGCCCTTGGCCTGCTCCGGGGAGAGGTACTGGGCGGTCCCGATGACCGCGGCGGTCTGGGTCATCGTCATGCCGGAGTCGCCCATGGCGCGGGCGATGCCGAAGTCCATGACCTTGACCTGGCCGGTGCGCGTCAGCATGACGTTCGCCGGCTTGATGTCGCGGTGGACGATCTGGGCGCGGTGCGAGTACTCCAGCGCCTGGAGGATCCCGACGGTCATCTCCAGCGTCCGCTCCGGCAGCAGCTTACGGCCGGAGTGCAGGAGCTCCCTGAGCGTCGACCCGTCGACGTACTCCATCACGATGTACGGGATGGAGACCCCGTCGACGTAGTCCTCGCCGGTGTCGTAGACGGCGACGATCGCGGGGTGGTTGAGCGAGGCGGCCGACTGGGCCTCACGGCGGAACCGGGCCTGGAAGGACGGGTCGCGGGCGAGGTCGGCCCGCAGCGTCTTCACAGCTACGGTGCGGCCGAGCCGGGTGTCGTGCGCGAGGTAGACCTCGGCCATGCCACCACGGCCGAGCACCGAGCCCAGCTCGTACCGGCCGCCGAGGCGACGCGGCTCTTCCATAACTGATCCAGCCCTCTCCGTCAGTCCCGACCGCACCCGTGTGTGGTCCGGCGGTGCGCTGTTCGCGCTTACGCTACCGGGCGCGCCCGGCGTGATCGGCCCGCACCCGTCAGCTGATATCCGACCGGTATCCCAATGTGCTGGTGTGGACAGAAGTTGTGACGGGTGTCACTACTTTCCGTCGAGTACCGCCTTCATCACGCTCTTGGCGATCGGTGCGGCCAGACCGCCACCCGAGATGTCGTCCCGGTTGGCGTTGCCGTCCTCGACCACCACGGCGACGGCGACCGGGGAGCCGCTGTCGGTCTTGGCGTACGAGATGAACCAGGCGTACGGCTTCTCGCTGTTGTTGAGGCCGTGCTGTGCGGTGCCGGTCTTGCCACCGACGGTGACGCCGTCGATCTGCGCGTTGGTTCCCGTGCCGTCCGCGACCACGGTCTCCATCATCTGCTGCACCTTCTGGGCGTTCTCCGCCGAGAGGGGCCGGCTGAGCTGCTCCTTCTCGTGCGTGTAGATGACGTCCAGGTTGGGTGCCTGGCGCTGGGCGACCATGTACGGCTGCATGAGCTTGCCGTCGTTGGCGATCGCGGAGGCCACCATGGCCATCTGGAGGGGCGTGGCGCGGTTGGACGCCTGGCCGATGCCCGCCATGGCGTTCTGCGGCTGGTTGTCCTTGGGGTAGACGCTGGCGTCGGCCCGGACCGGGGTGAAGACCTCTTTGTTGAAGCCGAACTTGTCGGCCTGCTCGATCATCTTCCCGTTGCCGAGGTCGTCGCTCATCTTGCCGAAGACGGTGTTGCAGGACCAGCGCAGGGCTTCCCGGAGCGAGGCGTCCTCGCAGGGGATGTTGCCCTCGTTCTGCAGCAGGTTGGTCGACAGGGGGAGCCGCCAGGGCAGCGGGGAGTCCGTCTTGGCGTCGATGTCGGTGTAGAGGCCGTTCTCCAGCGCCGCGGCCGCCGTGACGACCTTGAACGTCGAGCCGGGCGGGTAGGTCTCGCGCAGCGCCCGGTTCAGCATCGGCTTGTCCTTGTCGTCAAGGAGCTTCTGCCGGGCGTCGGAGTCCTTCATGGAGTTGCCCGCGAAGACCGAGGGGTCGTACGAGGGTGTGCTGGCCAGCGCCAGGATGGCGCCGGTCTGCGGGTCGAGCGCGGCGACGGCGCCCTTCCTGTCGCCCAGCCCCTCGAAGGCGGCCTTCTGGGCGGCGCCGTCGAGGGTGGTGACGATGTTCCCGCCGGTCTTCTTCTCACCGGTGAACATCGACAGGGTGCGGTCGAAGAACAGCTGGTCGCTGTTGCCGGTGAGGATGCCGTCCTCGATGCTCTCCAGCTGCGAGGAGTCGAAGGCCTGCGAGGAGTAACCGGTGACGGGCGCCCACATGGGGCCGTTCTTCCAGACACGCTTGTAGGTGAAGTCGCTGTCCGTCGTCTCGACGGAGCCCGTGACGGGCTCGCCGTCGACGATGATGTTGCCGCGCTCGTGGGCGTAACGCTCGATCTGCACCCGGCGGTTGTGCTCGTTCGCGTTGAGCTCGTCGGCGCGGACGTACTGGATGTAGTTGGTGCGGACGAGCAGGGCCAGGACGAGGATCCCGCAGAAGAGCGCGATCCTGCGCAGCGGCTTGTTCACGGTCGGACCACCTGGGTCATCTCGGCGTCCGGGGACGGTGCGGGTGCCGGGGCGGGACGCCGGGCCGTGTCGCTGATTCTGATCAGGATGCCGATGAGCGCCCAGTTGGCGATGACGGACGAACCGCCGGCCGCCATGAACGGCATGGTCATACCGGTCAGCGGGATGAGTCCCATGACACCGCCGGCGACGACGAAGACCTGGATGGCGAAGGAGCCGGAGAGGCCGATCGCGAGGAGCTTGCCGAAGGGGTCCCGGGCGGCCAGCGCGGTACGGACGCCGCGCTCGACGATCAGGCCGTAGACGAGCAGGACCGCCATCATCCCGGCCAGCCCGAGCTCCTCACCGACGGTGGCGAGGATGAAGTCGGAGTTGGCGGCGAAGCCGATCAGGTCGGAGTTGCCCTGGCCGAGGCCGGTGCCGAGGGTGCCGCCCGAGCCGAAGGCCATGAGGGACTTGGCCATCTGCTCACTGGCCGCCTCCTTGCCCCAGCCCGCGAACGGGTCGAGCCACGCGGTGACGCGGTCCTGGACGTGCGGCTCGAACGTGGCCACACCGACCGCTCCGGCCCCGGACATCAGGAGGCCGAAGACGATCCAGCTGGTGCGTTCGGTGGCGACGTACAGCATGACGACGAACATGCCGAAGAACAGCAGCGAGGATCCCAGGTCGGTCTCGAAGACCAGGATCAGGATCGAGAACGCCCAGACCATGAGGATCGGGCCCAGGTCACGGCCGCGGGGCAGGTAGAGCCCCATGAAGCGGCGGCTGGCGAGAGCCAGGGCATCCCGCTTGACCATGAGGTAGCCGGCGAAGAACACCGCGATGATGATCTTGGCGAACTCTCCCGGCTGGATCGTGCCGACGCCAGGGATCTTGATCCAGATCTTGGCGCCGTTCACGGCGGGGAAGAACATCGGGAGGATCAGCAGGAACAGCGCCACGAGCATGGAGATGTAGGTGTAGCGCTGAAGGATGCGGTGGTCCTTGAGAGCGATCAGGACGACCACCATCAGGGCCACGCCCGCCGCCGAGAACATCAGCTGCTTGGAGGCGGCGGGGGCGAACGTCTTGAGTGCCTGGAACCGCTCCGACTGGTCCAGCCGCCAGATGATGGCCAGGCCCAGCCCGTTCAGCAGGGTCGCCATCGGAAGCAGCAGCGGGTCCGCGTACGGAGCGAATCTCCGCACCGCGAGGTGTGCCACACCGCCGAGCAGCGCGAGGCCCAGGCCGTATCCGAGCATGCCGGCGGGCAGCTCGCCGTTGAGGGCGAGGCCCACGTTGGCGTACGCGAACACCGAGATCAGAACGGCGAAGGCGACCAGTACCAGCTCGGTGTTACGGCGGCTCGGTGCGTCGATCGCGCCGATGGTGGTCGTGTTGGTGACAACGCTCATGTGCTGAAGGCCCCCTACGGCTTACTGCTTACCGCACTGCAGGGCCAGCTTCTTCTCTTCCTCCGAGAGGCTGGGGCCGGGAGTGGGAGTCGCGGTGTTGGTTCCCTTGGAGGGAGACGTGGCGGAAGTGCTGTCGGCGGCGTCGCCGGCCTTGTCCTGGTCCTTGGCGGCGTTGGCGTCCGCCTCGGCCGCGCGGCGCTGTGCGTCCTTCTTGCAGGCGGAGGCCTGTGCGTCGAGCTCGCTGATCTTCTTGCGGGCGTCGGTGAGGTTGCCCTGGGAGATGGTCGCCTCGACCTGCTTGCGCCAGTAGGGCGGGAGGTATTTCAGCTCGATCTTGGTGTTCTCCTCGACCTTCGAGAGGGACACCCACGCCAGGTCCTGGCTGATCCCGCGGTACAGCGCGACGTTGTCGTCCTTCGCGCCCACGTAGAACTGGGTCTGGGTCCAGCGGTACCCGCCGTAGACGCCACCGCCGACGACGGCCAGCGCGAGCACGATGTAGAACGACCGTTTCAGCCACCGGCGTCCGCCGCGGGGCTTGACGAAGTCGTCGTCCGCGTACGCGTTGAAGGCGCCGTCGGGACCGGAGCCGTAGCCCGCGTCGTCGCCGCTGCCGGGAGGGCCGAAGCTTCCGGCCTGGGGCGGCACGGGGCGGCCGAGGCCTGCCGCGCGTCCCGCGGGCGTCTCCATGCCCCGCCCGTCGTTCGCCTGCGCGGCCTGGTTCTCGGCGACGGCACCGACGACGACCGGGGTGTCGCTGAGCTGACCGGCCAGGGTGTCGTTGCTGTCGACGTCCAGGACGTCGGCGACGATGCAGGTGATGTTGTCGGGACCGCCGCCCCGCAGGGCGAGCTGGATGAGGTCCTGGATGGTCTCCTGCGGGCCCTGGTAGCTGGCCAGCGTCTCTTCCATCGTCTGGTGCGAGACCACGCCGGAGAGACCGTCCGAGCAGATCAGGTAGCGGTCACCGGCGCGGACCTCCCGAACGGAGAGATCGGGCTCCACGTGGTCGCCGCTGCCCAGGGCCCGCATCAGCAGGGAGCGCTGCGGGTGGGTGGTGGCCTCCTCCTCGGTGATCCGGCCCTCGTCCACGAGGCGCTGCACCCAGGTGTGGTCCTGGGTGATCTGCGTCAGGACGCCGTCACGCAGGAGGTAGGCCCGGGAGTCGCCGACGTGGACGAGGCCCAGGCGCTGACCGGTCCAGAGCAGGGCGGTGAGCGTCGTGCCCATGCCCTCCAGCTGGGGGTCCTCCTCGACCATGACGCGCAGCTGGTCGTTGGCCCGCTGCACCGCCGTACCGAGCGAGGTGAGGATGTCGGATCCCGGGACGTCGTCGTCGAGCTGGACGAGCGTGGAGATCACCTCGGAGCTGGCGACCTCGCCGGCCGCCTGGCCGCCCATGCCGTCGGCGATGGCGAGAAGGCGGGGGCCGGCGTAGCCGGAGTCCTCGTTGCCTTCCCGGATCATGCCCTTGTGCGATCCGGCGGCGAAGCGCAGGGACAAGCTCATGCGCACCTCGCCCGTCGGTTCGGGGTACAGCCGGTCTCGAGCCACACTGCCCACCCTCCGGTCGGGAGCCGGGCCGGGTCCATCGTCAGGACCGCCGCGGCTCGCTCGCTCCGCTCGCTCATTGTCGTACTACTTCCGCAGCTCGATGACGGTCTTGCCGATGCGGATCGGCGCGCCCAGCGGAACAGGTGTCGGGGTGGTGAGCCGGGTCCGGTCGAGATAGGTGCCGTTGGTGGACCCGAGGTCCTCGACGATCCACTGGCCGTCACGGTCCGGGTAGATCCTGGCATGCCTGCTGGACGCGTAGTCGTCATCCAGCACGATCGTTGAGTCGTGCGCCCGGCCCAGGGTGATGGTCTGGCCCTGGAGGGCGACGGTGGTGCCGGTGAGAGTGCCTTCGGAGACGACCAGCTTGGTGGGCGCACCGCGGCGCTGGCGCCCGGACTGCTGGCGCTGCTGAGGCGGCGCCGCCTGCTGTTGGCGCGTCTGCTGCGGGCGCGTCTCAGCGGCAGTGCGGCGTGAGCCGCGCTGCGTGACACGCGTACCGAACAGGTCGCTGCGAATGACCTGGACGGCCACGATTACGAATAGCCACAGAACAGCCAGGAAACCTAGCCGCATGACCGTCAGGGTCAGCTCTGACATTGCCCCCGCTTCACCCTTCGGCTTGCCGGTAAACGATGGTGGTGCTGCCCACGACGATCCGCGAGCCGTCGCGGAGCGTAGCGCGGGTGGTGTGCTGCCCGTCCACCACGATGCCGTTGGTAGACCCGAGGTCCTGGATCGTCGAGGGCGTTCCGGTCCGGATCTCACAGTGCCGGCGCGATACGCCGGGGTCGTCGATCCGCACGTCGGCTTCGGTGCTTCGTCCCATCACCAAGGTCGGACGGGAGATCTGATGCCGGGTGCCGTTGATCTCGATCCAGCGCCGCACCTGGGCGTCCGGCATGGGGCCGGACGAGGCGGGCGGGCGCCAGTCGCCGGAGGCTCCGCCCGAGCGCCCGGGGGCGCTCTGAGGCGGGGACGGGGGCATGGGCGGAGCGGATGCCGGCGGGTAGCCGTAACCGCCCTGCCCCTGCGGGGAGGGCCTGCTCGGCTGGGCCTGAGGAGCGGGACCGCTCTGCGGGCCCTGCTGTGACGAACTCGATGCCAGGGTCCGGCTGCGTACGCGGTAGAGACCCGTGTCGAGGTCGTCCGCCTTCTCCAGGTGAACCTTGATGGGTCCCATGAAGGTGTAGCGCTGCTGCTTGGCGTAGTCGCGCACGAGGCCGGACAGCTCGTCGCCCAGCTGACCCGAGTACGGGCTGAGCCGCTCGAAGTCAGGGGTGCTCAGCTCGACGATGAAGTCGTTGGGTACGACCGTCCGCTCGCGGTTCCAGATCGTCGCGTTGTTGTCGCACTCCCGCTGGAGGGCTCCCGCGATCTCGACCGGCTGCACCTCGGACTTGAAGACCTTGGCGAAGGTGCCGTTGACCAGACCTTCGAGACGCTGCTCGAAACGCTTCATGACTCCCATGGGGCACCTCCTCCGGTGTCGTCATCCCTGTACTGCTTACTGATCGTATCCACGCGTCGGGAAATCGGCTGGTTCCCCTTGTCTGCACAGTGGATGAGTGTCACCTCTCACACGGATCGTAGAGGTGGCCTCCTGACAGTGTCCCGCACTCCGGGTGCACTCAGGAGGAGTGGGGGAGGGCTTTCCGCGTTCCCGGTTCCCGTCGTGAGTCCGGCGAAACAACGGATGTGAATCCACCCTGTCCAGCGTGCTAATCTTCGGATGTCGCCAGGCGCTCACACCACACGGTGAGAGAGTCTGAAAACACCACTCTTGCGCGAGTGGCGGAACGGCAGACGCGCTGGCTTCAGGTGCCAGTGTCCTTAGGGACGTGGGGGTTCAAATCCCCCCTCGCGCACAACAGGTAGTCGCTTGCGACCGCCGGGTTGGTTCGACAGAACCCCCGCACCGGAGAGATCCGGTGCGGGGGTTCTTCGTTGTGCGGATCGTTCCGGTTGCCCGGGGCTCGGCGTGATCGGGCCGCCTTGATGTCTCCGTGTGGTCAGGCGGCGCTCGGTACCGCCGTGCGCTCGGGCCCCATCGTTCCGGTTCGGTGACCTGATGCGGTGTGCTTTCCGGGGTGAGGCGCACCTGAGGGGCACTCTCCTGCCTCCGGGGCTGCCGGTTTCGGGAGAGCGCCCCGGGGGCGTCGCGACGAGCTGGATCTTGTGGTGGGCGCTGTGATGAACCACGCATCGAGTACGAAGGCGTGTTCAGGGGGTTGGCTGTTTCACGTGAAACGTCGGGTCCGCACCAAAGAGACGTTTCGTGCGCGCGCGGCGGAGGGCTGCGTCAGGCGGCGAGGCGCGCGGCGAGGGTCTTTGCCTTCTCCGCCGCGTCTGCGAGTGCCCGAGTGCGGGAGGCGTCGGCGAGGGGGGTCAGCTCGGCCATCTCGGGCTTCGAATGGGCCAGGGTCAACTCCGGGACGATGAAGTCCACTTCGGCCCCGAGCATGCCGCTGAGCACCTTCTCCAGGTAGTTCTGGACGAACTCGAAGTCCTCGCGCGGGGTGCCGGGGGCGTACGAACCGCCGCGGCTGGCCACCACGGTGACGGGCGTGCCCGCGACGGGGCCCTCGGGGCCCGCGTTGTGGCCGACGATGATCACCTGATCCAGCCACGCCTTCAGGGTGGACGGGATGGAGAAGTTGTACATCGGTGCGCCGATGAGTACGGCGTCCGCGGCGACGAGCTCGGCGGACAGCTCCGCGCGCAGGGCGTCCTCGGCGCCGGCGGCCACGGCCGAGGCGTCCAGGTGGGGCAGGGGGGCGGCGGCGAGATCCCGGTACACGACCTGGCCGTCGGGGTGCTGCTCACGCCAGGCCGCGACGAAGGCGGCGGTGACTTCCCGGGACGTGGAGCCCTGGGGGAAGACGGCGGAGTCGAGGTGCAGGAGCGTGGCCATGGGGATCTCCGTAGGGGTCGGAATTCGAAGGTGAAGCTCTCCGTGGGCTCTCGGGCGGAGCTGCCGGGGTGGGTGAGCCCGAGGCCAACCTTCAGTGCGTACCTATTAATAACATAGCCCCTTACTTTTAATAAGCCCCTCACTGTGACGCAGTAGTCTGGGGTCATGGCGGAGCACAGCGAGCAGGCCTGTCGGCGGGTGGACGCGAGCATCACCCGCGTCTTTGAGCTGTTCGGGAAGCGCTGGACGGGGCCGATCGTCTCGGTGCTGATGCGGCAGCCGGTGCACTTCGCGGATCTGCGGCGAGCGATTCCGGGCATCAGTGAGCGGATGCTCTCGGACCGGCTGTCCGAGCTCGGGGCGGCAGGTCTCGTGGTGCGCGAGGTCGACGAGGGGCCCCCGCTGCGGGTCGCTTACCGGCTCACGGAGGCCGGTGCCGCCATGGAGCCCGCGCTCAAGGAGCTCGGGCAGTGGGCGGATTCCTATCTGGCGGACCAGGGGGGCTGCTGACTTCCGGCCGTCAGGTCCGCCGCGGGCGTTCCGGGTGCTGTGCTGTCGGGTGCGGGGCGAGGCTCGTGTGCCGTGGATCGCCGTCCCGGCGTGGCTCCCGGGCGGGCGGAGGCGCGGCCCCCGGGGGCCTCGGTGTAGCGCGCTTCGGGCGGGTCGTGGGGCCCGGGGAGCGGGACTAGCGCGGTGAGGTGCCCTCGCCCGCCGAGTTGTAGCGCAGCAGGTACTCCGCGAACCGCGCCAGATCGTCCGACGTCCACGCTCCGAGGCGTTCCTGGTAGGCCGCTTGCCGGCTGGCCTGCGTCGAGGCGAGCGCCCTGGTGCCGGCGGCGGTGGGATGCAGCACCTGGATCCGCTGGTCGTCCGGATCCGGATGCCGCTCGACGAGGCCGAGTTTCTCCAGGGCCGCGACCTGGCGGCTGACTGTCGACTTGTCCAGCATGTAGTGCGCCGCCAGATCCGTTGCGCGGCAGCCGTGCCGGTCGTCGATGTGGGCGAGCAGGGTGTACGAGACCAGGGGCAGGTCCGGGTGGAGCCGTGCCGCGGTCGCCCGTGCGCGGCGTGCGAAGGCCGTCAGCTCGCGCTGAATGACATCCAGCGACTCCTCGCGCTCCCGGGGGGCTTCCGTCACGTGAACCACCTTCCTGACTTTAGTTGTATGCTACAACAAATATAGAGGTTGTAAAAGCCAACTAATGGAGGAGTCGCCGAATGTCCGCAGGTCCGAGCTCCGCCTCCGGCACGCCGGCCGGAGCGCTGCGCCATGTCCTCAGCCATCTCATAACGCCGCTGTTGATGTGCGTCGGTATGGGCCTCGCCTATCTGGGGGCCTTCCACGCCCCGGAACCGCACGATCTGAGAGTGGACGTGGTCGGGTCGGGAGCGAGCGCCCAGGTGCTCGCACAGACCTTGCAGGACAAGGGGGACGGGGCGCTGAGCGTGCGTACGGTGGCGGACCGCGGTATCGCGGAAAGCCATCTGAGAACGCAGCAGAGCTATGGCGCCTACGTGCCGGGAAGCAGCCCCGAACTCATCGTGGCCAGTGCCTCGTCGGACACCAGCGCGACGGTGGTCCAGAAGGTCTTCACCGAGGTCGCCGCCGGTCAGGGCGCCCCGCTTCAGGTGACGGACGTCGCGCCTACGGCGGACGGTGATCCGACCGGACAGGGGATCTTCTTCCTGCTGGTGGCGGTCAGTATCGGGTCGTACGCGTCGGTCGCCGTGATCGGCGGTGCGGGCGCGGTGCTGGCGCTGCGGATCCGGGGCGTGCTGGCCCTCGCCACCTCGCTCGTGGTGAGTGCCATCGGCGCAGCCTTCGCGGGACCCGTGTTCGGCCTCGTCGACCATGGGCTCGGCGGGCTGTGGGCGTTGGCGTGGCTCTATTCGGCGGGCATCCTGCTGATCGGGGTGGGGCTGCACACCTTCCTGAGGCGATGGACCACGCTCGGCGTGATGCTGCTCTTCGTCATGCTCAACTTCACGAGTTCCGGCGGCATCTTCCGGCCCGAGCTCCAGCCGGGCTTCTTCGGATCCCTGCACTCCTTCTGGAACGGTGCGGGCTTCGTCGAAGGGGTGCGCAGCCATGTGTACTTCGGCGGTCACGCCCTCGGCGGGCACGTGCTGGTGCTGGCTCTCTGGTTCGTCGCCGGGCTGGTGGTCATGGGGGTGGCGGGCCTGGCCGAGGCGAGGAGGCGCCGTGAGGCCGCGCAGAGGGCCCGTGAGGCGGCGGAGAGGGCCCGCGAGGCGGTGACGCTCCGGGGGGCCGCTGGAGCCGAGGAGGAGATGGAGGAGGCCGTCGGGGTGTGACGGCCGTACGTCAGGAGTCGCGGGTGCTGACGTCCTGGGGCGGAGGAATGCGGTCCGGTCCTGTCGCGGGCGACGGCCTGAAGGGTTCGGTGGCGCTGCTGCTGCGATGACTGACGGCCCGGGGCGGGCTGTGGGGCTTCCGGCTCGTGGGCGAGGTTGTCCACAGGCGGGTTCCCGAGTTGTCCACAGGGGCAGACGGCTGTCGCGCAACGGCTGTACCGTCGGCCGCAGTTGATGTTGGTCGGGCGTACGACCGGACAAGAGCGGGGGAGGCGGCGCTCCATGAGCGAGTTCGGCGGATTCGGCGGGTCCGAGGCGACGGTGCCGGTGCAGCGGGGGGAAGGGGACGGACGCATCCCCGTCGTCCGCGGTTTCGCGCGTCGGGCGGCCGGAGGGTCGCGCCCGTCCGGATCAAGGAGCGCGTCGCCGAAGGCGGCAGGCAAGGCGTTGAGGCTCAAGGTGCCCCGTTCCGACCACAGTTCCCTCGTGCTGCCCACCGGGAGGCCGGATGCGATACAGGCGGTCGAGCAGTCGAATCAGGGCAGGGTGCTGGCCCTGACGCCCATACGGGTCGGGCGGATGGCCGCGACGCCGTTCGCCTTCCTGCGCGGTTCGGCCGGCCTGATGGCGCACGACCTGACGGGCACGCCGGTTACGGGGGTGGGAGCTCAGCTCTGCGGGGACGCGCATGCGGCCAACTTCGGGCTCTACGGCGATGCGCGCGGCAACCTGGTCATCGACCTCAACGACTTCGACGAGACCGTGTTCGGGCCGTGGGAGTGGGACCTCAAGCGCCTCGCCACCTCCCTGGTCCTCGCGGGCCGGGAGGCGGGGGCGGACGAGGACACCTGCATGCGGGGCGCGTACGACACGGTGGGCGCCTACCGGCGCACGATGCGCCTGCTGGCCGGGCTGCCCGCCCTGGACGCGTGGAACGCCATCGCGGACGAGGAACTCGTCTCGCACACCGACGCCCGGGATCTGCTGGGGACCCTGGAGCGGGTGTCCGCCAAGGCGCGCAACAACACGAGTGCCCGCTTCGCCGCCAGATCCACGGAGGAGTGCGAGGACGGCGGTCGCCGGTTCGTGGACGCACCTCCTGTGCTGCGCAGGGTGCCCGACGCGGAGGCTGCGGCCGTGGCGGCAGGGCTCGAGGGCTACCTCGGGACGATCTCGGAAGACCGGGTTCCGCTGCTGGCACGTTATGCGATCCATGATGTGGCGTTCCGGGTGGTCGGCACGGGAAGTGTGGGAACCCGGTCGTATGTGGTGCTGCTGCTCGACCACCGGGGCGAGCCGCTGGTGCTGCAGGTGAAGGAGGCCCGGCCCTCGGCGCTCTCCCCCTACCTCCCGCAGGCCGGCTTCGAGGTACCCGACGTGGTGCACGAGGGACGCAGGGTGGTGCTCGGACAGAAGCGGATGCAGGTCGTCAGCGACATACTGCTCGGCTGGGCCGAGGTCGACGGCAGGCCCTATCAGGTACGTCAGTTCAGGAATCGCAAGGGCAGCGTCGATCCGGCGGCGCTCGCGGCCGACCAGGTGGACGACTACGGGCGGATGACCGGAGCGCTGCTGGCCCGGGCCCACGCGCACAGTGCCGATCCCCGGCTGCTCGCCGGTTACTGCGGGAAGAACACCGAGCTGGACGCGGCGGTGGCCGATTTCGCCGTGGCGTACGCGGACCGGACGGAAGCGGATCACGCCGAGCTCGTCCGGGGCGTACGAGCGGGCCGAATAGCGGCCGAGCTCGGCGTCTGAGCGGTTCGCGCGGCCGGTAGGTGGCTTCGCGGCGTGGGCCGTGGCCATACGCTGGACGGGTGACCCACGAAGCCGCCGGGGTGCCGACCACCCGGAACGATGAAGACCGGCCGAACCAGCACCAGCGGGGCGAGCCGCCGTACGCGCAGGACGCGTCGCTGGGCGACGACCTGCGAGTGGAGCCGGACGACGCATCGCAGGCGGGCCCCGCAGACGGCGCCGCTGCCGGCGCCGCTGATGCCGACGCCGATAGGGGTGGTGACGCTGCCGCCGGTGAGAGCGCCGCCCCCCGGCCCGAGGAGCGGCTCGCCAAGGCCGTCCGGGTGGCCGAACAGGCGTTGATCGAGTTCGAGATCGCTGTGGAGACCTTCCGGGTCGAGGTGGAGAACTTCTCCCGGCTGCATCATCAGAAGCTCGGCCCGATGTACGCGCGTCTGGACGAGCTGGACGCGCAGATCGCCGAGGCCCGGGCCGCGAAGACCGGGGACCCGGAGGACGTGCGCAAGGCCCAGGAGGCCCGCGCGATTGTCATGCCGATGCCCGGCGTCGAGGAGCTCTTCCACGACTGGATGGACTCGGACGGTCTCTCGCCCGAGGCCTCGGCCATGCTCACCGAGCAGCCCGTCCGGCCGCCGAAGCGGGTCAGGCCGGGTGAGGAGGCGCGCAAGCTGTACCGCGAGCTGGCGCGCCAGGCCCACCCGGATCTGGCGCCCGACGAGAAGGAGCGGACACGGCGGGACGAGTTCATCGCCCGCGTCAACGCGGCCTACGGACGCGGCGACGTGGCGTTGCTGAAGGAGCTGGCCGCCGAGTGGGCGGCGGGCCCGGTGACGCCTGAGCTGCGGCTGAGTGAGAGCGAGGAGCTCTACGCGAGGCTGGAGTGGCTGAGCCGTCGTAAGGAGCTGCTCACGGTTCTGGCCAAGGAGCTGGAGGAGAGCGCGATCGGTTCGATGCTGCGGATGGCGCCCGATGATCCGGACGTACTGCTGGACGACATCGGTGAGAAGCTCCTCGCGGAAGTGTCCCAGCGTGAGAACGAGCTGGCGGGGCTCGTGCAGTAGCGTTCCGAATGACCGTGGCGCGTACGTACGAAAGAAGGCATACCCATGAATTTCGCTCCGCTGCCCTCGGTGGACGTCGTGGCGGTTCCGTCGGACGGCTTCGTGCTGGACGTCCGGGAGGACGACGAGTGGGCGGCCGGGCATGTCGAGGGCGCGCTGCACATCCCCATGAGTGACTTCGTGGGCCGCTTCGGCGAGCTGACCGAAGCGGCCGAGGACGGTCGCCGGGTGCACGTGATGTGCCGCGTCGGAGGCCGGTCCGCCCAGGTGACCCAGTACCTGGTGCAGCAGGGCATCGACGCGGTGAACGTCGATGGCGGCATGCTGGCCTGGGACGGTGCCGGACGCCCGATGGTCACGGACACCGGCAGCTCGGCTTTCGTTCTCTGAGGCTTCTCCGTACGAGACCCCGCCAGATTCCGAAGACGGCGCCGATACACCGCCCCTTCGGTGGTTCCCGAAACGGCCCGCTGATGTGAGGTCCCGATGGGGTCCGTGGACGTACCAGGGCCTGGAGCCCCGGCCCGATGGTTCCGTGGACAACGGTCCTGCGGATCAGGGGCCGGGGGCGCCATCCCTCCTGGGCTCAGGAGCCGATGTCCCGTGGGCCAGCGGTCCACTCGCCCCGCAGGCGGTCGTGCTCCGTCGGTACGGGCCGCCACGGGGTCGGGCGGGCAGGGTGCGGGCTGCTTGGACCGTCGGTGAGCCGTCGGTGAGCCGTCGGTGAGCCGTCGGTGAGCCGTCGGCCGAACGCGCGGGCAAGGGTGCCGGTGCCCGTGGCCGGCCGCCCGGCGTGCGGGAAGCGGGGTGTCAGCGGTCGAAGTCGATTTCGACTTCCGGGGTGACGGGGTGGGACTGGCAGGCCAGCACGAAGCCCGCACCGGTCTCCTCGGGCTCCAGCGCGAAATTGCGGTCCATCCGCACTTCGCCCGAGACCAGGAAGGCCCTGCAGGTCCCGCAGACTCCTCCCTTGCAGGCATACGGAGCGTCGGAGCGGCTGCGCAACACCGTGTCCAGAAGCGACTCGCCGTTCTCGACCGGCCAGCTGCCCGACCGCCCGTCGAGGGTCGCCGTGAGCCTGCTCTCCGACGGCGAGGCCACCCTGGCGGCCGTGGACAGAGAAGGCGCCTCGTCGGCGACGTGGAAGATCTCCTGGTGGATGCGTGACCGGTCGGCGCCGAGCGCCCGCAGGGCACCCTCCGCCCCACGGACCAGGCCCAGCGGCCCGCACAGGAACCAGCCGTCCACGTCGGGCACCGTGAGCAGCGCCGGCAGTAGACCGGTGAGCCGCTCACGGTCCAGCCTGCCCGAAGGAAGACCTGCGGCCTGCTCCTCGCGGGACAGCGCCGTCACCAGCTGGAAGCGGTCCGGATAGCGGTCCTTGAGATCCGCCACCTCGTCGAGGAACATCGTCGACGCGGCCGTCCTGTCGCTGCGGATCAGACAGAAGCGCGCCAGAGGCTCCCGCGCCAGCAGTGTCGCCGCCATCGACAGCACCGGTGTGATGCCGCTCCCCCCGACGATCGCGGCGAAGTGGCCCGGCCGCGGGTCGAGGACGAAACGCCCGGTCGGAGCCATCGCCTCCACCGGATCCCCGACCGCGAGTTCCTTGAGGGCGTACGTCGAGAACGCTCCCCCGTCGACCATGCGGATCCCCACGCGCAGCAGAGGAGGTCCCGGCTGCTCGGTGGCAGGTGCGCAGATCGAGTACGAGCGTCGGATCTCCTCGCCGTCGACCAGGTAGCGCACGTTCAGATGCTGACCGGGTGTGTGGCGGAAGGTCTCGCGCAGTTCCGACGGCACGGCGAGGGTGACGGCCACCGCGTCGTCCGTGATCCGTTCGATCGCGCTGACCCGGAGCGGATGGAACATCTACAACTCCTTGAAGTGGTCGAACGGTTCGCGGCACGCCACGCAACGGCGCAGTGCCTTGCACGCGGTGGAGGAGAACCGGCTCAGCAGTTCCGTGTCCGTGGAACCGCAGTGCGGACAGCGCACCGAGAGGGTCAACGGCACCGGCCCGCCCGGGCCGCCGCCCGGACGTGGGGGTGCTATGCCGAACTCCGCCAGCTTGCGGCGCCCCGCGTCGCTGATGTCGTCCGTCGACCAGGCCGGGGCGAGGACGGTCACCACGGACACCTCCGCGACGCCGTGGTCGTGCAGTACGCGCTCGATGTCGGCGGACATGGCCTCGATGGCAGGGCAGCCGGTGTACGTCGGGGTGAGCCGCACGGTGACCTTGTCCGCTCCGTCCACCCGCACACCGCGGAGCACTCCGAGCTCGTCGAGGGTGAGCACCGGAAGCTCGGGATCGGGCACGGAGCCCGCCAGCCTGTGGAGCTCCGCCTCCAGCGGTGTCTCTGTCCCGGTGGTCACCACGATGCCCCCGGATGACTGCGGTGCAGGTGCTGCATCTCGGCGAGCATCCGCCCGAACGGCTCCGTGTGCAGGCCCTGCCGGCCCGCTCCGGCCGCCCAGGCTCCGGACTGCGGACCCGAGGGGAGGGTCAGGGTGGCACGCTCCACCACGGAGGTGACGGCGGCCAGCCAGCCGTCGCGCAGGGTGTGCCGGTCGACGGCGACCCCTTCCACGGGCTCGAACAGCTCGCCCGTGAAACGCCACAGGGCGTCCAGCGCCACCTGCATGCGCTCGTGGCTCTCCGCGGTGCCGTCGCCCAGTCGCAGGACCCATTGCTCCGCGTGGTCCCGGTGGTAGGCGACCTCCTTGACGGCCTTGGCCGCGAGATCCGCGAACTCGCTCTCACCGGCGGCCAGTGCCTCGTACAGGAGGTGCTGGTAGACGGAGAAGTAGAGCTGGCGGGCGATGGTGTGGGCGAAGTCGCCGTTGGGCTGTTCCACCAGCTGGACATTGCGGAAGGCACGCTCCTCGCGGAGGTAGGCGAGCTCGTCCTCGTCACCGACGAAGGAGAGCAGCATCCTGGCCTGTCCCAGCAGGTCCAGCGCGATGTTGGCCAGTGCCACCTCCTCCTCCAGCACGGGGGCGTGCCCCGCCCACTCCCCCAGCCGGTGCGACAGCACCAGCGCGTCGTCGCCGAGGGCGAGGGCCGCGGTCACAGGTGCTTCACCCCTTCCGGGATGTCGTAGAACGTGGGATGACGGTAGGGCTTGTCCCCGGCGGGCTCGAAGAAGGAATCCTTCTCGTCCGGTGAGGAGGCGGTGATGGCCGTCGAGGGGACCACCCAGAGGGAGACGCCTTCCGAGCGGCGTGTGTACAGGTCGCGGGCGTTGCGCAGGGCCATCTCGGCGTCCGGTGCGTGCAGGCTGCCCGCGTGGGTGTGGGACAGGCCGCGCCGGGACCGCACGAACACCTCCCACAGGGGCCAGTCGGTCGAGCTGCTCATGCGGTCGCCTCCACGGGCTGGGCGGCCGCACCGGCTGTGCCGGGCCGTGCCGCGTGCTTGTCTGCGTATGCCGCGGCCGCGTCGCGGACCCAGGCGCCCGCTTCGTGGGCCGTGCGCCGCTGGGTGAGTCGTTGTTCGTTGCAGGGGCCGTTGCCCTTGAGGACCTCCTGGAACTCCGTCCAGTCGACCGCTCCGTAGTCGTGGCGTCCCAACTCCTCGTTCCACCGGATGTCGGGGTCGGGGAGGGTGAGCCCCAGCGCCTGTGCCTGCGGGACGCAGATGTCGACGAAGCGCCTGCGCAGCTCGTCGTTGGAGTGCCGTTTGATCTTCCAGGCCATCGACTGCGCCGAGTGGGACGACGAGTCGTCGGGCGGGCCGAACATCATCAGGGAAGGCCACCACCAGCGGTTGACCGCGTCCTGCGCCATCTCGTGCTGTGCGGGGGTCCCCTGGCTGAGTGCGAGCAGCAGCTCGTAGCCCTGGCGCTGGTGGAAGGACTCCTCCTTGCAGATCCGGACCATCGCGCGGGCGTACGGGCCGTAGGAGCAGCGGCAGAGCGGCACCTGGTTGGTGATGGCGGCTCCGTCGACCAGCCAGCCGATGGCGCCGACGTCCGCCCAGGTCAGCGTGGGGTAATTGAAGATCGAGGAGTAGCGCTGCCGGCCTGCGTGCAGCTTGTCGAGCAGTTCCTCGCGGCTGGTCCCCAGGGTCTCCGCCGCGCTGTAGAGGTAGAGCCCGTGCCCGGCCTCGTCCTGGACCTTCGCCATCAGGATCGCCTTGCGGCGCAGCGAGGGTGCGCGTGAGATCCAGTTGGCTTCGGGCTGCATGCCGATGATCTCGGAATGGGCGTGCTGGGCCATCTGGCGGACCAGGGACGCCCGGTACGCCTCGGGCATCCAGTCCCGCGGTTCGATCCTTTCGTCGGCCGCCACCGTCGCGTCGAACGCGGCCTGACGCTCCGCGTCCTCCACGCCAGCCGCCCCCTGCGTCCTCTGGTCCGCAGTCACTGCCGCCATCCCGGGCTCCCTACCGACCGATCGTTCGGTTCCTTGGCTTCAATGGTGAGTCGCAGGCCCGTAGGGTGTCAACCCTGTGGATAACTGAGTGGTGATCGACGGTGATCGGGGCGGGATGGATGCGGACCACGGTGGGCGCACCGGAGACGGGAAGAAGGTCCCCTGGCCCGGTGTGACGAACCGCCCGTACACGGACCAGGACGCGGAGCCCGCACCTGCGGAAACGCGGGAGGCCGTTGCTGACGGTCCTCCGGACCCGGGTTCCACGGACCACTCGCCGGCCGCCGCTGCCGTCACCGGGTCGGTGGGGCGCCGTGCCGTCGGCGGTATGGCCGCGCTCTCGTTGCCCTACCAGATCGCAGCGGCGCTCGCGCTGTCCGTCATGGGGCTGCTGGCCTGCGCACACATAGCCGTGATCTTTCTGCACGTCGCGCCGTCCAACACGCTGACGAAGCAGCACGGCGAAGTGGTCGACGACTGGGTGTATCCCGAGTTCGAGCAGAACTGGAAGCTGTTCGCCCCCAATCCTCTCCAGCAGAACATCTCGGTGCACGTGAGGGCCGATGTGGCCGACGACGGCGCCGACGGCGCCAGGATCACCGGCTGGATGAATCTCTCGCGCGACGACGGCGAGGCGATACGCGGCAACCTGCTCCCCAGCCACGTCGACCAGAACGAGCTTCGGCGGGCCTGGGACTTCTACACCGGGTCCCACGACAGCGAGAACCGCCCCACCGGTCTGCGTGGCGAACTGTCCGAGCTCTACGTACGCCGCATCGTCATGCTGCGTCTGGCCGAGCTCGGTTACGGCGGCAAGGTGGAGCGCATCCAGGTCCGGTCCGCGGCGAGTTCTGTCGCGGCCCCGCCGTGGAGCGACGAGAAGATCAGAACCGAGCCCGAGTACAGGGAGCTGCCGTGGTGGACGGTCAACCCGTCCGACCTCCCCGGGCCGGATCCGGAGGATGGGTCCTCGCAGGCCGGGAAGGCGGAGGGATGAGCGCTCCCGCTCCGCTCCGGGCGGCCGGCGGGACCGCCGGTCAGGCGCTCGCCCGCGCCGTCCAACGCATCACGGCTTCGCCCCTCGGCGCCTATCAGAGCGCCGTCGTCCGGATCGGTGTCTCCGCCACCTTCCTGCTGTTCCTGCTGCGTGAGCTGCCCCACCGCCATGAGCTGTACGGCCCCGACGGCCCGTGGAGCTGGGGCATGGCGCGCCGGCTCATCACCAACAACGACGCCTTCACCGTGCTGATGTGGTCCGACAGCACGCTCTGGTTCGAGGTCGTGTACGCGCTCGCCCTGGTGTCCTCCGCGCTGCTGATGGCCGGCTGGCGGACGCGCGCCACCTCCGTCCTGTTCATGGCCGGGGTGCTGTCCCTGCAGAACCGCAGCATCTTCATGGGCGACGGCGGCGACAACGTCATCCACCTGATGGCGGCCTATCTCATGCTGACCCGCTGCGCGCGGGTCTGGTCCCTGGACGCGCGCCGCGCTTCGCGGGACGCGGCTTGTTACGGGGAGACGGGCCTGCCGGCCCGTGATCTCCCGGGTGTCGTCCTGTGGGTGGTGCTCGGCTGCGTCCTCCTGCCCGCCACCTTGGCGGGTGGACTCGGCGGTACCTGGTGGCTGCCTGCCCTCCTGTGGGTGCTGTGGCTGGGTAACGCCGCGTGGTGGGCCCTGAACCGGCGGGCGCCGGACCATGAACTACGTGCCCTCTTCGACGTCCTGGCCAACCTCGCCCACAACGCCGCACTCCTCGTGATCATGGCCGAGGTCTGTCTGATCTACGCCACCGCCGGCTGGTACAAGATCCAGGGCTCACGCTGGCAGGACGGCACCGCGATCTACTACCCGCTCAAGCTCGACTACTTCACCCCCTGGCCCGGGCTCTCCGGCCTGGTCGCGTCCAGCGCCCTGGCGGTCATGCTGTTGACCTACGCCACCGTGATCGTCCAGGTCGCCTTCCCGTTCACCCTGTTCAACCGGCGGGTCAAGAACGTCCTGCTGGTCCTGATGATCGGAGAGCACGTCGGTATCGCCGTGCTGCTCGGGCTGCCCTTCTTCTCCATGGCCATGATCGCTGCGGACGCCGTCTTCCTGCCCACCGTCTTCCTGGTGTGGCTGGGGCGCACGGTGTCGGCCGGCGGACAGCGCCTGTTCTCCCGCAAGGCGGGCAGGGTACGGCTTCCCGGGCAGCGGCGGGTGGAGCGGGGCGAGGAGGAGGCCACGCGCAGCGGCGACGGCGGTGGCCATACGCTCGTCGGGTGACCAGCGAGAACGGCAGTGCAGAAGAGCCCGGGGCGGCATCGGCGTCCGACCCGTCGGCGGAGCCCGTCCAGTACGACGACGGGTACGGCGCCGTGATCGGAGTCGGGCCGCATCCGCTGCCGTGGCCCGAGGACGAGCGGTACGATCCCGAACTCCTCGCCCAGGGTGACCGGCGCAACGTGGGCGACGCCTACCGCTACTGGACGCGCGAAGCGATCGTCGCCGATCTCGACACCCGGCGGCACGACTTCCACGTGGCGGTGGAGAACTGGGGCCACGACTTCAACATCGGGTCGGTGGTGCGCACCGCCAACGCCTTCCTCGCGAAGGAGATCCACATCGTGGGGCGGCGGCGCTGGAACCGCCGGGGTGCCATGGTCACGGACCGCTACCAGCATGTGCGGCACCACCCTGACACGGCGGATCTGACGGCCTGGGCGGAGGCCGAGGGGCTGCCGATCATCGGGATCGACAACCTTCCCGGAGCCGTGCCGCTGGAGCGGACCGAGCTGCCGCGCAGGTGCGTGCTGCTCTTCGGGCAGGAGGGACCCGGGCTGACGGAGGAAGCGCGTGAGCACGCGTCGATGGTGTGCTCGATCGCGCAGTTCGGCTCGACGCGGTCGATCAACGCGGGTGCGGCGGCCGCCATCGCCATGCACGCCTGGGTACAGCAGTACGCGGACATCCCGGACCCGCGGGGCGGGTGACCGGTGGAGCGGGATCCCGCTCCACCGGAGCCCCGACGGGCCGTCGGCGGGCCGTGCTCAGGCCTGCCGGCGGACCTCCACCACACGGAAGCGGTTGGACACGAACGCCCCGTCGCAGAGAGCCGCGTTGGCCGCCGGGTTTCCGCCCGAGCCGTGGAAGTCGGAGAAGGCCGCCGTCTGGTTGACGTACACGCCGCCGGTGAGGTTCAGCGAGAGCTGGGCCGATTCGTCGAAGCAGACCTCCTCCACCGCACTCTCCACCTCGGGCGAGGTGGTGTACGCGCCGACGGTCATGGCGCCCTTCTCACGGATCGTGCGGCGCAGCAGGTCCAACGCGTCAGCGGTCGAGTCGACGGCGACCGCGAACGAGACCGGGCCGAAGCACTCCGAGAGGCAGACCGCTGCTTCGTCGGGCCGGGCGCTGTCGAGTTTCACGAGAACCGGCGTCCGGACCACGGCGTCGGGGAAGTCGGGGTTGGCCACCGCACGCGAGGCGAGCGCTACGTCGCCCAGGGACGAGGCCCCTTCCAGCCGGGCTTCGACGTCCGGGTTCACCAGGGCACCGAGCAGTCCGTTGGCCCGGGCGTCGTCGCCGAGGAGTCCGTTCACCGCACCGGCGATGTCGGCCACCACGTCCTCGAAGGACTTCGCCCCCGCGTCCGTCGTGATGCCGTCGCGCGGGATGAGCAGATTCTGCGGGGTGGTGCACATCTGGCCGCTGTAGAGGGAGAGCGAGAACGCGAGGTTGGAGAGCATGCCCCGGTAGTCGTCGGTGGAGTCGAGGACGATCGTGTTGACGCCCGCCTTCTCCGTGTAGACCTGGGCCTGGCGGGCGTTGGTCTCCAGCCAGTCACCGAAGGCGGTGGAACCGGTGTAGTCGATGATCTTCACCTCGGGACGCACCGCGAGGGTCTTGGCGACGCCCTCGCCGGGCCGCTCCGCCGCCAGGGCCACGAGGTTCGGATCGAAGCCGGCCTGCAGCAGCACCTCGCGCGCGAGCTGAACGGTCAGCGCCAGCGGCAGGACCGCGCGCGGATGTGGCTTGACCAGAACGGGATTGCCGGTCGCCAGTGAGGCGAAGAGGCCCGGGTAGCCGTTCCACGTGGGGAAGGTGTTGCAGCCGATCAGCAGCGAGACACCGCGCCCGGCCGCCGTGTACGACTTGTGCAGCTGGAGCGGATCGCGCTTCCCCTGCGGCTTCGACCAGTCGGCGCTGCGCGGCGTACGTGTCTGTTCCTCGTACGCGTAGGCCACGGCCTCCAGGCCACGGTCCTGGGCGTGCGGACCGCCGGCCTGGAAGGCCATCACGAACGCCTGTCCGCTGGTGTGCATCACGGCGTGGGCCAGCTCGTGCGTGCGCGCACTGATCCGGGAGAGGATCTCGAGGCAGACCAGAGCCCTGGTCTCGGGCCCCGCCGCACGCCAGGAGCCCATGGCGGCCCGCATGGCGGGGAGCAGGACGTCGGGGTCGGCGTGCGGATACTCGACGCCGAGCGCCGGGCCGTACGGCGAGACCTCTCCGCCGGTCCAGCCGTCGGTCCCGGGCTGGCCCAGGTCCAGCCGGGTGTCGAGCACCGCGTCGAACGCGGCCTTGCCCTCGGCCGCGCCGAGACTGCCGGGAAGTCCTTCCTGGCCGTAGGCCTTGGGGTGCTCGGGGTGCGGGGACCAGTAGGCGCGCGTGCGGATCGCTTCGAGGGCCTGGTCGAGCGTCGGGCGGTGGATCTCGGACAGCTTCTCAGGGGAAAGCTCGGCGGCCATGACGGACCAACTCCTCGTCGAGCCGGGCAGGGATATGCTGACGGAGTTAGAGTAACCGAACGATCGGTCGGGACAAGGGGCCCCGGGCAACCTGTGGACAACTCATGGGGGAGGATCGCGGTCATGACCACGGCCAAGCGGGACACGTACACCCCGGAGACACTCCTGACCGTTGCCGTCGGTGTCTTCAACGAGCGCGGATACGACGGCACGTCCATGGAGCACCTCTCCAAGGCGGCGGGGATCTCCAAGTCGTCCATCTACCACCACGTGGCAGGCAAGGAAGAGCTTCTGAGGCGGGCGGTGAGCCGGGCACTCGACGGGCTCTTCGGCATCCTCGACGAGCCGGGCGCGGTACAGGGGCGCCCGATCGCCCGGGTCGAGTACGTCACCCGCCGCACGGTCGAGGTGCTGATGGAGGAGCTTCCGTACGTCACGCTGCTGCTGCGCGTGCGTGGCAACACGCAGACGGAGCGCTGGGCCCTGGAACGGCGGCGTGAGTTCGACCAGCGGGTGTCCGAGCTGCTCAGGGCCGCGGTGGCGGACGGAGACCTGCGTGCGGACGTGGACATACGCCTGGCTACCCGGCTGCTCTTCGGCATGGTGAACTCGCTGGTCGAGTGGTACCGACCGCAGCCGGGTGGTTCTCCGGAGGCGGAGCAGCTCGCCGACACGGTCGTCCGGCTGGCCTTCGACGGGATGCGGGCCGGCTGATTCCGGCGCCCGGGGCGGCGGGACCGGCCGGAGCTACGCGAGCTCGGCCGGTCGGTCCGGGCGCGGATCCAGGTCGGTCTCCTCGAAGACCAGCAGGGTGCGGGTGGACAGCACCTCGGGTATGGCCTGGATCCTGGTCAGGACCAGCTCGCGCAGCGCCTGGTTGTCCGGGGTGTGCACCAGGAGCAGGACGTCGAAGTCACCGCTGACCAGCGCGATGTGGGTGGCGCCCGGAAGGGCCTGGAGCTGTTCGCGCACGGTGCGCCACGAATTCTGGACGATCTTGAGCGTGATGTAGGCGGAGGCGGCCTGGCCTGCCCGTTCGTGGTTCACGCGGGCGCTGAAACCACGGATCACGCCGTCATCGACGAGCCGGTTGATCCGGGCGTACGCATTGGCCCGTGAGACGTGGACGCGTTCGGCGACGGCTCGCACGGAGGCGCGCCCGTCCGTCCGGAGGATGCGCAGGATCGCGCGGTCGGTGGAGTCCAGAGGCCGTGCGGGCGGGGTGCGGCCCGGGTCCTGGCCCATGTCGGCCATTTGTTCAGCTGCCATCTGCTCGCGCCTCCCTGTTGTGGACGACCTGCCCCTATCCCAGGCTGTGGAGAACCGTTTGTCCACAGGCTGGAGGTGCCTGTAGCCAAATTGCGCCCGCGACCGAACAATCGGTAGGTGAGGCGCACCACACCGTGGCCTTGCCCACTCCGCGATATTTCCGCAGATTTCGACACCCTCGACGTATCGATGCCAGGAGGTGCTTGTCATGACGGTCCAGGAGCTGCCCGGCGCAGCCGCCTACCGGCCCACGCCGCCCCCGGCCTGGAAGCCGCTCACGGATCCCGCGCCGCTGCTCCCGGACCCCGAGCCGTACCGCGTGCTCGGGACGGACGCGGCGGCCGGTGCCGATCCCGAGCTGCTGCTGAGGCTCTACGCCGAGCTGGTGCGCGGCCGGCGGTACAACGCGCAGGCCACCGCGCTGACCAAGCAGGGCAGACTCGCGGTCTACCCGTCGAGCACCGGTCAGGAGGCCTGTGAGATCGCGGCGGCCCTCGTGCTGGAGGACCGGGACTGGCTCTTTCCCAGCTACCGCGACACCCTGGCAGCGGTGGCGCGGGGCCTGGACCCGGTCGAGGCGCTGACACTCTTGCGGGGGGACCGTCACACCGGTTACGACCCACGCGAGCACCGCATCGCCCCTCTCTGCACTCCGCTGGCCACCCAGTTGCCGCACGCGGTCGGCCTGGCCCACGCGGCGCGCCTCAAGGGTGACGACGTGGTGGCACTCGCGATGGTGGGTGACGGCGGGACGAGTGAGGGCGATTTCCACGAGGCGCTGAATTTCGCGGCCGTCTGGCGGGCCCCGGTGGTGTTCCTCGTGCAGAACAACGGCTTCGCGATCTCCGTCCCCCTGGCCAAGCAGACCGCGGCACCGTCCCTCGCCCACAAGGCCGTGGGGTATGGGATGCCCGGGCGCCTGGTCGACGGCAACGACGCGGTCGCGATGCACCAGGTGCTGGGCGAGGCGGTGGCACGGGCCCGGCGGGGTGAGGGACCGACGCTGGTCGAGGCGGTCACGTATCGCATGGACGCCCATACGAACGCCGACGACGCCACCCGTTACCGCGTCGACAGTGAGGTGGAGACGTGGCGCGCACATGACCCCATCGTGCTTCTCGAACGGGAGCTGACCGGCCGCGGGCTGCTGGACGACGACGGCGTCAGGACGGTGCGTGAGGCGGCGGAGCGGATGGCGGAAGCGCTCCGGGAGCAGATGAACGCCGATCCGGAGCTCGACCCGATGGACCTGTTCTCCCACGTCTACGAGGAACCGACCGGCCAGTTGCAGGAGCAGGCGGCCCGGTTGCGGAGCGAACTGGACGCCGAGCACGGCCCGCAGGACGAGAGCGGCACGGAGGAGAGGCGATGAGCACCGCTGCCGCGACGGCCGGGGTTCGTACCGGCACGGCCAAGCCTGCCACCATGGCGCAGGCCCTCGGAAGGGCGCTGCGCGACTCGATGGCGGAGGACCCGACGGTGCACGTCCTCGGTGAGGACGTCGGCACGCTCGGCGGTGTCTTCCGCGTCACGGACGGCCTGGCCAAGGAGTTCGGCGACGACCGCTGCACGGACACACCACTGGCCGAGGCGGGAATCCTCGGCGCGGCCGTGGGCATGGCGATGTACGGACTGCGACCCGTGGTGGAGATGCAGTTCGACGCCTTCGCCTATCCGGCGTTCGAGCAGCTGGTCAGCCACGTCGCCAAGATGCGGAACCGGACCGCGGGCGCCATGCCACTGCCGATCACGGTGCGGGTTCCCTACGGCGGCGGGATCGGAGGGGTCGAGCACCACAGCGACTCCTCGGAGGCGTACTACATGGCGACACCCGGTCTGCATGTCGTCATGCCGGCCACCGTCGACGACGCCTACGGGCTGTTGAGGGAGTCGATCGCCTCCGACGACCCGGTGGTCTTCCTCGAACCGAAGAGGCTCTACTGGTCCAAGGCGGAGTGGTCACCGGACGCACCGGCCGCGGTCGAGCCGATCGGCCGCGCCGTGGTCAGGCGTACCGGCCGCAGCGCGACTCTGATCACCTACGGACCGTCTCTCCCTGTGTGCCTGGAGGCGGCCGAGGCCGCCACGGCGGAGGGCTGGGACCTCGAAGTGGTCGACCTGCGCTCGCTGGTCCCCTTCGACGACGAGACCGTCGCCGCCTCGGTGCGCCGCACGGGCCGGGCGGTGGTCGTCCACGAGTCGTCCGGTTTCGGTGGTCCGGGTGGCGAGATCGCGGCGCGGGTGACCGAGCGGTGCTTCCACCATCTGGAGGCGCCGGTGCTGCGCGTCGCCGGCTTCGACATCCCCTACCCGCCGCCGATGCAGGAGCGGCACCATCTGCCGGGCGTGGACCGGGTGCTCGACGCGGTCGCCCGTCTTCAGTGGGAGGCCGAGAGCTGATGGCGCGGGTACTGGAATTCAAGCTGCCGGACCTGGGCGAGGGGCTGACCGAGGCCGAGATCGTGCGGTGGCTGGTGGAGGTCGGCGACGTCGTCACCATCGATCAGCCGGTCGTCGAGGTCGAGACGGCGAAAGCCATGGTCGAGGTGCCCTGCCCCTACGGAGGCGTGGTGACGGCGCGATTCGGTGAGGAGGGCGCGGAGCTCCCGGTCGGCGCACCGCTGCTGACCGTGGCCGTCGGATCGGTGGAGCCGGTGACGGGGCACGAGGCTGAGGGCGCGTCCTCGGGCAGCGATGCCGAGGACAGCGGGTCCGGCAACGTGCTGGTCGGCTACGGGACGGGCGCGCCGGCCGCACGAAGGCGCAGGCTCAGGCCCGTTCCTGTTTCGGCCGTGTCCTCCGCCCCGGCGAACGGCTCCGTGAACGGCGCGGTGTACGGCTCGACCGGGTCGTCCACGGACTCGGCGAACAGGGGGGCACCGGAAGCGGCTGAGGGCTCGGGGAGGTCCCAGGCCCCGGACGGCGTCCCGTCCACGGTGAAGCCCCGTACGGCGGGCCAGGACCGTGCGACGGGCCGGCCCCAGGCCCTGGCCCAGGGCACGGCGACGGCTGCGGGAACCGAAGCAGCTTCGGCCACGGTTCTGGACCCGTCCCTCGGCGGGACCGGTTCCGAGGGACCCGTCGCGGTCATCTCGCCTCTGGTTCGGAAGCTGGCGCGACAGCACGGTCTCGATCTCCGGCAGGTCGTCGGTACGGGACGGGACGGGCTGATCCTGCGTACCGATGTGGAGTCGGCGATCAGGGCGAGGGAGGAGAAGCCCGCAGTCGCGGCACCTGCGGCACCGGTGGACCGGTCGGAGCCGGACACGTCGGTCGAGCGGACCGCGCTGCGCGGGGTCAGGGGTGCGGTCGCCGACAAGTTGTCCCGCAGTCGGCGGGAGATTCCCGACGCCACGTGCTGGGTCGATGCCGACGCCACCGAACTGATGGCGGCGCGAGCTGTGATGAACGCCGCCGGCGGTCCTGCCGCAGGGCCGAAGGTCTCGGTTCTGGCGCTGTTGGCCCGCATCTGCACGGCGGCGCTGACTCGGTTCCCTGAGCTCAACGCGACAGTGGACGTCGACGCACGGGAGATCGTGCGGCTGTCCGGTGTCCATCTCGGCTTCGCCGCCCAGACGGAGCGAGGCCTGGTCGTTCCTGTCGTCCGCGACGCCCACACGCGGAACGCCGAGTCGATCGGCGCGGAGATCGCCCGGCTGGCCGAGGCTGCCCGCGACGGGAAGCTGACCCCGGCACAACTCACCGGGGGAACCTTCACGCTGAACAACTACGGGGTGTTCGGAGTCGACGGCTCGACGCCCATCATCAACCACCCTGAGGCAGCCATGCTCGGTGTCGGCCGGATCGTGCCGAAGCCCTGGGTGCACAACGGTGAGCTGGCGGTCCGCCAGGTCGTCCAGCTTTCGCTCACCTTCGATCACCGGGTATGCGACGGCGGTACGGCGGGTGGGTTCCTCCGCTACGTCGCCGACTGCGTGGAACAGCCGGCGGTGCTGCTGCGCACGCTCTAGCCGGGAGCCGGGAGCCGGGAGCCGGGAGCACGGTGGTCTGGTGGTCCGGTGATCCGGGAGTCAGGCAGTCCGGGACTCCGGAGGCCCGGGTTCGGGGCGTCTGAGGTCCTGAGACCCGGGGGGTTCGAGGGCTTGGGGGTTCGGGGGCCTGAGGTCCCGCGGGCCTGGGGCAGGGGAGCCGGGGGCGGATGGTTGAGCAGGCGGGGAGGAGAAGGGCCGCAGCCTGGAGGGGCGGAGAGCAAGGTAGCCGGGCCGGGAGGCTCGGGGAGCTGAAGTGCGGGCTGCGAGGCTCGGGGAGCTGAAGTGGCTGCGGCCTGGCTTTGGAACTCTGGTTGTACAGAAACCGGCCTCAGGCGGCCAGCCCTGGAGAACCCGGGGTAATCAGGATCTCCGGCTGCGGATAGGCGGAGAGACGGAGCGAGGGACAGCCCGGCCGGGAGGTCCAGAGGGGCGAAGAGGCTGGGGTCTGGTCTCGGTACTCCGGCCACCGAGAATCGGCCTCGGAGCTCCAGCCGTGTGGAACCGGCCGCGGATCGCCAGTTCCGGAGAGCCGAGGCGGTGACGAGCCTCAGCCCAGAGCCCCAGTCTGGAACCCCAGGTCCAGAGCCCTGGTCTGGAACTCCGGGCTGGAGCCCGGGCTGAAACCCTGGTCTGAAACCCGCTTCGGAGACCGGCCCGGAGACCGGCCCGGAGACCGGCCCGGAGACCGGCCACCGAGCGCGATGTGCTGAAGAGGGAGCATCCGGAGCCTTGGCCCCGGATGTTGGGCGCCCGATACCGGGCCCCAGGCTCCCGGGGCCCCGATATCGCGTCACGGATACGGAACGCTCCCGGGCCCCCGATATCGCGTCCCGGATACGGAACCGGGGGAGCCGGAGTCGTGGGAGTCGGGGTTTGCGGAGTGGGCGGCCCAGGGGCGGCCTCCGTGTGAGTTCGGCCCCCGGAGGGACCGTCACGGGCGGGTGGCCCGCATACTCGGGGGCATGACCGCGTATGACGTCATCGTTCTCGCCGGGGGTGCCGCGAAGCGCCTCGGGGGAGCCGACAAACCAGGGCTCCAGGTGGGCGGCCGTGCGCTGCTCGACCGGGTGCTGGCCGTATGTGCCGGTGCTGGTTCCACCGTGGTGGTGGGCGGGCGCAGGCCCACATCGCGTCCCGTCACCTGGACACGTGAAGTGCCCGAGGGCGGGGGGCCGTTGGCCGCGCTGGGTGCCGGCGTACGGCATACGGGTGCGGAGTACGTCCTGGCGCTCTCCGCGGATCTGCCGTTCCTGGAGGACGCGACCATCCGTTCGTTGCTGGCGGCTGCGGGGACAGGAACCCACGAGGGAGCGCTGTGCACCGACCAGGACGGCCGGGATCAGCCCTTGGTCGCGGTCTACCGGGCCGAGCCCCTGCGCCGTGAACTCGCCCTTCTCGCCACCGAGCACGGCAGCCTCTCCGGCCTTCCGCTGCGGTTGCTGACGGCCGAACTGGATCTGGCCAGGGTCCAGGCAGGCCCTCTGGCATCGTTCGACTGCGACACCTGGGAGGACATTGCCGCCGCCAGGGCGAGGATCAGGGAGCATGGGACCGTGCTGGACGAATGGATCACCGCAGTCAAGAACGAACTGGGCATCGAACTCGACGTCGACACCGGCGACCTGCTCGACCTCGCCCGTGACGCCGCGCACGGTGTCGCCCGGCCCGCCGCACCGCTGACCACGTTCCTCGTGGGGTACGCGGCTGCGATGGCAAGTAGCGGAAAGGGGCCGGAGGCTGCGGCTCAAGCGGTTGCCGACGCCTCCCGCAAGGCCGCCGCCCTCGCGCTCCGATGGGCGGAGGAATCGGAGGCGGGCGGCGGGCCCGGCACGCCATGACCGCGCACGGAGGCAGGGCGCGGGCGGCCGAGGAAGAGCGGGCAGCCGAAGAAGAGCGGGCTGTCGAGCAGGCACTGGCCCTCGTCGGGCGTCGGCCGAGAGCGGCGCAGTCCACACCGGGCCGCTCCGGCGCGACGGCTCCGACCTCCTCGTCGGCGACGGTGGAACCGGGCACGCACACCGGTCCCTCTTCAGGTCCCCCGACCCCGTCCTCAGGTTCCCCCACCTCGTCCTCGGACTGCCCCTCCTCGTGTTTCCCCGCTCCGGGTTCCGCTGCTCCGGGCTCTCATACCCCTGGTGCACCTGCTACCGGAGCACCTGTTTCCGGTGTACCTGCTGCCGGAGCTTCCACCCCTGGCGCACCGCCCCCCGGCGCCTCAACCCTCAACGCCTCATCCCCCGGCGCACCGCCGCCCAGCGCCTCAATCCCCAGCGCCTCGGGTTCGGTCCCGGCTCCGGGTTGTGTCCCGGCCTCCTCCCACGCTCACGGCGCCTCGTCGCACGACAGCTCCACGCCCTCTCCGCAAGCTCACCGAGCCGGTGCCACCAGCTGGGCCGCCGCGCGTGCACTGGCCGAGCGGCTCGGCCGGACGGCTCCGCTGGCCGCTCACCGGCTTCCCCTGGACAAGGCCCTCGGCCATGCACTGGCCGAGTCGGTCGTCGCGCTCACCGATCTGCCGTCGTTCGACACCTCGGCCATGGACGGCTGGGTCGTCGCGGGGCCGGGGCCCTGGGCTGTGCGAGAGGGGGAAGGACTGCTCGCCGGGCGCCGATCCGCAGGGCCGCTCCCCGACGGACAGGCCATGAGGATCGCGACCGGCGCACGCCTTCCGGCGGACGCCACCGCCGTGATCCGCAGCGAGCACGCGCACTGCGACGAGGCCAGAGGGCTTCTGCACGCCACCCGTGAGGTCGTTCCCGGCCAGGATGTACGGCCCCGAGGCCAGGAATGCCGGTCCGGGGACGAGCTCCTGCCCATGGGAACCGTGGTCACCCCGCCGGTTCTCGGACTGGCTGCTGCCGCTGGGTACGACGCACTCATCGCCGTACCCCGGCCCCGCGTGGACGTTCTCGTGCTCGGTGACGAGCTCCTCATGGCGGGGCTTCCACGCGAGGGGATGATCCGGGACGCGCTCGGTCCCATGCTGGCCCCCTGGCTGCGTGCTCTGGGTGCGGAGGTCTGCGAGCCACGGCGCCTCGGAGACGACGCCGGTGCTCTCCGGCAGGCGCTCCTCTCCTCCGATGCCGATCTGGTCCTCACCACCGGTGGGACGGCAGCGGGCCCCGTGGATCACGTCCATCCGGTCCTGGCCGAGATCGGAGCTGATCTGCTCGTCGACGGGGTGTCCGTACGTCCCGGCCATCCGATGCTCCTGGCGCGACTGCCCGAGGGCCGTCCTTGCCTGGTGGGCCTGCCCGGTAACCCTCTCGCCGCGGTGTCCGGACTGCTGACCCTGGCCGAGCCCCTGCTCCGGGGGATCGCCGGACGGGCCGACCAGGATCCGTACCGTGCGCCCGTGCGGGAAGAAGTGCGCGGGCACCCGCGGGACACCCGGTTGATCCCTGTGGTCCACCGCGACGACAGCGTCGTTCCTCTCCATTACGACGGCCCCGCCATGCTTCGCGGGATCGCCGCTGCGGACGGGCTGGCCGTGGTGCCGCCCGGCGGGGTACGGTCCGGCACCGAGGTGGAGATCCTCGATCTACCGTGGGCCTCGGCGTCGCCGTGGACGGAAGGGTGTTTCACGTGAAACTTCCCGGCCACGACGCGATGGCCAGGCGCGCAGACGAACATGTCGTCCCGACCCGGGTGCTGCTGCCTCGGCGCGTTGTCGACCGGCCGCTGCGGCAGGTCGCCAAGCGGCTGGCGATGGCTCTCACGGTGCTGGCGATCACGGTCTTCATCGTCTGGGCCGACCGGGGCGGCTACCACGACAACGCCGACAACAAGGTCGACTTTCTCGATGCCGTCTACTACGCGACGGTGACCCTGTCGACGACCGGGTACGGCGACATCGTGCCGTACAGCGACCCCGCCCGGCTCGTCAACGTGGTGCTGGTGACGCCGCTGCGCGTGCTCTTCCTGATCATCCTGGTCGGCACCACCCTCGAGGTCCTGACGGAGCGGACCCGGGAGGACTTCCGGCTGAACCGTTGGAGAAGCAACTTGCGTGAACACACCGTGGTCGTCGGGTTCGGCACGAAGGGCCGTTCGGCGATCCAGACGCTCTGTGCGACCGGTCTGAAGAAGGAACAGATCGTCGTCGTCGACCCGGCCGGCAAGGTGATCGAAGCGGCCAACGCCGAAGGCTTCGTGGGCGTACTGGGCGATGCGACGCGCAGTGATGTGCTGTTGCGGGCCGAGGTCCAGAAGGCCCGCCAGATCATCATCGCCACCCAGCGAGACGACACCGCCGTACTGGTCGCCCTGACCGCCCGCCAGCTCAACCGGGGCGCGAAGATCGTGGCCGCCGTGCGCGAGGAGGAGAACGCCCCCTTGCTCCGGCAGTCCGGCGCCGACGCCGTGATCACCAGTGCGAGCGCGGCAGGCCGTCTGCTCGGGCTCTCCGTCCTCAGCCCCAGTGCGGGCACGGTGATGGAGGACCTCATCCAGCAGGGCAGCGGCCTCGATCTCGTCGAGCGGCCGGTGATAAAGGCGGAGGTCGGCCGGAACGTCCGGGAGACCGATGACCTGGTGGTCAGTGTCCTGCGCGGTCACCGCCTGCTGGGTTACGACGATCCGGCGGCCAGCCCGTTGCAGCTGACGGACCGGGTGATCACGATCGTGCGGGCCTCACCGCTCCACACGTCACCGACGAGCCCGCTGCCGTCGCCCAACCAGCGGCCGTAGGGACAAGGGCCCGGATACGGCGCGGGCAGGTCTGCCCACGTCCGGGACTCCTCACGGAGTAGCCTCGCGGCCATGTATGCGATCACGATCCCCGAACCCGGCGGCCCCGAAGCGCTCGTATGGGCCGAGGTCCCCGATCCCGTACCAGGTGACGGCGAGGTCCTCGTCGAGGTTGTGTCCAGCGCCGTCAACCGGGCCGATGTCCTCCAGCGGCAGGGCTTCTACAACCCTCCGCCCGGTGCCTCCCCCTACCCCGGCCTGGAATGTGCCGGCCGCGTCGCCGCCGTCGGCCCCGGGGTGACCGGATGGTCCGTGGGTGACGAGGTGTGCGGACTGCTGGCGGGCGGTGGATACGCGGAGAAGGTCGCGGTGCCGGCCGGCCAGCTGCTGCCCGTACCCGACGGAGTGGACCTGGCCGAGGCGGCGGCGCTTCCCGAGGTGGCGGCGACGGTCTGGTCCAACGTCTTCATGGTCGCCCACCTGCGCCCTGGCGAGACCCTTCTGGTCCACGGCGGATCCAGCGGGATCGGCACCATGGCGATCCAGCTCGCCAAGGCCGTCGGTGCGCGGGTCGCGGTGACAGCGGGAGGACCGGAGAAGCTGGCCCGCTGCCAGGAGCTCGGTGCCGACATCCTGATCGACTACCGCGAGCAGGATTTCGTCGAGGAGGTGCGTCAGGCCACGGACGGTGTGGGAGCGGACGTGATCCTCGACATCGTCGGGGCCAAGTACCTCGACCGGAACGTACGGGCACTGGCGGTGAACGGACGGCTCGCCATCATCGGCCTCCAGGGCGGAGCCAAGGGTGAGCTGAACCTGAGCGCCCTGCTGAGCAAGCGGGCCGCTGTCACGGCGACCTCCCTGCGCGCCCGCCCGCTCGCCGAGAAGGCCGCGATCATCGCCGCCGTACGTGAGCACGTGTGGCCGCTGCTCGCCGACGGCGTCGTCCGGCCGGTCGTGGACCGTACGCTCCCGATGGCGCAGGCCGCGGAGGCCCACCAGCTGATGGAGTCCAGCACCCACATCGGCAAGATCCTCCTGGCAGCGCCGAAGGCCTGACACCAGCGTGCCTGCGATGAGCTCGCCCCCACGAGCAGGCCTGACGGCTACGGGCCTGTATCGAGGGGGCCCAAGCGCTGCATGGGGATTGCCGCCAGGCAGGCCCGGAGGCGGGCAGGGGCGCCATGAGCAGGCCTGATCGCGCACGGCGATCATGCAGGGCAGCCGCCGCGGGTAGGCCCGCCACGAGCAGGTCGGGACCAACCCGGACCGGGCCACTCCTGGGTCGCCGTCAGCCCCCCTCGCGGCCTTTACGAGCGCGCTTCAGGGGCGGGTCCTTCCGGAGTCGGCTCCGACAGCGGGCCTGACGCCAGTGGGGCCGCTGCGCGTGGCGCCTCGAGGGCAGAGGGGCAGGCTGTCGACCGATAGGCCTGAGCGCGGCGGGGCCCTGAGGTGCCGGAACGCACAGGTCTGCCGCACGCGGGCCCGATGGCCCGCGTGCGGCACGAGCACTCCAGCGGTGAGTGAGCGGACGTCGCGTGGGCCGGTCCGCGTACCCCGTACCCCGTACCCGGGGTGAACGTCGGGGCCCGGCACACGCGAGGTGTGCCGGGCCCCGTTATGTGCCGTGGGCGGAGCGAGCGGTGGCAGGGACTACAGGTACGGGCCGGAGCGCGCCGGCCCGTGCGGGTCCAGGCCGCCTTCCTCGTCCTCATGGGCGACGCCGGGAGGCAGGGCGCGGCGCATCTGCTCCAGCTGCGCACGGGCCGCCATCTGCTGGGCGAACAGCGCCGTTTGAATCCCGTGGAAGAGGCCTTCCAGCCAGCCGACCAGCTGGGCCTGCGCGATCCGGAGCTCGGCCTCGGAGGGGACGGACTCCTCGGTGAACGGCAGTGAGAGCCGCTCCAGCTCCTCCACGAGCTCCGGTGCCAGGCCGTCCTCGAGCTCCTTCACCGAGCTCGCGTGGATCTCCTTCAGCCGGACCCGGCTCGCCTCGTCGAGAGGAGCCGCCCTGACCTCCTCCAGAAGCTGCTTGATCATGCTGCCGATGCGCATGACCTTCGCGGGCTGCTCGACCATCTCCGTCACCGGGACCTCGCGCGATTCGTCGTCACCGCCGCCGCCGATAGCCATTCCGTCCTGCCCCACCACGAGGACTTGGGGGTGCTCCTGCGACCGTTCATTCCTCGGCATCTCCATGCCGCCATTGTCTCGCACACAGGCCTCACCACATGGTGGTGCCCCCGGAAAAAGATGATCACCTTCCCGTCGGTCACCCGCGGGCCGGGTGGGAGCACCGGTACCGGCGACGGGCCCCAGGCCTTGTCCTGCCGCCTGCCGCCTGCCGCCTGCCGCTTGCCGCACGCTCGCCCGTCTGCCCCGTCTGCCCCGTCTGCCCCGTCTGCCCCGTCTGCCCCGTCTGCCCGTCTGCCCGTCTGCCCGTCTGCCCGTCTGCTCGCCCGTTCGCTCCCGGCGCGCCAGGCTGTCGAACGGCCCTGACGTGGAACGGCCCGACCCCGAATGGCCCTGGTTGCCTGACTGCATGCGCTCGGCCACCAAACCCATTGCCGCCAGGCGAGGGATCGCCAGCCGCAGGGGACGGCGTTTCGGAGTGGGTCGCCGTGCGAAGCGGCATGCCGTCCGGAAGAAAGATTGCCGCGCCCTGACCACCGTGCTGCCGCGCCCCGATCAGCCCCCGATCAGCCCCCGACCAGCCCTCGACCGCCCGTACCGTCGCGCCCTGACCGCCGCCTCGCAGTACGGTGTACGCCGCGCTCGGACCGGCGTACCTTCGCGCTCCGGACCTCGCGCCGCCCCGACCGCCGTCCCTTCGCGCCCCTGCCGCCGTGCCGCCGTGCCGCCGTGCCGCCCTACCGTCGGCCGACAGCCCGGCGCTGCCGCTCGTGGTTCTCCGCTCGGCCTGGTCAGTTCACGCGGCGCATGCGGACGGCCAGAAACCCCAGCCCCAGTCCGACCAACGCGATCCCGCTGCCCAGCGAGACATCACGCACCTGACGCGCGGCCGGCTTGTCCAGTGCGCGCTGGGGCTTCGTCTTTCTGGTGGGCTCCGGAAAGGCGTCTGCCGTCGCTGTGGCCGTGGGCACCTGGGCCGGCTCCTGCTCCGGCGGCATCTCGTCCGCAGTGGCTTCCGAGTCCGCGGTCTCCGGGTCCGTGGCCTCTGCGTCGGTGTCGTCGGGGTCCGCGGCCTCGGAGTCAGCCGGTTCCGGGGGAGGAAGCGACCGCCCCGGCCGCGCCCGGCCCTCCCCTGCCAGCCGCCCCGCCAGAGGTGGCTCGCCCGAGGCGGAGCCGGCGGAAGAGGGGGAGCCCGAGGGCTTCACGGGTGCCAGGAGGCCCGTCCGCGTCGACGCGGAGGCCCCGTCGCCCTCGGAGGCCCAGGCAGTGGGTCCCAGTGCCACCCCGATCGCTGTCACCAGACAGACGACGCACCGTGACGACCGTGAAGCCGGGAGTCCTGGAGGCATGGGTTCAGCGTCACATGGCCCGATATGTCCGGCATCCCGAGTACGCCCGGAAGCCGACCCGCACTCACGCGTCACCTGGACCTCAGCAGAACCAGCAGGGAGGACAGGAGAGGGAGACAGAGGAGGGACACAGAAGAGGAAGAGGGGGGCCGAAGAGGGAGTGGAAGAAGCGGAGGCGGACGCAAAGAAGCGACGACGATCACCGGGACGCGGCGACTACCGGCACCTCACGGTCACCGGCACCTCACGGTCACCGGCACCTCACGGTCACCGGCACCTCACGGTCACCGGCACCTGGCGGTCACCAGGACGCGGCGGTCACCGGAACCTGACGGTCACCGGCACCTGGCGGTCACCGGCACCTGGCGGTCATCGGCACTTGGCGGTCATCGGGATACGGCGGTCACTGGCACCTGGCGGTCACCGGACGCGGCGGTCACCGACACCTGACGATCACCAGAACGCGACGGTCAAAAGCACGCGACGGTCACCGGAACGATGTCGATCACGGAACGGAGACGAGTGCCAGGAGGAAGACGAGTGCCAGGAGGAGGACGAGCGTGGGAAGGGAAGACGGGAAGAGAAGAAGGGAAGGGAAGAAGGCGGACGAGCGCCGGGACGGCGAAGGCAGGCGGGAAGGCCCGTCAGGCCGGGTCGCCCGTGGAGATCCTCAGCTCGAAGTGGGCGCCCCGCTCGGGCACGGCCGTACCCGAGGACGGGAACTGGTCGATGACCTGGTCCTCGGCGTAGGTGTTGCCCTTCACCTCGATCACCTTGACCGTCCAGCCGGCCGCGTCGGTGCAGTTCTTGGCGGACTGGATGTCCTTGTACATGAAGCTCGGAGCCTGGACCTTCGCCGGATCATCGCTGTCCTCCGTGGCGTCGGTGCACTTCTCCACCTTCATCGTCCGGTTCCGCTCCGGAGCCTTGTGCTCGCCGGCCACGGCCGACCCGCTCGCGCCCGGCTCGGCGCCCCCGCCGTTGCCCGTGTCGTCCTGAAGGTTGAGGAAGGCGACGAGGCCGCCGATCGCGACGAGGGCGACGACGATCGACCCCACGACGACCGGCATGTTGCGCTTGGACGCGCGGCCGGCCGTACCCGCCGCCGTCTGCGGGGACATCGTGTACGGAGGCGGTGTCCGCGGCCCCAGGTGCGCCGGGCTCCCGTACGGCTGGGCCGCCTGCGGGTAGCCGTAGCCGGGCGTGGGCGTCGGCGTGCCGTAGGGGCCCGGCTGGTGCTGCTGGTGGGGGTGCGGCTGGTAGGGCGTCTGCACGCCGTGCGGTGCCGGGGCGGTCTGGTCGACGGGCGGGAAGACGGCCGAGCCGACGCCCGATCCGCTGTTCGCCGGACCCCCGCCACCACCGATGATCACGGGAGCGCCCGCGGGGCCGCCCGCGCTCAGCACGCGCGCGATCTCGTCCTGCATCGCCGAGGCGCTCGGGAAGCGCTCGTTCGGGTTCTTCTTCAGCGCGCGGGCGACGAGGGCGTCCATCGCGGGAGTGACCGAGCGGTTGATGCTGGACGGCGCGACCGGCTCCTCCTGCACGTGCGCGTACGCGATGGCGAGCGCGGAGTCCGCGTCGAACGGGATGCGGCCCGTCAGGAGCTGGAAGAGCATGATGCCGACCGAGTACAGGTCGGAGCGCGCGTCGACACCGCGGCCGAGCGCCTGCTCGGGGGAGAGGTACTGCGGGGTGCCGACGACCATGCCCGTCTGGGTCATCGAGGTGACGCCCGACTGCATCGCGCGGGCGATCCCGAAGTCCATCACCTTGACGATGCCGCGCTTGGTCATCATCACGTTGCCGGGCTTGATGTCCCGGTGGACCAGGCCCATCTCGTGGCTGGTGTCCAGGGCGGCGAGCACGTCGGCCGTCACCTTGAGGGCCTTGTCGGCGGGCATGGCGCCGTACTGCTGGATGTCCGCCTGGAGCACGGAGCCGAGCGGCTGCCCCTCGACGTACTCCATGACGATGTACGGCATCAGCGCGCCGCCGAGCTCGTCCTCGCCCGTGTCGAAGACCGAGACGATGTTGGTGTGCTGCAGCTTGGCGACGGCCTGCGCCTCGCGCCGGAACCGCTCACGGAAGGACTGCTCGCGTCCCAGCTCGGTGTGCAGGGTCTTGATGGCCACCTGCCGGTCCAGGGCGGAGTCGTACGCGAGGTACACGGAGGCCATGCCGCCCTCGCCGAGCAGGTCACGCAGCTGGTACCGGCCGCCGGCCACGGATCCGCCCGCGTACCGCCCGTGTGCGCCGTCGTGGCTCATGACTTGCATCCCCCTCGGCGCCCGGCGGACGCGATCATCCCTAGTACGGGCCAAGTCTGCCCGAGGGGTACGACACGTCAAGCGCGGTGCCCGTTCCGTGACCCTACGCACGGGAAGCGTCTCGGAAGCGTTACAGGATGCGCATCGAATTTGCGCGTACGGCGCGCGAGCCGATTGGATGGCCCGTCACTCTGGAAACCGGTGTGCCGGGCAGAGCCTGTAGCGTGACGTGGCAATGCAGCAAAGCACCGTGAGAACCCGCGGACGCGCGGACAGATACGACGGCGAGGACTGATGGCACCCGATTCCGAAGCAAACGGCGGCGGAGTTTCGGATGGCACCGACTCCTGGGGTGTCGGCGGTGTGGTCGGGGACGGCCGCTACCGCATGACGCACCGGCTGGGCCGCGGCGGTATGGCCGAGGTCTATGCCGCGGAGGACGTCCGTCTGGGACGCACGGTGGCGGTGAAACTGCTCCGTTCCGATCTCGCCGAGGACCCGGTGTCCAAGGCCCGCTTCACCCGCGAGGCACAGTCGGTCGCGGGGCTCAACCACCACGCGATCGTCGCCGTGTACGACTCCGGCGAGGACATCGTGGGCGGGGCGACCGTCCCCTACATCGTGATGGAGCTCGTCGAGGGCAACACCATCCGTGATCTGCTGCTGGAGGCCGAGGCCCCGCCGCCCGAGCAGGCGCTGATCATCGTCTCGGGCGTTCTGGAGGCCCTGGCCTACTCCCACCAGCACGGCATCGTGCACCGGGACATCAAGCCGGCGAACGTGATCATCACGCACTCCGGCGCGGTCAAGGTGATGGACTTCGGCATCGCCCGTGCCCTGCACGGGGCCCAGTCGACGATGACCCAGACCGGCATGGTCATGGGCACGCCCCAGTACCTCTCCCCCGAGCAGGCGCTCGGCAAGGCGGTCGACCACCGTTCCGACCTGTACGCCACCGGCTGCCTGCTCTACGAGCTGCTCGCCCTGCGGCCCCCCTTCACGGGCGAGACCCCGCTCTCCGTCGTGTACCAGCACGTCCAGGACATGCCGGTCCCGCCGTCCGACGTCGCCGGGTCCGTCCCGCCGGAGCTGGACGGGCTCGTCATGCGCTCCCTCGCGAAGGACCCGGACGACCGGTTCCAGAGCGCCGAGGAGATGCGCGGCCTGGTCCAGTACAGCCTGCAGATGCTCCAGGTGCAGGGCGGGCACACGGGCACCTGGAACACCGGCCCGGTCAACGCGCACGACGTCGGCCACACGGCGGCGATGAACGTCGGCGGCAACACGGCCGCCATGGGGCACCCCATGCACGGGGACACCTCGCAGGGCCCGATCCTGCCCCCGATGAACCCGGACGACGGCGGGTACGCGGGTGGTCATCACAACGGCGGCGGCCGCAGCAAGATGTGGCTCTTCGTCCTCCTCGCGCTGATCGCGATCGGCGCGGGCGTCGCGTTCGCCCTCCAGGCGGCGAGCGGCGACAGCGGGGGCACGAAGTCCCCGACCACGCCCTCCGCGACGGTGAGCCCCTCGCCGACCCCCTCCTCACCCGAGCCGACGGACGAGGAGACCGAGGAGACCCAGGAGCCGGACGACTCCACGGGCGGGCAGACGTGGCAGAACAACGACCCGACGTGGACCCCGTCGGAGGGCCCGACCCGGCAGACCTCGAAGCCCACCGTGACCCCCTCCTCACCGGCGCCGGGCACGAGTGACGGCAGCACGACGACGGACGGCGGCACCGGGGACGACGGTGGCACCACCGACGGCGGCACCGACGAGGGGAGCACCGGGGACGACTCCGGAGGCACCGTGGAGGGCACCACCGCCGGCACCCAGGCCGGAGCCGCCGCGGGATCCGCCGCGGGACAGGCGGGCACCACAGGGGAGTGACGGGGCCGGTCGAGCGGTGACGGAGGCCTTCACCCCGTGAAGGCCTCGCCGACCGCCTCGTACTCCCGCGTCCACCACACCGCCAGGGCCGACACCGCAGGGAACTGCGGGTCGGCCCTGCGGTCGTGCAGGCGGTAGCGCCAGCGCAGTATCCAGAAGTCGTTGAGGCGCTCCCACCACACCCGGTGCACCGCGGCCGCCAGCTCCGCGGCCCCCGCGCCCGCCGACCGCCGGTAGGCGCGGGCGTACGCCCGGATCTTCTCCAGCGCCAGCTTCCCGTCGGGGCGGACGAAGAAGATCGCCGCCGCCCGTACCGCCTCCTCCGCTCGCGGCTGCACGCCGAGTCGGTCCCAGTCGACGATCGCGACGGGATCGGCGCCCCGGTAGAGCAGGTTCAGCGGGTGGAAGTCACCGTGCACCCATCCCCGGGCGGAGCCCTCGGGCGTGGGCGGGCGGCGGTGGGCGTGCCGTTCCAGCAGGGCGCGCCGTTCGACGAGACGGTGTACGGCGAGCTCGTCGAACGCGTCCCGCGGGCCACGCCGCCGTGCGGCCGTCAGCAACTCGTCGATCAGCGTGAACGTGTCGGCGGGATCGGGGCTCTGCCCGCGTACCGGAGGCGGCGGGTCCTCCTCCATGACCTGTTCCAGACCCATGTGTACGGTGCCGAGGAGCGCCCCGAGCCGACGGGACTGGGCGGTCGTCAGCTGGGTGCCGTCCCGGTGGAGGCCGTCCACCCACCGGTGCAGGGCGTAGCACTGCCCGTCAATCACCGTGACCGTGTCACCCTCCGTGTCCGCCAGGGGCGGAGCTACCGGGACGCCGAGGGAGTGCAGCTGCTGGGTCGCCCGGTGCTGCCGGACGATCGTGGCGTGATCGCCGCTGGCGTCGTCGAGGTGGTGCTTGTCGAGATGGTGCTTGAGGAAGTACGAGCCACGGGTGGTGGAGACGCGATAACCGTGGTTGAGCAGGCCCTTGTTGAGGGTCTCGCAGGCGAGGGGCTCGCCCGCGTCCGGATAGCGCCGCAGCACCTCGTCGACCGGAGGGACAGGTGGAAGGGTCACAGATGAGCGCAGCACTCGACACATGTTAAGTGACGCTACGTGTCCGCCCTGACGGACTTGCGCCGAAGCTCAGAGTGTGCATGTGGGCGAGGTGCGGATCGAGGCGGAGGTACACCGGATCGAAGCGTTCGCCGTTCACCTCGGCCGGGCCCGTCCCGAAGCGTTCACGCTGGCCGGGGGCCGGTTCCATGATCTCGACGGGGCCGGTGAACTGCACCGACCAGAGGCCGCTGGTGCCCTCGCGGGTGCTTGCGGACGAGGCCCCGCCCGTTCCGCCGGGTGTGCCCGTGGAGGTGTCCCCGAGGATGCGCCCGGACCCGTCGCCGGCCACGGGCGCGTTGAAGTTGTCCGCCCCGTAGGCGACGACGCTTCCGTCGCAGGACTCGTGGAAGCCGAGCCCCCGGTGCATCCGCAGGACGACGCGCCCCTCGATCACCAGGTGCCGGGCCACCGCCAGGAAGGGCAGGGCCCGCATGCTCATGGCCAGCCGGCCGTAGCGGACGCTGCCGAGCAGCGCGATGGCGCGGGAGGTGTCCGTACCGGAGGCCGCGGCGATGACGGAGGGGGCGGCGGCTCCGGAGGGGCCGGTGGTGCCGGAACCCTTCGCGGTCCCGGTGTCGGAGGGGCGGGAGGAGAGCATGGCTTCCACTCTCGGGTACGGGTAGGGGCCGTGTAAGAGTCCGCCGCCCCCGTCGGCCAGGGACCAAAGTCCCTGCGTACGCCGCCTCAGCGCTTCTCGGCCTGGAGCCTCGCCACATAGGCCGCCGCCTGCGACCGCCGCTCCATGCCCAGCTTGGAGAGCAGGCTGGAGACGTAGTTCTTGATGGTCTTCTCGGCGAGGTGCAGCCGCTCGCCGATCACCCGGTTCGTCAGGCCCTCACCGATCAGGTCGAGGATCCTGCGCTCCTGGTCGGTGAGCCCGGCCAGGCGGTCGTCACCCTTGCCGTCCTTGCCCTCCCGCAGCCGCTCCAGCACCCGGGCGGTGGCCGCCGGGTCCAGCAGGGACTTGCCGGCCGCCACGTCGCGTACGGCGCTGAGCAGCTCGTTGCCGCGGATGGCCTTCAGCACGTACCCGGAGGCGCCCGCCATGATCGCGTCGAAGAGGGCCTCGTCATCGGCGTACGAGGTGAGCATCAGGCACTTGATGGACTCGTCCTTCGAGCGGACCTCGCGGCAGACCTCCACCCCGCTGCCGTCCGGCAGGCGTACGTCCAGGACGGCGACGTCGGGCCGGGTGGCCGGGATCCGGGCGAGCGCGTCCGCGGCCGTGCCGGCCTCGCCCACGACCTCGATGCCCTCCTCGGCGGACAGCAGCTCGTGCACCCCGCGCCGGACCACTTCGTGATCATCGAGCAGGAATACCGTGATTTTTCCTTCTTCGCGCACATCCGCAGTCTCACACACTCCTTTGTCGTCCGCCCTTCCCTGCGCCTGCCGGCCGGGATAACGTGCCGTTGTTCCGGCCGCCTGCCAGGGTGTTACCAGTGCTGTGACCAGCGGGAGTTCGCGATTTTCTGGATTTACTTGGAAATCCAAGCAAAATCGCAGGTCACAAGGTGTTTCGCAGTTATGCGATGCACTGGGTAACGTGCTTATGACAGGACGCTCGCCGGGGCACCTGTCACGCCTGTTCCCGGCCGAGCGGCACCCACCCCGTGCACGGGTCCGGACACAGGCGAGCCGCACTGGTTCCCGGCCACCCCGGGGGCCGGACCGACGGAGGAGCACGCACGTGACCGTGGAGAGCACTGCCGCGCGCAAACCGCGACGCAGCAGCAAGCGGACCAGCGCCGCGAAGACGCCCGCGAAGACGGCGGAGGGCACCGGCCCCCAGCTGGTACAGCTGCTGACGCCCGAGGGCGAGCGCGTCGAGCACCCTGACTTCGAGATCGACCTGAGCGCGGACGAGCTCCGCGGCCTCTACCGGGACATGGTCCTGACGCGGCGGTTCGACGCGGAGGCCACCGCGCTGCAGCGCCAGGGCGAGCTGGGCCTGTGGGCCTCGCTGCTGGGCCAGGAGGCCGCGCAGATCGGCTCCGGCCGCGCGCTGCGCGACGACGACTACGTCTTCCCGACCTACCGGGAGCACGGCGTCGCCTGGTGCAGGGGTGTCGACCCGACCAACCTGCTCGGCATGTTCCGCGGCGTGAACCACGGCGGCTGGGACCCGAGCACCAACAACTTCCACCTCTACACGATCGTCATCGGCTCGCAGACCCTGCACGCCACCGGCTACGCCATGGGCGTCGCCAAGGACGGCGCGGACTCGGCCGTGATCGCGTACTTCGGCGACGGGGCCTCCAGCCAGGGCGACGTCGCGGAGGCGTTCACCTTCTCCGCCGTCTACAACGCCCCCGTCGTGTTCTTCTGCCAGAACAACCAGTGGGCGATCTCCGAGCCGACCGAGAAGCAGACCCGCGTGCCGCTCTACCAGCGTGCGCAGGGCTTCGGCTTCCCCGGGATCCGGGTGGACGGCAACGACGTGCTGGCGTGCCTGGCCGTCACCAGGTCGGCGCTGGAGCGTGCCCGGCGGGGCGAGGGGCCGACCCTCGTCGAGGCGTTCACCTACCGGATGGGCGCCCACACCACCTCCGACGACCCGACCAAGTACCGGGCGGACGAGGAGCGGGCGGCCTGGGAGGCCAAGGACCCGATCCTGCGGCTGCGTACGTACCTGGAGAAGCAGGACCTCGCCGACGCGGCGTTCTTCACCGCGCTGGAGGAGGAGAGCGAGGCCCTCGGCAAGCGCGTGCGCGAAGCGGTGCGGTCCATGCCCGACCCCGACCGGCTCGCGATCTTCGACCACGCCTACGCCGACGGCAATCCGCTCGTCGACGAGGAGCGCGCCCAGTTCGCCGCCTACCAGGCATCGTTCGCCGAGGAGGGCAACTAGCCATGGCCGTTGAGAAGATGTCCCTCGCGAAGGCGCTCAACGAGTCGCTGCGCAAGGCGCTCGAGACCGACCCCAAGGTCCTCATCATGGGCGAGGACGTCGGCAAGCTCGGCGGGGTCTTCCGCATCACGGACGGCCTCCAGAAGGACTTCGGCGAGGGCCGGGTCATCGACACCCCGCTCGCGGAGTCCGGCATCGTCGGCACGGCGATCGGCCTGGCCCTGCGCGGCTACCGCCCGATCGTCGAGATCCAGTTCGACGGCTTCGTCTTCCCCGCGTACGACCAGATCGTCACGCAGCTCGCCAAGATGCACGCCCGTGCGCTCGGCAAGATCAAGATGCCGGTCGTCATCCGCATCCCGTACGGCGGCGGCATCGGTGCCGTCGAGCACCACAGCGAGTCGCCCGAAGCGCTGTTCGCGCACGTGGCGGGGCTGAAGGTCGTCTCGCCGTCCAACGCGAGCGACGCCTACTGGATGATGCAGCAGGCCGTCCAGTCGGACGATCCGATCATCTTCTTCGAGCCCAAGCGGCGCTACTGGGACAAGGGCGAGCTCGACACCGAGTCCATCCCCGGCCCGCTCCACAAGGCCGCCGTCGTCCGCGAGGGATCCGACCTGACGCTCGTCGCGTACGGGCCGATGGTGAAGGTCTGCCTGGAGGCGGCCGCCGCGGCGCAGGAGGAGGGCAAGTCGGTCGAGGTCCTGGACCTGCGGTCGATGTCCCCGATCGACTTCGACGCCGTACAGACCTCGGTCGAGCGGACCGGCAGGCTCGTGGTGGTCCACGAGGCCCCGGTGTTCTACGGTTCCGGGGCGGAGATCGCGGCGCGGATCACCGAGCGCTGCTTCTACCATCTCGAAGCACCGGTACTGAGGGTCGGCGGCTACCACGCCCCCTACCCGCCGGCCCGGCTCGAGGACGAGTACCTGCCGGGTCTCGACCGGGTGCTCGACGCCGTCGACCGCTCGCTTGCGTACTGAGGAGAGGGCCGTGACGACGATGACCGAAACGTCTGCTCGTTTCCGCGAGTTCAAGATGCCCGACGTGGGCGAGGGACTCACCGAGGCGGAGATCCTCAAGTGGTTCGTCCAGCCCGGTGACACCGTCACCGACGGCCAGGTGGTGTGCGAGGTCGAGACCGCCAAGGCCGCCGTGGAGCTGCCGATCCCGTTCGACGGGGTGGTGCACGAGCTGCGCTTCCCCGAGGGCACGACCGTGGACGTCGGCGAGGTGATCATCGCGGTCGACGTGGCGCCGGGCAGCGGTGACGCCCCTGCCGCCGCGGAGCCCGTCCGGGAGCCGGTGGCCCCGGCGGCCGTGCCGGAGGCCGAGCCGGAAGCCCCCAAGGGCCGCCAGCCGGTGCTCGTGGGGTACGGCGTGGCCGAGACCTCCACCAGGCGCAGGGCCCGCAAGGGCGCCGAGATCCCGGGTCCGGCCGCCGCCGCGATCCAGGCCGAGATCAACGGCCACGGTGCCAAGGCCCCCGAGAGCCGCCCGCTGGCCAAGCCGCCGGTGCGCAAGCTGGCGAAGGACCTGGGCATCGACCTCGCCGCCGTCGTCCCGACCGGTGAGGGCGGGGTCATCACCCGCGAGGACGTCCACGCGGCCGCCGCACCGGCCCCCGCGGAGGCCCCTGTGCGGGCCGAGGAGGCGCCCGCCGTCCCCGGGCCCGCCGCCGCCGTGCCCGCGGCCGGCCGAGAGACGCGCATCCCGGTCAAGGGCGTGCGCAAGGCCATCGCGCAGGCCATGGTCGGCAGCGCGTTCACCGCGCCGCACGTCACCGAGTTCGTGACCGTCGACGTGACGCGCACGATGAAGCTGGTGGCGGAGCTCAAGGAGGACAAGGACATGGCGGGGGTCCGGGTCAATCCGCTCCTGATCATCGCCAAGGCGCTCCTCGTCGCGATCCGGCGCAACCCGGGGATCAACGCCGCCTGGGACGAGGCCAACCAGGAGATCGTGCAGAAGCACTACGTCAACCTGGGCATCGCGGCCGCCACACCGCGGGGCCTGATCGTCCCGAACATCAAGGACGCGCACGACAAGGCCCTGCCCCAGCTGGCCGAGGCGCTCGGCGAGCTGGTGTCCACGGCGCGCGAGGGCAGGACGTCCCCGGCGGCCATGGCCGGCGGCACGGTGACCATCACCAACGTCGGGGTCTTCGGCGTCGACACGGGGACGCCCATCCTGAACCCGGGCGAGTCCGCGATCCTCGCGGTCGGGGCGATCAAGCTCCAGCCCTGGGTCCACAAGGGCAAGGTGAAGCCCCGCCAGGTCACCACCCTGGCGCTCTCCTTCGACCACCGGCTGGTCGACGGCGAGCTCGGCTCCAAGGTCCTCGCGGACGTCGCGGCGGTCCTGGAGCAGCCCAAGAGGCTGATCACCTGGGGCTAGTGAGCCGCAGGAGAAGGGGCCCGCCGCGGGATGCGGCGGGCCCCTTCCCGTACCGGGTCACTTCTTGAAGCTGTAGTCCAGGAGCTTCTTCGCGTCGGCCGTCCGGGTCGTCGCGGACGTCGAGGTGAGGACGGTGCCGATGACCGTTCTGCCGTTCCTGGTCGCGGCGAAGACCAGGCAGTACTTGGCCGTCGGGCCCGAGCCGGTCTTCACGCCGATCATGCCGGTGTAGCTGCCCAGCATGGTGTTGGTGTTGGTCCACGACATGTAGCGGTAGCCGCCGGTCTTCGTGGTGACCTTCTGCTTCGTCGACTTCGTCTTCACGATCGCGCGGAAGGTGGAGTTCTTCATCGCGCTGCTGGCGATCTTCGTGAGATCGCGGGGCGTGGAGTAGTTCGAGCCGCCGCCGATGCCGTCGAACGAGTCGAAGTGGGTGTTCTTCAGACCGAGGCTCTTCGCGGAGGCGTTCATCTTGCCGATGAAGGACTTCACCCGGGCCGCACGCGTGGTACCGGTGCCGAACTTGTCGGCCAGGGCGTACGCGGCGTCGCAGCCCGACGGCAGCATCAGGCCGTACAGGAGCTGGCGGACCGTGACCTTGTCGCCGACGATCAGCCGGGCCGAGGAGGCGGTGTTGGAGACGATGTAGTCGCTGTACGCCTTCTGGACCGTCACCTTGGCGTCGAGGTTCAGGTTCTTCTGGGCGAGCACCACCTTGGCGGTCATTATCTTCGTCGTGGAGCCGGTGGAGCGGCGGGTGTCCGCGGCCTTGCCGTAGAGCGTCTTCGCCGTTCCGTCGTTCATCACGAACCCGCCCTTGGCGGTGACCGTGGGAGTCGGCGGCGCCGCCGCCCGGGCCGCGGAGGCGAACGCCCCGCTCGCGAGGACGGCCCCCGCCGTCAGGGCGACCGTGGCCGCGACGGAAGCGCGGCGGGTGCCGGAAATGCCATGTCTCAAAGTAGACGCTCCAAATGTCCCGGAAGGGCAGTCACATCAGGAGTGCCGCCCTGTCATGAGACTCACGAGGGTCCCGAATGGCTGTACACCCGGGAGGGTGAGTTCCGCCATGGTGCGGGATGCGGCCCGGCCCGCGCCGGGGTGTCCGGATCGCGGCCCGCGGGCGCCGGGGAGCCCGGCGGTGAGCGGGTCCGGGTCCGGATCGCGGACGCGTGAGCGGACGCACCCATCTTGTATCTATGCTGTGTGCATGCCTGTCGCGCCCCCTGCCTCCCCCACGGTCCGCAAGGCGGACCACCCCAAGCCGCCGCCCGCCGCCGAGCGTGTCTACACCCACATCAAGGAAGCGGTCCTCGACCGCCGCTACGAGGGCGGCACGCTCCTCACCGAGGGCGACCTGGCCGAGGCGGTCGGCGTCTCCCGGACCCCGGTGCGCGAAGCGCTGCTCCGCCTGGAGGTCGAGGGGCTGATCAAGCTCTACCCGAAGAAGGGCGCGCTGGTGCTCGCGGTCTCCGCGCAGGAGATCTCCGACGTGGTGGAGACCCGGCTGCTCGTCGAGGAGTTCGCCGCGCGCAAGGCCGTGCCCGCCCCGGCACAGCTGATCGCGCGGCTCGAACAGCTTCTGGAGGAGCAGCGGGAGCTCGCCGAGGCGGGCGATCTCGCCGAGGTGTCCGTCAAGGACCGGTGCTTCCACGCCGAGATCGTGAAGAACGCGGGCAACGAGATCCTCTCGCGCCTCTACGACCAGCTCCGGGACCGGCAACTGCGCATGGGCGTCGCGGTGATGGAGGCCCACCCCGGCCGGATCGCCGCCAACATCACCGAGCACGGCGAGCTGCTGGAGGCCATCCGCGCCGGCGACGCCGACGGGGCCGCTCAGGTCGTACGGCGCCACGTCAGCCGGGTCAAGGTGCTGGTCCGGGGTGATGACCGATGAGCTCCGCCTCACCCACCCTGTCCCTGCCCGGAGACCCGCCCGGCGGTCGCCGGGCCGCCTGGGTCTGGGGCATCGGGGTCGCCGTCTACTTCGTCGCCATCATCTTCCGCACGAGCCTGGGGGTCGCCGGACTCGACGCCGCCGACCGGTTCGACGTCAACGCCTCGGCCCTGTCGACGTTCTCGATCCTCCAGCTGCTGGTCTACGCCGGCATGCAGATACCCGTGGGCCTCATGGTCGACCGGCTCGGCACCAAGAAGGTCCTCACCATCGGCGTGGTGCTGTTCACGGTGGGCCAGCTGGGCTTCGCGCTCTCCCCCTCGTACGGCATGGCGCTCGCCTCCCGCGCGCTGCTCGGCTGCGGGGACGCGATGACGTTCATCAGCGTGCTCCGGCTCGGCACCCGCTGGTTCCCGGCGCGGCGCGGGCCACTGATCGGTCAGGTGGCCGCGCTCTTCGGGATGGCGGGCAACCTCGTCTCGACGCTCTTCATCGCCCGCGCGCTGCACGGTTTCGGCTGGACCACGACCTTCGTCGGCAGCTCGATGGCGGGCGTGGTGGTGCTGGTCCTGCTCCTGCTCTTCCTCAAGGACCACCCCGAGGGCCACGAGCCGCCGCCCGCCGAGCACGCCGGAGGGGCGTACGTGCGGAAGCAGATCGCCGCGTCCTGGCGGGAGCCGGGCACCCGGCTGGGCATGTGGGTGCACTTCACCACGCAGTTCCCCGCCATGGTCTTCCTGCTGCTGTGGGGCATGCCCTTCCTGGTCGAGGCGCAGGGGCTGAGCAGGGGCACCGCCGGTGAACTGCTGACCCTGGTGGTGCTGTCCAACATGGTGGTGGGACTGGTCTACGGCCAGGTCATCGCCCGCCATCACGCGGCCCGCGCCCCGCTGGCCCTGGGCACGGTCGCGCTGACCGCCCTGCTCTGGGCGTCCACGATCTTCTACCCCGGTGACCACGCGCCGATGTGGCTGCTGATCACCCTGTGCGTGGTGCTCGGCTCCTGCGGCCCCGCCTCGATGATCGGCTTCGACTTCGGCCGGCCGGCCAACCCGCCGGAACGCCAGGGCACTGCCTCCGGCATCGTGAACATGGGCGGCTTCATCGCCTCGATGACGACGCTGTTCGCCGTCGGCGTCCTGCTGGACGCGACGGGGGACAACTATCGTGTCGCGTTCGCCTCGGTCTTCGTCCTGGAGGCGCTCGGCGTCGTGCAGATCCTGCGGCTGTACGCCAGTGCCACGCACAGGGAACGCGACCACCACGTGGTCAGCCGGGTCGAAGCCGTACACGTCCCCGCCTGACAGCGCCCGCCGGCGCGCCCGTCCCGGTCCCGCCGGCGGACGGGCGCCGCCGGGCGCGGTGTCACGGGGTCACGGCGAAGTGGCGCAGGATCTCCGCCGCCAGCTCCTGGTCGCCCTCGATCTTGATCCGGTCCTCCACGGCCTGCGCCCGGACGCGGCCGCAGGCCAGCCGGTAGTACGTCTCCCAGTCCATCGCCAGGGTCGCCACCGGTCCCAGCGACGGTGCGCCGTCGACCGAACCGCGGCCCTCACCGTCGACCCTGACCGTCCGCAGGAACTCGACCGGGCCGTGCACGTCGAAGACGACGGCCGAATTGTGCGGCGCGCCCGCGTCCTTGGCGACCACCTTCGCGAGCCCGGCCAGCAGGGTGTCCCGCACGATCAGGGCCCCGGGGGAATCCAGGTTGCCGGGCTGCCCCAGCGTCGTACGCAGGTCCTGCTCGTGCACCCAGACGTCGAAGGCCCGCATGCGCAGGGCCAGTTCCAGCGTCTGCTCGGCGCCCAGAGGGGCCCGCACCATGGTCTCCGGGGCGCGCGACTCGTTGCGCAGCTGGCGCATGCGCCGGATCAGCGTGTACTCCAGCTCCGAGGTCATCTCCGGCGCGGTGTGGTGGCGCCGTACGTCGACCTGCATCTCCATGTAGCGCTGGTGGTCGTTCTGCACGTGGTACAGGTCGCGCGGGAGGGTGTGGATCGGGCGGGGATCGCCGAGCTGCTCGCACTCCACGCCGATGACGTGCGAGACGATGTCACGCACCGACCAGCCCGGGCATGGCGTGCGGCGGTTCCACTCCCCCTCGACGAGTGGCTTGACCAGCTCGGCTATCGACTCGATGGAGTGGGTCCAGGCATCGGCATAGGTCTGGAGGCTGGGATGGACGGTCACGTGACCCCTCGTGCGGTTCTGCGGTGCATGGGCTGGCGAGCAGGGGTGCCGACGACTCTGCCGGCACCGACGGTGCTGTCTGCGGGCTGCGTGGGAGGTTCGCTCGCTAAGTTACGCTGCGAGCAGGCACCCCGGCAGTGCTTTCGTGTGACGATCGTAGGCCCGCGTTGACGGCTTCCATGCCAGGACGGTGGTAGTGTGCACGCCTCCCTCATCCAGATTGCAGTAAACCCGGATGAATCGGTCAATTCCCGTAGAGAGCGCGCGGCTTCACTGGTCGTGGCCCAGCGGGGGGCGGACCTGGTCGTCCTTCCCGAGCTCTGGCCGGTGGGTGCCTTCGACTACACCGCGTTCGCCGGGGAGGCCGAACCGCTGGACGGGCCGACGCACGCCGTCATGGCGAAGGCCGCCGCCGAGGCCGGTGTCTGGCTGCACGCGGGGTCCTTCGTCGAGCGTGCCGGGGACGGCACCCTGTACAACACCTCGCTGGTGTTCTCGCCCGAGGGCGAGCGGGCCGCCGCCTACCGCAAGATCCACCGCTTCGGCTTCGACCAGGGCGAGGCCGTGCTGATGGGGGCCGGTGAGGAGCTGGTCACCGTCGCTCTGCCCGAGACCGTCCTCGGTCTCGCCACCTGCTACGACCTGCGCTTCCCCGAGCAGTTCCGGGGGCTCGTCGACGCAGGGGCCGAGACCATGGTCGTCGCGGCCGGCTGGCCGGAGCGCCGGCGCGCGCACTGGACGCTGCTGGCGCAGGCCCGCGCCGTCGAGAACCAGGCGTTTGTCCTGGCGGTCGGATCGTCGGGCACCCACGCGGGGGTCGAGCAGGCGGGCCACAGCATCGTCGTCGACCCCTGGGGCGAGGTGCTCGCCGAGGCGGGCGCCGACGAGGAAGTGCTGACCGTCGAGTTCGACCCGGCCAGGGCCACCGCCACCCGGGAGCAGTTCCCGGCCCTCAAGGACCGCCGCCTGGGCCTCGCCCCGCGCCGGCTGGCCTGACGCATACATACAGGCACCGATGGCCCTGTTTCACGTGAAACAGGGCCATCGGAGCGAACAGGGCCGACACCGCCGCCGGGACGGGCCGCCCTGCCCGTCAGTCCTCGTCGTGGTCCTTGTCACGCTCCTTGTCCGCGAGGACGATCACACACACCGCGACCGCGACGAGCAGGGGCACGTCGGCGTCCTCCCGCACGATGTCGATCCCGTAGGTGTCGCGGATCGTCAGCCAGCGCCGGGAGATCTGGGCGAGCAGTTCGCCGTCGTAGTCGACGGCGAACTCGCGGTCCAGGATCTTGCCGCTGACGTCCAGCTCGGTGCCGTCCACCAGGCTGACCCGGTAGTGGTTGCGCAGCAGTGAGAGCCGCTTCCGCCTGACCTTGGCGAGTTCGTCGCCGTCGCGCTCGATGAGCATGGTGTCGCGGATGCTGATCAGCTTCTGGCGGATCTCCACCAGTACCTGGCCGTTGGTGTCCTTCAGCTCGAAGGTGTCACGCAGCCGCATGGCCTTGCCGTCGACGAGGAAGAGCTTGTGCCCGTCCGCGTCCTCGATCCAGTAGTCGTCGCCGATGCCGAACACGCGCTCACGTACGAGAAGTCTCATGGATCACAGGTTCCCCGACGCCTCGCCGGAATGCGCGCAGGCCGCGGTGCTGTTGACTGTTGTCATGACAGCACGTGCACGTGTCCGCGCCCCCGAACTGATCGGCAAGGGCGGCTGGCTCAATACAGGCGACCGGCAGTACACCCTTGCTGACCTGCGGGGACGCATCGTCATCCTGGATTTCTGGACCTTCTGCTGTGTGAACTGCCTGCATGTGCTCGACGAGCTCCGCGAGCTGGAGGAGAAGCACCGCGACACCGTGGTGATCATCGGTGTCCACTCGCCGAAGTTCGTGCACGAGGCGGAGCACCAGGCCGTGGTCGACGCCGTCGAGCGGTACGAGGTGCACCACCCCGTCCTCGACGACCCCGAGCTCGCCACCTGGAAGCAGTACGCCGTGCGGGCCTGGCCCACGCTCGTCGTCGTGGACCCCGAGGGCTACGTCGTGGCCCAGCACGCCGGTGAGGGCCACGCGCACGCCATCGCGAAGCTGGTCGAGGAGCTGGAGGCCGAGCACGCGGCGAAGGGCACCCTGCGGCGCGGCGACGGTCCCTACGTCGCCCCGGAGCCGGTCGCCACGCATCTGCGGTTCCCGGGCAAGGCGCTCGCCCTGCCCGACGGCGGCTTCCTGGTCTCGGACACCACCCGGCACCGCCTGGTCGAGCTGGAGGCCGACGGTGAGACCGTGCGGGGCCACTTCGGCGCCGGTGAGCGCGGCTTCGCGGACGGCGGGCCGGAGGAGGCCCGGTTCAGCGAGCCGCAGGGCCTCGCCGTGCTGCCCGACGGCCGGATCGCCGTCGCGGACACCGTCAACCACGCGATCAGGGCGCTCGACCTCACGACGGGCGTGACGAGCACGCTCGCCGGCACCGGTCGCCAGTGGTGGCAGGGCTCGGCGACCAGCGGCCCGGCCACGGAGGTGGACCTTTCGTCGCCGTGGGACATCGCCTGGTTCGGCGGCCGTCTGTGGATCGCGATGGCCGGGGTGCACCAGCTGTGGACGTACGACCCCGGTGAGGGCACGGTCCGGGTCGCCGCGGGTACGACCAACGAGGGGCTGGTCGACGGGCCCGGGGGCGAGGCGTGGTTCGCGCAGCCGTCGGGCCTGGCCGCCGCCGGCGACCGTCTCTGGGTCGCCGACTCCGAGACCTCCGCGCTGCGCTGGGTGGACCTGGAGGGCGCCGTGCACACGGCCGTCGGTACGGGCCTCTTCGACTTCGGGCACCGCGACGGCCCCGCCGGTCAGGCGCTCCTCCAGCATCCGCTGGGCGTCACGGCGCTTCCGGACGGCTCGGTCGCCGTGAGCGACACCTACAACCACGCGCTGCGGCGGTACGACCCGGAGAGCGGCGAGGTCACCACGCTGGCCACGGATCTGCGGGAGCCGAGCGACGCGGTGCTGGCCGACGGTGACCTGGTCGTCGTCGAGTCCGCACGGCACCGGCTGACCCGGCTGAGGCTTCCCGAGGAGGCCGTGCGGGTCGCGGACCGGGCCCACCGGACCCAGCGGGCGGCCACCGAGGTCGCCGCCGGAACGCTGCGGCTGGACGTGGTCTTCCAGGCCCCCGCCGGGCAGAAGCTGGACACCCGGTACGGCCCCTCCACCCGGCTGCTGGTCTCCTCGACCCCGCCGGACCTGCTGGCCGAGGGGGCGGGCCCGGGCAGTGATCTGAGCCGTGACCTGGTCCTGGCCGACGGCGTCACCGAGGGCGTCCTGCACGTCTCGGCGATGGCTGCGTCCTGCGACGACGACCCGGCCAACGAGTACCCGGCCTGCCATGTGCACCAGCAGGACTGGGGTGTGCCCGTGAGCGTCACCGCCTCGGGGGTGTCCAGGCTCCCGCTGGTGCTGGCGGGCATGGACGACCAGGGCCGACAGGACGACCGGGGCTGAGGGCCCCGCTCCCGCGGCACCGTCCCGGGTGGCCGGCACCCGTGCCGGCCACCGGCCGCCGGGGCCGTGAACGGGCCGCGTCGTCCGGCGGGCCGGGGCGGCGGCGCCCAGCGGCGCTGCCCGCCCGGGCACGTCAGTGGTAGTGGCGCTCGTCCTCCGAGACGACGGTGGTGGTGGGCGGCACGACCATGCGGCGACGGCGCGCGATGCTCACGTAGACGAAGACCCCGACGAGGCCGACGAGCATCATGATCCAGCCGACCAGGTCGACGTTGACGGTGTCCATCTCCCAGTCCGTGGCGAACGCCAGGATCGCCCCGCCACCGATCAGGAGAATGCATCCTCCGAGTCCCATGATTTCCGCCTCCTCGACGGCCCGGTGAATCCGGGCCGGTGTACGGATCGCGTACCCGGCCCGGCAACAAGCATGTCCGCCGGGGAGGTTGGGACGGCGGAGGGTCAGCCCGCGAGGAACGCGGCCAGCGCGTTGGCCAGGAGGTACGGGTCGTCGGCGCCGCAGAGTTCGCGCGCGCTGTGCATCGACAGGATCGCCACACCGATGTCCACGGTCCGGATGCCGTGGCGTGCCGCGGTGATGGGGCCGATCGTGGTGCCGCACGGCATCGAGTTGTTGGAGACGAACGTCTGCCAGGGCACGCCCGCCTTCTCGCAGGCCGCGGCGAACACGGCGCGGCCGCCGCCGTCGGTCGCGTAGCGCATGTTGACGTTGACCTTGAGGATCGGCCCGCCGTTGGCCACCGGGTGGTGCGTCGGGTCGTGCCGCTCGGCGTAGTTGGGGTGCACGGCGTGGCCGGTGTCCGAGGACAGGCAGACGGTGCCGGCGAAGGCCCGGGCGCGGTCCTCGTACGAGCCTCCGCGGGCGAACACGGAGCGCTCCAGGACCGTGCCGAGCAGCGGTCCGTCCGCGCCCGTGTCGGACTGGGAGCCGTTCTCCTCGTGGTCGAAGGCGGCCAGTACGGGGATGTACGGGATCTCGCCGTCCGGCTGCGCGGCCACGGCGGCCAGCGCGGCGGTCCCGGCGTGCACCGAGAGCAGGTTGTCCATGCGCGGGCCCGCGAGCAGCTCACGGTCCCGGCCCAGGTAGGCCGGCGGCTCGACGGGGTGCGGCATGAGGTCCCAGCCGGTGATCTCCTCGGGGTCGACGCCCGCCTCCTCGGCGACGAAGCGGATGAGGTCGCCCTCCTCGACCTCACCCAGCCCCCAGATCGGCTGCATGTGCTTCTGGCGGTCGAGCTTGAGCCCCTCGGGGTTGGCGGACCGGTCCAGGTGCACGGCCAGCTGGGGGACGCGCAGGACGGGGCGGGCGATGTCGACCAGCCGGTGCGTGCCGTCGCGCAGCGAGACGCGCCCGGCCAGGCCCAGGTCCCGGTCGAGCCAGGTGTTCAGGAGCGTCCCGCCGTAGACCTCGACGGCGACCTGGCGCCAGCCGTGCGCGCCCGTGTCGGGCAGGGGCTTGACCCGCAGGTTGGGGGAGTCCGTGTGGGCCCCCACGATCCGGAACGGGGTGTGGGCGTCCGCACCCTCCGGCACGTACCAGGCGACGATCGCACCGCCCCGCAGGACGTACTTCCCGCCCGTGGAGCCGTCCCACGCGTCCGTCTCCTCGACCTGCCGGAAACCGGCCTTCTCCAGCCGCGCGGCAGCGGTGGCCACGGCGTGGTACGGGGAGGGGCTGGCCATCAGGAAGGCCATCAGATCGTCGGTGTGCCCGCGGTCGAAGCGGAGGGAAGTGCTCATGTTCTTCACTTTAACGACGAGTGACGCGCACCCCCCACGGTGGACGGCCGCCCCCGGCGGACCGTGTCCGGAAAGTTGCCCCCGGGCAGGACACCGCCGCCGCCCGGAGGGATCCGGACGGCGGCGGTGGCGGAGCGGCTCGGGCGAGGACTAGAACGCGGCCTCGTCCAGCTCCATCAGCGAGTTGTCGACGGCCTCGGCCAGCGCACGCTCGCCGGAGACGCCCGGCAGGATGTTCGCGGCGAAGAACTTCGCGGCGGCGATCTTGCCCTGGTAGAAGGCGGTGTCCCTGGCGGAGGCGTCGCGCAGCTTCTCGGAGGCCACCACGGCGCCCTTGAGCAGCAGGTATCCGACGACGACATCGCCGGACGCCATCAGGAGGCGGGTGGTGTTGAGGCCGACCTTGTAGATGTTCTTGACGTCCTCGCCGGTCGCGGTGAGGTCGGTGATCATCGTGCCGACGATCGCCTCCAGGTCCACCGCGGCCTTGGCGAGGTTGTCCAGCGAGCCGGACAGTTCCCCGTCGCCCTGGGCACCCGCGAGGAACTTCTTGATCTCCTCGGAGAGGGCGTTCAGCGAGGCGCCCTGGTCGCGGACGATCTTCCGGAAGAAGAAGTCCTGGCCCTGGATCGCCGTCGTGCCCTCGTACAGGGTGTCGATCTTGGCGTCACGGATGTACTGCTCGACCGGGTACTCCTGGAGGTAACCGGAGCCGCCGAATGTCTGGAGCGACTGCGCGAGCTGCTCGTAGGACTTCTCGGAGCCGTAGCCCTTCACGATCGGGAGCAGCAGGTCGTTGAGGCCGTTGAGCGCCTTGGCGTCCTCGCCCGCGGCCTCCTTGACCTGGATCGCGTCCTGGACGGAGGCGGTGTACAGCACGAGGGAGCGCATGCCCTCGGCGTACGCCTTCTGCGTCATGAGGGAGCGGCGCACGTCGGGGTGGTGCGTGATGGTGACCTTGGGGGCCGTCTTGTCCATGAACTGCGACAGGTCGGTGCCCTGGACGCGCTCCTTGGCGTATTCCAGTGCGTTGAGGTAGCCCGTCGAGAGGGCCGCGATGGCCTTCGTGCCGACCATCATGCGGGCGAACTCGATGATGCGGAACATCTGGCGGATGCCGTCGTGCTTGTCGCCGATCAGCCAGCCCTTGGCGGGGTGCTGGTCGCCGAAGGTCATCTCGCAGGTGTTCGAGGCCTTGAGGCCCATCTTGTGCTCGACGTTCGTCGCGTACACGCCGTTGCGCTCACCGAGCTCACCGGTGGTCCAGTCGAAGTGGAACTTCGGGACCAGGAAGAGGGAGAGCCCCTTGGTGCCCGGGCCCGCGCCCTCGGGGCGTGCCAGGACGTAGTGGAGGATGTTCTCGGACATGTCGTGCTCGCCCGAGGTGATGAAGCGCTTCACACCCTCGATGTGCCAGGAGCCGTCCTCCTGCTCGACCGCCTTGGTGCGCCCGGCGCCCACGTCCGAACCGGCGTCCGGCTCGGTGAGCACCATCGTCGAGCCCCACTGCCGCTCGACGGCGATCTCGGCGACCTTCTTCTGCGCCTCGTTGCCCTCGTCGAAGAGGATGCCGGCGAACGCGGGGCCGGAGGAGTACATCCAGACGGCCGGGTTGGAGCCGAGCAGGAGCTCCGCGTACCCCCAGATCAGGGAGCGCGGGGAGGTGGTGCCGCCGATCTCCTCGGGCAGACCCAGGCGCCAGTACTCGGAGTCCATGAACGACTGGTAGGACTTCTTGAAGGAGCCCGGGACGGGTGCCGTGTTCGTCTCGGGGTCGAAGACCGGCGGGTTGCGGTCGGCGTCGGCGTACGAGTCGGCGAGCTCGTTCTCGGCGAGGCGGGTGACCTCGTCCAGGATGCTCTTCGCGGTGTCGACGTCCATCTCCGCGAACGGACCGGTGCCGTACAGCTTGTCGCGCCCGAGGACCTCGAAGAGGTTGAACTCGATGTCGCGGAGATTCGACTTGTAGTGCCCCATGGGAAGGCTCCGTAATCAATAGCAGTGGCGCGCAGCGCCCCGTGGAGGAGTGTGGTTCGGGCGGCGGACGGCCGGGCGTGGGTCTCTCACCTGACCTCTACGATGATGCTACCCGCCAGTAATAAGACGCAACCCCTCAAGGCAGAGATGTGTCCGATTACTCTTTGCCGCATGTATGGCTACGACCAGAACCCGGGTGCACAGCAGCAGATGGGCGGCGGCTACGGCGAGCAGCCGTTGTACCCCGAGCCCTCTCCGCCGTCCCTGGCCGACGCGGTACGGGCCTTCACGACCGGTTCGATGTCCGCGGAGGACTTCCAGCAGATCTTCGCCACGGCCAAGGTCTACTGCCCGCGCGGCGACAACCCGGGGTTCCTGGCCCTCCACAACACCCAGCAGCCGGTGATCCCCATGTTCACCACGCTCAAGGAGCTGCGGAGCTACGCGGGCAAGGAGTCCAAGTACTTCGTGATCACCGGTGCCGAGGTGATCGACCTGCTGCCGACCGGCTACGGCTTCGTCCTGGACATGGAGGGCGACCACCGCATGGTCTTCGACGCCAAGGCGGTCGAGCAGATGGTGGACTTCGCGATGCGCCGTATGTACGGCTGACGGGCGCCCGTCAGTCCGAGGTGCCCTGAGGGCCCGCACCGTCCCTGGTGCGGGCCCTCAGGGCTGTCCGGGGCGCGGCGGGAATGAATGGCGCCTTGCAGGATGTTCACCGTTCAACTAAATTGGGATCAGAAGACTCCCGGAGGTGGCTCCCATGCCCGCAGTGACCGTCGAAAACCCGCTGACCCTGCCGAAGGTCGCCGTGCAGGCCGAGGCCGTGGCCCGTCCCGTGCTGACCGTCACGACCGCGCCGAGCGGTTTCGAGGGCGAGGGGTTCCCGGTGCGGCGCGCCTTCGCCGGGATCAACTACCGGCACCTCGACCCGTTCATCATGATGGACCAGATGGGTGAGGTGGAGTACGCCGCCGGCGAGCCGAAGGGCACGCCCTGGCACCCGCACCGCGGCTTCGAGACCGTCACGTACATCATCGACGGGAGCTTCATCCACCAGGACAGCAACGGTGGCGGCGGTGCCATCGAGAACGGTGACACCCAGTGGATGACGGCCGGGTCGGGCCTCCTCCACATCGAGACGCCGCCGGAGGCGCTCGTCATGTCCGGAGGCCTCTTCCACGGCCTCCAGCTCTGGGTGAACCTGCCCAGGTCCGACAAGATGATGGCGCCGCGCTACCAGGACATCCGCGGTGGCCAGGTCCAGCTCCTCGCCTCCCCGGACGGCGGCGCGCTGCTCCGCGTCATCGCCGGTGACCTCGACGGCCACCGGGGTCCGGGCATCACGCACACCCCGATCACGATGGTCCACGCGACCGTCCGGCCGGGTGCCGAGGTGACCCTCCCCTGGCGCGAGGACTTCAACGGCCTCGCGTACGTCCTCGCCGGGCGCGGCAGTGTCGGCGAGGAGCGCCGGCCCGTCCGCACCGGGCAGACCGCGGTCTTCGGCAAGGGGTCCTCGCTGACCGTCCGTGCCGACGAGTCGCAGGACGGCAACACGCCGGACCTGGAGGTCGTGCTGCTCGGCGGACGTCCGATCCGTGAGCCGATGGCGCACTACGGGCCGTTCGTCATGAACACCCAGGACGAGCTCAAGCAGGCCTTCGAGGACTTCCAGAAGGGCCGCCTGGGCACCGTCCCCGCCGTGCACGGGATGTGACCCGGCCCGGCGGCCGGCCACGGGATCCGTCCCGCGCCGGCCGCCGGACACCGTGCCGCGCCGGACACCGTGCCGCGCCGGACACCGTGCCGGGCCCGGCGGCGCGCACCGCCGGGCGCGGCGCGGGTGTGCCTTCCGTCAACCGCACCGCGCGCTCGTACGCCCCCTGCGCGCGGGACGGGAGACCCCGCCGGGCGCGGGCCGTGCCGGACGGCCGGAGCGTCGACGGCGGTGACGGACCGTCGGGTTCCGCCGGCGTCTCCCTTCCCCGTCCCGGCATGTGACGGAACGTCCGGTGCGGCTCCCGGCCGCGTCACCCGTACGCCCGTGCGGAAGGGACAGCGCCCCCGGCCCGTGGTCGGGTGGGGAGGTGCCTACCCGGAAGTCCCTCCTGCCCGATGTCGCGTGGCGGACGGCCGCCTGGTGCGGCGTCCTGCTCCTGGTCGCCGGTGTCGCGGCAGTGGTCGTCTGGCTGAGCGTCGCGCTCAAGACGGCGGTCACCCCGGTCCTGCTGGCCCTGCTCGGCACGGCGCTCCTCGGCCCGGTGCAGCGCTGGCTGACCGCCCACAAGGTGAACCGGTCGGTGGCGGCCGGACTCACCTGCGCCACGCTCGTCGCGGTGGTCGGGGGCGCCGGGTACATCGTCGTCACCGCGCTCGTCGACAGCGGCTCCCAGATCGTGGACTCGCTGAAGGCCGCCGCGCAGTGGGTCATCGACCACTTCCAGATCGAGGGCGTCGCCAACGTGGACGACCTCGCGAACAACGCGAAGAGCCTCGTCGGGAAGTTCGGTGCGAGCGCGGCGGGCGGACTGCTCAGCGGAATCAGCATCATCGGGTCGCTCGTGGCCACCAGCGTCCTGGCGCTCCTGCTGACCTTCTTCTTCCTCCGTGACGCGGACCGTGCCGCGAAGCTCGCCCACAGCGTCGCCCCGCGCGGCACCGGCGACCTCGTGGAGGCCATGGGGCGCAGGGCCTTCGAGGCCGTCGAAGGGTTCATGCGCGGCACCACCTTCATCGCCCTGATCGACGCCGTGTGCATCACGGTGGGCCTGCTGATCCTCCGGGTGCCGGGTGCGGCGGGGCTCGGGGCGCTGGTGTTCGTCGGCGCGTACATCCCCTATCTGGGGGCCTTCATCTCCGGCGCCGTCGCCGTGCTCGTCGCTCTCGCGGACCGGGGCATCGTGATCGCGCTCTGGGCGCTCGGGGTGGTCCTCGCGGTGCAGGTGCTGGAGGGCCATGTGCTCCAGCCCGTCATCCAGAGCCGGACCGTGCAGATGCACCCGGCCATGATCATGATCGCGCTGACCGCGGGGGCGAGCGTCGCGGGGCTGCTGGGCATGCTGCTGGCGGTGCCGCTGTGCGCGGCGGCGTTCGGGGTGGCCGGCGAGCTGCGCAAGGGGTACGAGGAGCGCGGCGAGGGGCCCCCGGCACCCGGGGGCTCATGAACCGGCGGCGCCCAGCTCCACCGGTTCCGCCGACTCGTACAGCTCGAACCAGATCGACTTCCCCTCGCCCCGCGGATCCACCCCCCACGCGTCCGCGAGCATCTCCATCAGCACCAGCCCGCGCCCGCTGGACGCCATCTCCCCGGGGCGCCGCTTGTGCGGCAGCTCGTCGCTGGCGTCGGCCACCTCGACCCGCAGCCGCCGCTCCCCCCACTCGCCCGTCACCTCCGCCACGAGCAGCGCGTCGCCGTCCGTGTGGACGAGCACGTTCGTGGACATCTCGGAGACCATCAGCTCCGCGGAGTCGACCTGCTCCGCGTCGGCCCAGTCGTGCAGCAGCTCCCGCAGCTGCTGCCGGGCGGCGGCGACCCGCTCGGGCTCCGCCTGCGCGATGGTCATGGCCGAGCGCCGCCCCGGGGTCCTGCGCGTCCGCTCCCCGTCGCGGCGCAGCACCAGGACCGCGATGTCGTCCTCGCGACGGTCCGCCAGCGGCCCGGTCGTGTAGTGCGAGCCCGGGCCGTGCACGGTCTGCACGAGGGCGTCAGCGAGCTCCTCCAGGTCCTCCACGGGCTTCTCCAGGACCGGCTTGAGCCGGGTCCATCCGGTGGCCATGTCATGGCCGCCGGTCTCGATGAGCCCGTCCGTGCACAGCATGACCGTCTCGCCGTGCCCCAGGACGACACGGGTCGTCGGGTAGTCGGCGTCCTTCTCGACGCCCAGCGGCAGCCCTCCGGCGGTCTGCCGGATCACCGCGGTGCCGTCGACGCTGATCACCACGGGGTCCGGGTGGCCCGCCCGGGCGATGTCGAGGGTTCCGGTCCCGGGGTCGGCCTCCGCGTACAGACAGGTCGCGAAGCGCGTCGCGTCGGAGCGGTCCTCCCCGTCGGCGAGGCCGTACGTCTCCGTCAGCCCGGACAGGAAGCGCGAGGCCCGGGACAGCACGGCGTCGGGGCGGTGCCCCTCGGAGGCGTAGGCGCGCAGGGCGATCCGCAGCTGGCCCATCAGCCCGGCCGCCCGTACGTCGTGCCCCTGCACGTCTCCGATGACGAGGGCGATACGGCCGTTGGGGAGCGGGATCACGTCGTACCAGTCGCCGCCGACCTGGAGGCCGCCCCCCGTCGGGATGTAGCGTGCCGCCACCGTCAGACCGGGGACGTCGGGGCCGAGGGACGGCCTCATCGCCCTCTGGAGGCCCAGCGACAGCTCGCGCTCGGTCTCGGCGGCACCGGCGCGGGTCAGCGCCTGAGCGAGCATCCTGGCCACCGTCGAGAGCACGGCGCGCTCGTCCGGCGAGAAGGCCACGTTGTGCCGGAACCCCGCCATCCAGGCGCCCATCGTGTGCCCGGACGAGATGAGCGGCAGGAAGGCCCAGGACCGGCGTCCGAAGCCCCGGGCGAGGGGCCAGGTGGCGGGGAAGCGGCGGCGGTACTCAGCGGGCGACGCGAGGTAGATCGCCTGGCCGGTGCGCACGACCTCGGCGGCCGGGTAGTCGGTCTGGAGGGACATCTCCGTGAACGGCTTCTCGTCGCCGACGTTCTGTCCGTGGTGCCCGACGACCGTCAGCCGCTCGCCGGAGACCCCGAAGACGGCGAGCCCGTCCGGCGAGAAGCCGGGCATGGAGAGCGAACCGGCGACCCGCAGTACCTCCTCGGTGGACACGGCCTCGGCCAGCGCCCGCCCCGCGTCCAGCAGGAACGCCTCCCGCGCGCGCCGCCAGTCGCCCGTGAGCGGGGTCTGCGACGCGGCCGATCCGGGGGGCGGGACGACCTCCTGGAGGGTGCCCATCAGGACGTACGTGTGGCGGCCCGGGGTGTCCAGCGCGACCGGCTTGGACCGGCTGCGCACGGTGCGCACGACCGTGCCGTTCCCGTCCACGACGCGCATCCGGGCCTCGGCCACCGTGCCCTCGGCGATCGCGAAGTTCACGATGCCGTCGATCTCGTTCCAGTCGGCCGGGTGGAAGCGGGGGCGCACCTCGTCGCCGGGGCGGACGGTGGGTTCGGCGGGCAGCCCCATCAGCCGTGCCGCCTCGGCGTCGAGCGTGACCGTGCCCGCCGAGCTGTCCCAGCTCCACAGACCGGTCCCGATCGCGGCCAGGATCTCCTCGGTGCGCATTGCCCTACTTTAGGAAGATTGTCTTCCTGGTCGCCACCGAGGGACGAGCGCGGGCCCCCGGCCGCCGGAGGCCTCCGGGCGCGCCCCGTACGGCCGTGCGGCGACCATGCCCATGATGCGGTGCGTCCACGGGCGGTAGCCTGGGGTGTCATTCCACCCCGACCGCGAAGACTGGATGAACGACGATGCATCGGTACAGGTCCCACACCTGCGGCGAGCTCCGCGCCTCTGACGTCGGCACCGACGTCCGGCTGAGCGGCTGGCTGCACAATCGCCGAGACCTGGGCGGCATCCTCTTCATCGATCTGCGCGACCACTACGGTCTGGTGCAGCTCGTCGCCCGCCCCGGCACCGCCGGCAACGACGCCCTGGCGAAGCTGACCAAGGAGACCGTCGTCCGGATCGACGGCAAGGTCTCCGCGCGCGGCGCCGACAACGTCAACCCGGAGCTCCCGACCGGCGAGATCGAGATCGAGGTCACCGAGGTCGAGGTGCTGGGCGAGGCCGCTCCGCTGCCCTTCACCATCAACACTGAGGACGGCGTCAACGAGGAGCGGCGTCTGGAGTACCGCTTCCTCGACCTGCGCCGTGAGCGCATGCACCGCAACATCATGCTGCGCTCCTCCGTGATCGCCTCGATCCGGTCCAAGATGGTCGCCCTCGGCTTCAACGAGATGGCGACCCCGATCCTCACCGCGACCTCCCCCGAGGGCGCCCGTGACTTCGTGGTCCCGTCCCGGCTGAACCCGGGCAAGTTCTACGCGCTGCCCCAGGCGCCGCAGCAGTTCAAGCAGCTGCTGATGATCTCCGGCTTCGACCGCTACTTCCAGATCGCGCCGTGCTTCCGCGACGAGGACGCCCGCGCCGACCGCTCGCCGGGCGAGTTCTACCAGCTCGACGTCGAGATGTCGTTCGTGGAGCAGGAGGACATCTTCCGGCCGATCGAGAAGCTGATGACCGAGCTCTTCGAGGAGTTCGGCAACGGCCGCCACGTCACCTCGCCGTTCCCGCGGATCCCCTTCCGCGAGTCGATGCTGAAGTACGGCAACGACAAGCCGGACCTCCGGGCCAAGCTGGAGCTCGTCGACATCTCCGACGTGTTCGCCGACTCCGGGTTCAAGGCGTTCGCCGGCAAGCACGTGCGCGCCCTCCCGGTCCCGGACACCGCCGGCCAGTCCCGGAAGTTCTTCGACGGCCTCGGTGAGTACGCCGTCGAGCACGGCGCCAAGGGTCTCGCCTGGGTCCGGGTCGGCGAGGACGGCACCCTGGCCGGTCCGATCGCCAAGTTCCTCACGGAGACGGACGTCAAGACGCTCACCGAGCGCCTCTCCCTCGCCCCCGGCCACGCGGTCTTCTTCGGCGCCGGCGAGTTCGACGAGGTCTCCAAGATCATGTCCGCCGTCCGTGTCGAGGCCGCCAAGCGCGCCGGGCACTTCGAGGAGGGCGTCTTCCGGTTCTGCTGGGTCGTCGACTTCCCGATGTACGAGAAGGACGAGGAGACGGGCCGGATCGACTTCTCGCACAACCCCTTCTCGATGCCGCAGGGCGGCCTGGAGGACCTGGAGACGAAGGACCCGCTGGACATCCTCGCCTGGCAGTACGACATCGTCTGCAACGGCATCGAGCTGTCCTCCGGCGCGATCCGCAACCACGAGCCCGAGCTGATGATCAAGGCCTTCGAGATCGCCGGTTACGACCGCGAGACCGTCGAGCACGAGTTCGCGGGCATGCTCCGCGCCTTCCGCCTCGGCGCCCCGCCGCACGGTGGCATCGCCCCCGGCGTCGACCGCATCGTCATGCTGCTCGCCGACGAGCCCAACATCCGCGAGACGATCGCCTTCCCGCTCAACGGCAACGCCCAGGACCTGATGATGGGCGCCCCGACCGTCCTCGACGAGGCCCGGCTGCGCGAGCTGAACATCCAGCTCCGCAAGCCCGCCGCGACGGCCAAGGACAAGGCGGAGGCCAAGGACTCGGTCGCGAGGGACACCGGCGCGAAGTAGGCGTCGCTCGTTCCGCTCCGGTTCCACGTGAAACAGTCCCCGGCCGCCCGGCCGGGGACTGTTTCACGTCCGTGCGGCCCGCCGGCCACCGCCTCACAGGAACACACAGCCCGCACCCATGCTCCTGCCAGCCGGACTGCCTAGTCTCCCGGCTCATGACAGAGAATCAGGGACCCGCACACAAGAGGGACGTGACCCGGCGCCGGGTGATCCTGGCCGGTGGAGCGGTCGTGGCCGCGGCAGGGGTCGGAGCGGGGCTCGTCGCCACCGCCTCGGCCGACGAGGAGAGGACCGCGGCCTCCGGCACGGCGGCCGGTCAGGGCGAGACGTGCTACCGGCTGACCTCGGAGACCACCGAGGGCCCGTACTACATCGACGCGGACAAGATCCGGAAGGACATCACGGAGGACAAGGAGGGCATCCCGCTGACCCTCCGGCTGAAGGTGATCGACTCCGACACCTGCGAGCCGCTGAAGAAGGCGGCCGTCGACATCTGGCACTGCGACGCGCTGGGGATCTACTCCGGCTACGAGAGCATGAGCCAGGGCGGCCCCGGCGGCGGCACCCCGCCGAGCGGTGCGCCCACCGACGCGCCCACCGGCACTCCCACCGGGACGCCCCCCTCGGGCGGTCCGGGCGGGGGCGGCGGCGGGCACAGCGAGCCCACCGACGACGAGCGCTACCTGCGGGGCACCCAGCTCACCGACCGGCACGGGTACGTGGAGTTCACGACGGTCTTCCCCGGCTGGTACCAGGGCCGTGCCGTGCACATCCACACCAAGGTGCACGTCGGCGGGAAGATGACGGACGCCGGGTACGAGGGCGGCCACACCTGCCACACCGGCCAGTTCTTCTTCTCCGAGGCGGCGGTCCTGGACTCCGCGAAGGAGGAGCCGTACGCGACGAGCACCACCACCCGGACGACGCTGACCGAGGACACCATCTACGACCGGAGCGGTGTGACGGGCGGGCTGCTCAGGCTCTCGTACCGCAAGGGCGGGATGGCGCGCGGCGTGACGGGCTCGATCACCATGGGCGTCGATCCCGACGAGACCCACGACGGCACGGACCTCTAGAGCCGCCCGGGGCCGCGCCGGCCTCGGCGGAACCCTGCGCGAAGGGCCCGGAACCGCGACCGGCGGTGCCGGGCCCCGTGACTGCGTACGGGTGGACCGTGCGGAACTTTCCGGGCGGCGGGTACACGAACCGGGTACCTCCGGATGGCCCCGGTTCCGATTCGGCGCCGTCGGGCCCGGCAAGGACTGGCACGGGAAGTGCTCGTCCGCCCCCACCGAGGAGTTCCGCACCGTGTCCGTCCCGTGTCGCCCCCACGCCCTGCTCGTCGTCCTGTTCCTGCTGGTCGCCGGCTGTTCCGCCGGAGCGGGGCGGACCTCCGGTCCCGACGCGTCCAGCGGTGCCGCCGGCCCCGGCCCCGGGCCCGCGCCGGCCCGGACTGCGGAGCCGTTCCGCAGCCCGGCACAGATCCCGGACCTGGGTCCGATGACCCGGGCGCAGATCCCCGCCACCGCCCGGCAGGTCCTCGTCGTGACCGGGCAGGGCCCCGATTCCAACCGCTCGGCCGTCCTGCTCCACCAGCTTGACGACCCCGCTCTCGGCTGGAGACCCGGGGCGGGTCCCTGGCCCGCCCACAACGGCATGGAGGGCTGGACGGACCACCACCTGGCCAACGACCTCAGATCCCCCGTCGGCGTCTTCGGCCTCACCGACGCGGGCGGCCGGTTCCCCGACCCGGGTGCCCTGCTCCCGTACGACGAGGAGGCCCGCTTCGCGGTGAGCGGCGAGGGCTTCCTGGGGGAGCCCCTGGAGGGCTCCTTCGACTACGTCGTCGCCATCAACTACAACCGGACCCCCGGGACGAGCCCCCTGGACCGCACCCGGCCGCTCGGCGGGGAGCGGGGCGGCGGCATCTGGATCCACGTGGACCACGGCGGCCCCACGCAGGGCTGCGTCTCCCTGACCGAGGACCGGATGCGGGAGCTCCTGCTCACCCTGGACCCCGAGAAGCACCCCGTGATCGTGATGGGGGACGCCGCCTCACTGGCCCGGTGAGGGCGCGGGCGCCCCGGAGCGGGCCGTGCCTGACACGGCGGGAGCCCGGGCCCCGGACGAACCGGACCCGGGCTCCCGCGCCGTGTGCGCCGCTTACGCGGGCTTCTCCTCCAGGCGCGGGAACAGCACCGCGCCCTTCGTCACCGTCGAACCGGCGGGCAGCCGGCCCCAGTCACCGGCGTCCTGGACCCGCTGGCCGGCCAGGGCGCCCAGGGACGCCTCGGCGCCCAGGGACTCCCACAGCTTCTGCGAGGTGTCCGGCATGACGGCGTTCAGCAGGACCGCGACACCGCGCAGCGACTCGGCCGCCGTGTACAGGATGGTCGCGAGCCTGGCCTGGCCCTCGGGCGACGTGTCCTTGGCGACCTTCCAGGGCTCCTGCTCGGTGATGTAACCGTTGACCTGCTTGACGAAGTCGAAGATCGCCAGGATGCCGCCCTGGAAGTCCAGCTCGTCGCCGATCCTGGCGTCGGCCGTGGCGACGGCCCTGGCCAGCCCCTCCTGGACCGCCCGCTCCGCGTCACCGTCGGCCGTGGCCTCCGGGAGCGCACCGCCGAAGTACTTGCCGACCATGGCCGCGACCCGCGAGGCGAGGTTGCCGTAGTCGTTGGCGAGCTCGGAGGTGTAGCGGGCGCTGAAGTCCTCCCAGGAGAACGAGCCGTCGCTGCCGTACGCGATGGCCCGGAGGAAGTACCAGCGGTAGGCGTCCACCCCGAAGTGCGAGGTCAGGTCCTGCGGCTTGATGCCGGTCAGGTTCGACTTGGACATCTTCTCGCCGCCGACCATCAGCCAGCCGTTGGCGACGACCTTGCCGGGCAGCGGCAGGCCCTGCGCCATCAGCATCGCCGGCCAGATGACCGAGTGGAAGCGCAGGATGTCCTTGCCGATGAGGTGCACGTCGGCCGGGAAGGTGGCGTCGAACTTCTCCTGGTTGGCGCCGTAGCCGACCGCGGTCGCGTAGTTCAGCAGGGCGTCGATCCACACGTAGATGACGTGCTTCGGGTCCCAGGGGACCGGGACGCCCCAGTCGAAGGTCGAGCGGGAGATCGACAGGTCCTGAAGGCCCTGCTTGACGAAGTTCACGATCTCGTTGCGGGCGGACTCGGGCTGGATGAAGTCCGGGTTGGCCGCGTAGAACTCCATGAGCTTCGGGCCGTACTCGCTCAGCTTGAAGAAGTAGTTCTCCTCCTTGAGGAGCTCCACCGGCTTCTTGTGGATCGGGCACAGCTTCGTGCCGTCCTCGGCCTCGATCAGGTCACCGGGGAGCTTGTACTCCTCGCAGCCCACGCAGTACGGGCCCTCGTAGCCGCCCTTGTAGATCTGGTCCTTGTCGAACAGGTCCTGCACGAACTCCTGCACACGGTCCGTGTGCCGCTTCTCCGTCGTACGGATGAAGTCGTCGTTCGCGATGTTCAGGTGCTCCCAGAGGGGCTTCCAGGCCTCCTCGACGAGCTTGTCGCACCAGGCCTGGGGCGTGACGTCGTTCGCCTCGGCCGTGCGCATGATCTTCTGACCGTGCTCGTCCGTGCCGGTGAGGTACCACACCTTCTCGCCGCGCTGGCGGTGCCAGCGGGTGAGCACGTCGCCTGCGACGGTCGTGTAGGCGTGGCCCAGGTGAGGAGCGTCGTTGACGTAGTAGATGGGGGTCGATACGTAGAAACTCTTCACGCCGTCGCCCCCTTGCTTCTCGGATCCAGTGGCCGCCATGGTCGAAATCCTAACGGTCCGTGGGAGATCCACTCACCCCGGCGAGGGCGGCCCCGGCCGCGGAGAGCTTTGCGAAACATCCTTTCCCGTACCAAAGACGCATCCTGGGAGGAGTGGGCACGCGTGCACGAGACAGGGGACAACACGATGCGGGTACTGGTCGCCGAGGACGAGGAGATCCTGGCGGAGCTGGTGGCGACCGGACTGCGGCGGGCGGGGTTCGCCGTCGACACCGTGTACAGCGGGGACGCCGCGCTCGCCTACCTGGGGCTGCACGACTACGACGTCGTCGTCCTGGACCGTGATCTCCCCCGGGTGCACGGCGACGACGTGGCCCGCAGGCTCGTGTCCACCGGCTCGCGCACCCGGATCCTGATGCTCACCGCCTCCGGGACCATGGAGGACCGGGTGGAGGGGCTCGACCTCGGGGCCGACGACTACGTCAGCAAGCCCTTCGAGTTCCCCGAGCTGGTGTCCCGGGTCCGCGCCCTGCGCCGGCGCAGCGCCCGGCCGGTGCCGCCGCAGCTGGAGAGACACGGCATCCGGCTCGACAGCGTGCGCCGAGCCGCCACCCGGGACGGGCAGGACCTCGACCTGTCGCCGAAGGAGTTCACCGTGCTGCAGCTGCTGCTGGAGGCCGACGGGGGCACGGTCAGCGCGGAGGAGCTGCTGGAGCGTGCCTGGGACGCCAACGCCGACCCCTTCACGGGCGCCGTCCGCGTCTGCATGAGCAAGCTGCGCGCCAAGCTGGGGGAGCCGGCGCTGATCCGCACCGTGCAGGGTGTCGGGTACGCCCTGTGAGCCGGCTGCTGCGACTGGTCCGGGCGACCGGAGCCGCGCAGGTCCGCCACTCGACGATCCGGATGCGGATCGCCCTCGTCTACGGCGGGGTGTTCCTGGTCCTCGGCACGGCGCTGCTGGCCACGGTCAACCTGGCGTCGCGCGCGGGCACGGACTCTCAGGCCCGCGCCATCGCCACCTCCGCCGCCGTCTCCCAGCCGGGGTTCGCGGTCAACGGTCCCCTGCACGCCCGGGGCCCCCTCGGACCGCCCACGGTCTACGACCTCACGGACGACGTCAGTGACGCCGCCAGCAGGGAACTCCTGTACTGGTCGGCCGCCGCGCTGCTCGTGATGACGGGGTGCGCGGTCGGGGTGGGCTGGTGGACGGCGGGCCGGGTGCTGCGGCCCGTCCACGCGATGACCTCGAAGGCGCGGCGGCTCTCCGAGCACACGCTGCACGAGCGGATCGCGTCGAGCGGACCGGACGACGAGCTGAAGGAGCTGGGGGAGACGCTGGACGCCCTGCTGGCCCGGCTGGAGAAGGCCTTCGACAGCCAGCGGCGGTTCATCGCCAACGCCTCGCACGAGCTGCGGACCCCGCTGGCCACCCAGCGGGCGGCGATCCAGGTCGGCCTCGACGATCCGTCGCCGGAGGACCTCGTACGCACCCGGCAGACGCTGCTGGACAACAACCGGCGCAGTGAGCGGCTGATCGAGGGGCTGCTGGTGCTGGCGCGCAGCGAGGGGGGCCTGGCGAACAGCGAGCGCACGGCGGTCGACCTGGCGCGGGTGGTGACCGAGGAGGCCGGCCGGCCCCTGACGGCGACGGAGCGTTCCCCGGCGTCCCGGCCCGACGTGACCGTCGAGGCCGAACCGTGCGTCGTACGGGGGAACCGGCAGCTGCTCGCGCAGCTGGTGGCGAACCTGCTGTCCAACGCGGTGCGGTACAACGCGCCCGGCGGCCGGGTGCGGGTGTCGCTGTCGGCGGACGGGACCCTGGTGGTCCGCAACACCGGCCCCGTGGTGGCCGAGGGGGACATCGCCGGGTTCTTCCAGCCGTTCCGGCGCGGGGAGGGGCGGGACCGGATGGGGCAGGGCTCGGGGCTCGGGCTGTCGATCGTACGGTCGATCGCGGTGGCCCACGGCGGTACGGCCACGGCGGTACCCGGCCCGGAGGGCGGGCTCGCCGTGACCGTACGGCTGCCGGTGGGTCAGTCCTCCGCGACGACTCCGCGGGCGGCGGTCCAGGCGGGCAGCCCGGCGAGCGCCTCCCGGTAGAACGTCGCGTCGGGCACCTCACGGGGGGCGGGGCCCGCGTGGAAGAACCCGGCGTTGGCGACGTCCAGCCTGCGCAGGAAGTCGAAGCCCTTCGCGTCCTCGTCGCCGAACGCGACGAACTGGAAGAACAGCGGCAGCCGGGCCGCGTCGGTGAGGGCCTGCTTGGCCGCCACCTTCGCGTCCGGGGCGCCGTCCGTCTGGAAGATCACGAGCGCCGGGCCGGTCGCCCCGGACTTCTCGTAGTGCGCGACGACCTCCTCGACGGCCCGGTGGTAGTTCGTACGGCCCAGGCGGCCGAGTCCCGCGTGCAGCTCGTCGATCCGGCCCTCGTGCGCGGTGAGGTCGACGGCGCCGGTGCCGTCGATGTCGGTCGAGAAGAAGACGACGGGCACGGTGGCGTCGGCGTCGAGGTGCGCGGCGAGCGCCAGGGCGCGGTCACCCAGGTGCTGGGCGCTGCCGTCCTTGTAGAACGGCCGCATGGAACCGGAACGGTCGAGCACGAGGTACACCGTGGCCCGCAGCCCGGTCAGGCCGTGGGCCTTGAGCGCGGCCTGCGCCGCCTTGTACGGGGCGACGAGCCCGGGCGCCGCTGACCTGACCCGGGCGAGGGTGACGGCCGGCTTGCCGACGGGGGCGGCCTTCGGCGCCGCGACGGGCCCGGCGCTCAGGGGCTCGGGGTCGGCTGCCACGGGCTCGGCGGCCGTAGCGGGGTCCGTCTCGGCGGCCACGGGCTGGGTGTCCGTGGCGGGAGCCGTCTCGGCGGTCACGGGCTCGGTGTCCGTGGCGGGGGACGTCTCGGCGAGGGGCTCGGGGGCCGCCTCCGGGGCGGTTTCCGCCATGGGCGTGGTCACCGCGGCCGGCCCGGTGGCCGCCTCGGCCTCCGGCGCGGGAGCCGCCTCAGCGGCGGATGCCTCGGTGGCCGCCTCCGCCTTCGCCTCGTCGGCGGGCGCCTGGGCAGCAGGTGCCTCAGTGGCAGAGGAATCCTCGACGGCCTCGGGAGCGGCCTCGTCCTGGGCCGCCGGCGCGCTCCGCGGGGCGGGCTCCACGGCCGTCGGCCCGTCCGTCGCGGCGGGCGCCTGGGAGGGAGCCGCTTCGGGCTCCGGCTCCGGGTCCATGTCGATCGTGATGGGGGCCGCGGCCGTCTCCGCGGCGGCGTCCTCGCCGGGCACCGCGGTGTCCGGGGACGCCTTCGCCTCCGGGGCCGATCCCTGGGCGGGAACCCGGGGCGCGGGCGTGGAGGCCGGTGCGGACGCCTTGTCGAAGGCAGCCGCCACCAGGTCGGACGCGCGTCCGCTGTCGTGCTCGGCACCGGCCGAGCGGTCCGAGGGGGAGGCCGGGGCCGGTACCGAGGCCTTCGCGGGCTCGGCCGCCGAAGCGGCGGTCTCCGGCTCCGTCTCCGTGGGCTGGGTGCGATCGGCCTGGGGAGGGACGGTGGCCGTGGCCGGCTCGTCCTGCTCCGTCCGGCCGAACACCTTGCGCAGCAAGCTCCGAATGCCCATGGGCGAGGCCTTTCGCATGAGTTGGGTGCGATAAATGTCCGTACTGCGGGAATTGATCCCTGGCCAGGGCGGATACGTAAGGTTAGCGGCCGGATCCGGCCGTTCGGTGGCGCGGCCCGCCCCCGCGTCGGCCGGGCTCCGGCCGAGCCGTCACCGGGCCCTGTGCAAGGCCCCGGACCGCCGGGAGCCCAGCGGTGTCCCGGACTTCACCCTCCGTTCACCGGCAGTCCCACGTACGGGGTGGACGCGGCCCTACCGTCACGCGTGACACACAGACGGAGGGACGAAAACATGCGCAACCTGCTGCCGCTCATCGGCTCGCACCCGGGCGGGCGCTCTGCGCTGACCTGCCGCTACCGCTGCGGTGACGCCTGCTTCCAGGAGATCCCGAACACCAGCGACAACGAGTACGCCGGCGACATCATCGCCGGTGCCCTGTCCCGCCGTTCGATGATGCGCGCCGCCGCCGTCGTCACCGTGGCCACCGCCGCCGGGACCGCCGCTCTCACCGGTCCCGCCGCGCCCGACGCCGTGGCCGCGCCGCTCGCGGGCCGTCCCGGCGGCCGGCCGGAGCCCGCCGCCCGGGGTGCCCGGGGGCTGCGCTTCGCCGCTGTGGCACCCAACAGGGACGACCGTGTCACGGTCCCGGAGGGCTACGGCCAGAACGTCGTGATCCGCTGGGGCGAACCGATCCTGCGCGGCGCTCCCGCCTTCGACCCGGACAAGCAGTCCGCGAAGGCGCAGGCGGGCCAGTTCGGTTACAACAACGACTTCCTCTCCCTGCTCCCGCTCCGCGGCGAGCGCGGCCGCCAGGTGCTGGTCGCCAACCACGAGTACACGGACGAGAACCTGATGTTCCGTGGATACGATCCGGCCAGCCCGACGCGTGAGCAGGTCGAGATCGCCTGGGCCGCGCACGGACTCTCCGTGGTCGTCGTCCAGGAGGAGAACCGCACCGGCAGGCTCGCGCCCGTCAACCGCCATCCGCTGAACCGGCGCCTCACGGTGACGAGCGAGTTCCGGGTCACCGGTCCGGCCGCCGGCAGCCCGCTGCTGCGCACCTCCGCCGACCGCACCGGCCGCACGGTGCTCGGCACCCTCAACAACTGCGCCGGCGGCACCACCCCGTGGGGCACCACGCTGCACGGCGAGGAGAACTTCAACCAGTACTTCGCCAACGGTTCCAGCGACACCGACAAGCGGTACGGCATCGGAACGGCCGCGACCGAGCGCAAGTGGGAGCGGTTCGACAAGCGCTTCGACCTGGCGCAGGAGCCCAACGAGGCGCACCGCTTCGGCTGGGTCGTCGAACTCGACCCGTACGACCCCGACTCCACGCCCCGCAAGCGCACCGCGCTCGGCCGTTTCAAGCACGAGGCGGCGCAGCCCAGGCTGACCGCCGACGGGCGTCCCGTGGTCTACATGGGCGACGACGAACGGTTCGACTACTTCTACAAGTTCGTCTCCAGCAAGCGGATGAAGAAGGGCGGCTCGCGGGCCGCCCGGGAGCACAACCTGACGCTGCTGGACGAGGGCACGCTGTACGTCGCCAAGCTGACGGGCGACTCCCCGGCCTCCGAGATCGACGGCACCGGCAAGCTGCCCTCCGACGGCGAGTTCGACGGCGGCGGCGTCTGGATCCCGCTCGCCACGGGCAGCACCTCGCACGTCCCCGGCATGACGGCCGAGGAGGTGTACGTCTTCACGCGCCTGGCCGGTGACAAGGTCGGCGCCACGAAGATGGACCGGCCCGAGGACGTCGAGCCCTCGCCGCGCACGGGCCGGGTCTACGTCGCGCTGACCAACAACACCGACCGGGGCAAGGCGGGCAAGGCCGGCCCTGACGAGGCCAACCCGCGCAACGCCAACAAGCACGGCCAGATCCTGGAGCTCGCCGAGAACCGGGACGACCCGGCCGGTGAGAGGTTCGCCTGGCGGCTCTTCCTGGTGGCGGGCGACCCGGAGGACCCGGCGACGTACTTCTCCGGGTTCCCGAAGGAGAAGGTCAGTCCCATCTCCTGCCCGGACAACGTGGCCTTCGACGACCACGGCAACCTGTGGATCTCCACGGACGGCAACCAACTGGGCTCGCACGACGGTCTCTTCGGCGTCGCGACGGCGGGTGAGCGGCGGGGTGAGCTGAAGCAGTTCCTGACCGTTCCGGCCGGGGCCGAGACCTGCGGGCCGGTGATCCAGGACCGCCGCGTCCTCGTGGCCGTGCAGCACCCGGGCGAGGTGGACGGCGCCTCCGTCGAGAAGCCCGCGAGCGCCTGGCCCGACGGGCCGGGCCGGATCGTCCGCCCGTCGGTCGTCGCCGTCTGGCGCGAGGACGGCCGCGACATCGGCGTCTGACACGGGCGAGGGCTCCGGGGGACGCGCACCTCGCGCGACCGCCCGGGGCCCCCGGCCGTCGGGGAGGGAGCCTGACCGCCGGCGGCGGCTTCGGCTCCCCGCCCCACGGCGGCGTCCCGTCGGATTAGAGTCGGAGCCATGGTTTCCGGTGAGGCGCCGCAGGCGGAGGGAAGTGTCCGGGTCGATGCCTGGATCTGGGCGGTCCGGCTGACGAAGACCCGGTCCCAGGCGGCTGCCGCCTGCCGCGCGGGACACGTGCGGGTCAACGGCGAGCGCGCGAAGCCCGCCCAGACCCTGCGCGCGGGCGACGAGGTGCGGTTGAGGCATGCGGGCCGGGACCGGATCGTGGTCGTGTCCAGGATCGTGAAGAAGCGTGTGGGCCCGCCGGTGGCGGCCGAGTGCTTCGTCGACAACAGCCCGCCCCCGCCGCCCCGCGAGACGGCGGTCCAGGTCCCGGTCCGTGACCGGGGCGCGGGCCGCCCGACCAAGCGGGACCGCCGTGAGATGGAACGCCTCCAGGGCCGGGGCGGCCCCGCCGGAGACTGACGACCGGGCCGGCGGCGCGCGGATCCGTCGTGGGGCGGACAGGCCGTCCCGGGAGCCGCCGCTTCCGGCGCGCGTGATCCGGGGCGGGGCCTGAGCGCTGGCCCGTGGCCGTCCTCGACCGGCTCCGCACCGCAGGAGCGCGGTGCGCCGCTCGGCTGAGGGGGTCCCGCACCGGTCGCACCCGGGCGGTCCGGGGATACTGCCGGGCCCATGCGGGACCGGTGCGACGCGGACGGCGCCCCTCAGCTCTGGTACCCCTCCACCTCGCCGGCGGGCCGCACCCGCGCCTCCCCGGGGTCCTCGCCGTACTCACTGAGGGCCCGCCGCTGGCGCAGCAGGTCCCAGCACTGGTCCAGCTGGACCTCGACCTCGCGCAGCCGGATCCGCTCGTCGGCCGAGAGGCCCAGTTCCGCGGTGGAGCGGGCGCGCAGGGCGCGCTCCTCGGCGATCAGCCCGTCGATGTCCTCGAAGATGTCCTGGTCGGCCATGGGTCTCTCCCGTTCCTGTACGTCGTGCGTCAGACGGCGAAGACGGTCTTGCCGCGGGCCCCGCCCGCGCGGTTCTGGGCGAGCGCCTGCGGCGCCTTCTCCAGGGGGAGCTCCATGTCGATGGGCACCACGAGCTCCCCGCGTGCCACCGCCGAGACCAGATCGTCCAGCAGCGCGGCGCTGGGCGCGATCCGGAAGGCGGACCGGGCGACGCCCCGTGCCACCGCGGCGCCCCGCGTGGTGACCGCGACCCCGCCGTCGCGCAGGAGGGCGGCGTACGCGGCGAACGAGGCGGGGTCCGTGGAGACGAGGTCCACGAGCGCGTCCACGCCCCCCGGGCACAGGGCGCGCACCGCGGCCGACAGCGCTTCGGGTCCGGCGGTCGTGTCGACGGTGGCGGTGGCGCCGAGCGCCCCCATCCGCCGCCCCTCGTCCCCCCGCACGGCCGCGACGACCGCTGTCCCCCGGGCCGCCGCGAGCTGGGTCAGGAAGCTTCCCACCCCGCCGGTCGCCCCCACGACGAGCAGACCCGGTCCGCGGCCCGGGGCGATCCCCGACAGGATCTGCGCTGCCGCGGTCCCGGCGGTCGGCAGCGCCGCGGCGGCCTGGAGCGGCACGTCGCGCGGGACCAGGGTGATCGGGGAGTCCTGGGGCACGCACAGGTACTCGCCGTACGACCCGCAGGGCCCGGGGGGCGGCGCCGTCACCCGGCCGAAGACCTGGTCGCCCACCCGGAACCTGTTGTCGCCGCTGCCGATCATGTCGACCCGGCCCGCGAAGTCGGTGCCCAGGACGAGCGGGAAGACGGCCGGGCCCGCGTCGTCCCCCGCGCCGTCCGCGGTCTGCCGGTCGAGCGGGTTGAGCGCCGCGTACTCGACCTTCACCCGGACCTCCCCGGCCCGGGGGCCGGGTTTCGGCAGCTCGACGAGTCGGGGCTCCGCACGGAACGCGCTCACGGCGATGGCTCGCATACGGCAGACCTCCCAGTCGCCCCCGCCCACGACTCCCACTGTCGCCCGGCCCACCCACCCGCGCACGTCGGGTCCTGGGCACGGGAGGGCCCGCCCCGGGGCCTACCCGCGCCGGGCCGCCAGGGACCGTCCCACCACGCCGCCGACCGCCAGCACCGCCCCCACGAGCAGCACGGTCCACGCCGTCGTACGCAGGGAGGCGGTCAGCGCGTCGTACACCGCGGCGGCCGCGTTCCGGTCGGTTCCCGGCACCTGGTCCAGCACCTGGTTCCGGCCGACGGCGACGGCGAGGCGCAGCAGGGCCGCGCCGAGCACCAGCCCGCCGCCGGCCACGGCCGCGGTCGTCGGACCGGCGCGCGGGCCGCCGCGCACCGACGCGAGGCCCAGCACCAGGACGAGCAGGACCACCGTGCCGACGGCCGGCCAGACGCCGCAGTACCGCAGCCACCGGAAGGAGGAGCGCAGTTCGTCGGCGCGGTCGGCGGAGAGCACGGTGACCGAGGTCCGGTGGACCGGGATCTGCTCGGCGAACGGGACGCCGTCGTCGACCAGTTCCTTCTTGACCTCCTCGATCACGGGCGCCAGGTCGATGGTCACCGCCTGCCCGCTCTCCCCGTGCAGCGAGGCGGTCACGGCGCGGTGGGCCGCCCGGTTCGCGCTGTCCCACACGTGCTGGAAGGCCTCGGTCCCGGTGAAGGACAGGGCGGTCTCGTGCAGGAACCGCCCCACGGTCTCCTGGAGCGGCCCGACGTCGATGTTCTTCAGCGCCTCGTCCGTGACCAGGGTGGCCACGGTGTTCCGTACGTCCTCGTCGGAGGCCAGCGGGGAGACCGTGGCGAGATAGCGGTCGGTGTCGTCGAGCTCCAGGTCGACCCAGGCCGAGAGCGCGCTCAACGGCACCAGCACGGCGAGCACGACGAGCAGCACCGCCGACAGGGCCGCTGAGAGAGAGGTGCGCACAGGCCCCAGCCAATCCCGTGCGGCGGCGGGGCGCCGCCGCCCGTACGCCATTCGAGTTGCCGGGCGGCCCGGGCGGGTGTGCGCTGGGTGTACGGACACGGGGGCGGACGGAAGGAGCTGTGCGCCATGGCCACACACGCGACGATGCCGACGCGCCGCCGCAGGCAGGTGAGCACCCCCGCGCACCACGGGCCCAGCGCGCTGAGCTGGGCGGTGCCCGTCACGCTGGGCGTGATCCTCGGATTCTGGGCCTTCTTCATCAAGCGGGACGGCGGAGCGACCACCAACGGCCAGATCTGGCTCGGAGTCGTGTCAGGGGTGGCCTTCGCCGTGCTCTGCTACGCACTCGTGCGGGTCCGGTGGGCCCTGCCGCGCGAACTGCGCGCCGCGGCGTACGGAGTGCTGACCGGGGGTGCGGTCGGCTTCCTCTACAGCCTCCACGGCAACAGCGTGCTGGCGTCGAGCCTGCTCGGGCTGCTGCTGGCGGCGGGGATGACCTGCACGATGTTCTACGCCTACTACACCCGCGAGGACTGACCCGGCCCGCCGCCTCGCACCACGACGGGCGGGCCCGCCGGCGTACCGGTGGGCCCGCCCGTCGTGGTGGCCGGTCCTCAGTCGCGGACGACGGTGACCGGGCAGGTCGCGTGCTGGGTGACGTGGAGGCTGACCGAGCCGAGCAGGGTCGCCTTGAAGCCGCTGTAGCCGCGGGCCCCCACGACCAGCAGGTTCGCGCCCCTGGCGCGCTCCAGCAGCGAGAGGGCCGGGTTGCCGATCACGACGATCTTGTCCACCGCCGCCGCTCCCTCGGCGCCGAGGGCCTCCTCCAGTGCCTCGGTGAGCGCCACGCTCGCCACGGCCTGCGGGTCGAAGTCCTCCGGCATGCCCGGCATCAGGGACCCCCAGCTGGTGGCGGGGTACTCCCAGCTGTTGACCGCCTCGACGGTGTCGCCGGTCAGCTCGGCCTGGCGTACGGCCCAGCGCAGCGCCTTGATCGAAGCGTCCGATCCGTCGACGCCCACGACGATCCTGCCCATGTCTGCCTCCAGCTGCTCGAACATTTACGGCATACAGCCACCAACTCTAGTCAAACGGAACGTCCGGGGGCCGTGCGGCCCCCGGACGTCCGGTCAGCCGGCGCGCAGCTCCGCGAGCTGCTGCTCGAACGGGACGACCGCGTCCTCGCCGTCGTCGAGCGTGAGGGTGCGTGAGGCCCCCGAGACGGTCCGCCCCGTGACGGCCGAGGCGAGCTCGCCGCCCGCACGGCGGATCCGGGAGGGCAGTCCCTCGGTGTACTCGTCGCCGTGCGAGCCCCAGTCCTCCGACGCCGCGTACACGGAGGTCGGCAGGACGACGGCCCGCAGGTAGGCGAAGAGCGGGCGCAGCGCGTGCTCCAGGACCAGCGAGTGGCGCGGGGTCCCGCCGGTCGCCGCGATGACGACGGGCTTGCCGGTCAGCGCGGTGTTCTCGACCAGGTCGAAGAAGGACTTGAACAGCCCGCTGTACGAGGCGGTGAACACGGGGGTCACCGCGATCAGGCCGTCCGCCCCGGTCACCGCGTCGAGCGCCTTCCTCAGACCGGCCGCCGGGAAGCCGGTGACCAGGTGGTTGGCGATGTCGACGGCCAGGTCGCGCAGCTCGACGACCTCGACCTCGACGGCGCGGTCCTGCCCGGCCGCCAGCCGTTCGCGGGCGGCCTCGGCGAGCCGGTCGGCCAGCAGCCGGGTGGACGAGGGGCTGCTGAGTCCGGCGGCGACGGCGACGATCCTCAGGGGTGCCGTGGCGGGCATGGTCATCGGAGCTCCTCGGGGTCGGCGGCGGCAGCCGCGCGGGCGGCGGCGACCGCCGGGTGGACGGGGGCGTCCGGCACTCCGGCCGGGCGCAGGCGGGCGAACTCCTTGCGCAGGACGGGCACGACCTCCTCGCCCAGGATGTCGAGCTGTTCCAGGACCGTCTTCAGCGGCAGTCCCGCGTGGTCCATCAGGAAGAGCTGGCGCTGGTAGTCGCCGACGTCCTCACGGAAGGACAGCGTCCGCTCGATGACCTCCTGCGGAGAGCCCACGGTCAACGGGGTCTGCTGGGTGAAGTCCTCCAGCGAGGGCCCGTGGCCGTAGACCGGCGCGTTGTCGAAGTACGGGCGGAACTCCCGCACCGCGTCCTGCGAGTTCTTCCGCATGAACACCTGGCCGCCGAGGCCCACGATGGCCTGCTCGGCGGTGCCGTGGCCGTAGTGGGCGTAGCGGCGCCGGTAGAGGTCGACCATCTTCCTGGTGTGCTCCATGGGCCAGAAGATGTTGTTGTGGAAGAAGCCGTCGCCGTAGTAGGCGGCCTGCTCGGCGATCTCCGGGGAGCGGATGGAGCCGTGCCAGACGAACGGCGGGACGCCGTCCAGCGGGCGCGGGGTGGCGGTGAAGGACTGGAGCGGGGTGCGGAACTTCCCCTCCCAGTCGACGACGTCCTCGCGCCACAGCTGGTGGAGCAGGGCGTAGTTCTCGATCGCGAGCGGGATGCCCTGCCGGATGTCCTTGCCGAACCAGGGGTAGACCGGCCCGGTGTTGCCGCGGCCCATCATCAGGTCGACGCGGCCGTCGGCCAGGTGCTGGAGCGTGGCGTAGTCCTCGGCGATCTTCACCGGGTCGTTGGTGGTGATCAGCGTGGTGGAGGTCGAGAGGAGCAGCTTCTCGGTGCGGGCGGCGATGTAGCCGAGCGTGGTCGTCGGCGAGGACGGGACGAACGGCGGGTTGTGGTGCTCGCCGGTCGCGAAGACGTCCAGGCCGACCTCCTCGGCCTTGAGCGCGATGGCGAGGGTCGCCTTGATCCGCTCGTTCTCGCTCGGCGTCGTACCGGTCGTGGGGTCGGTGGTGACATCCCCGACGGTGAAGATCCCGAACTGCATGGCGCCCGCCTCCAAAAGTGTTGAGCGAGGTTGGTTGAACGTTGAACTATGTGAACACACCCTACAACGGAGCACCGGCTTTCTCTATTCCGCCCCCGTTCAGGGAGGCCCCCATGTCCGCTCCGCTCGACGTGGACGGGGCCCGTGCGCGGCCGCCGCGCCAGGGTGACCGGCGAGCGGGAGCGCACGCCGGAGGGAGCGCGGCGCCGGGCTGCCCGTCCTCGCGGCGCGTCTCTCGCCATGCTCCTCCTCCGCGCGGGCGCACACATCCCGCGCGGGCGGACACGCCGACCGGCGGCATGCGCCGCCGCCCCCGTAGACGTCCCCGGGCCGTGCGGTCACGGCGGCCGGGGGACCCGTGCGCGTTACACTCGGCGCCATGACCTCCGTACCGTGCCGGAACCGGTGGCGCTCCTCCTAGGAGCGGCCACCTTCATCTGCGCGGAACCAGGGCCGTTCGACATGGACGGCCCTTTCCGCTGCCCCGGCGCCCCCGCGGTGGGCCGTCCTCCACGTGCACACCACCGGCGAGGAGAGCCCCCATGACCACGACCACCGACCCGTCCGTCGCCCCTGCCCGGCGCCGCAGCGCCGAACTGGAACAGCGGCTCGCCCTGGACCCGGGCCGCTTCCGGGTCCTCACCGGGGACCGGCCCACCGGGGCCCTGCACCTCGGGCACTACTTCGGCACCCTCCACAACCGGGTGCGCCTCCAGGACCTCGGCGCTGACGTCTTCGTGCTCATCGCCGACTACCAGGTCCTCACCGACCGGGACGTCGCCGAGCGGCTCACCGAGCACGTGGAGGGGCTGCTCCTGGACTACCTCGCGATCGGGATCGACCCGGCCCGTTCGACGGTCTTCAACCACAGCGCCGTGCCCGCGCTCAACCAGCTGCTGCTGCCCTTCCTGTCCCTCGTCTCCGTCGCCGAGCTCGGCCGCAACCCCACCGTGAAGGACGAGATCGCGCACTCCCGGCAGTCCGCCGTCAGCGGGCTCATGTACACCTACCCGGTGCACCAGGCCGCCGACATCCTGTTCTGCAAGGGCGACGTCGTGCCCGTCGGCCAGGACCAGCTGCCGCACCTGGAGATCACCCGCACCGTGGCCCGGCGCTTCAACGAGCGGTACGGAGAGGTCTTCCCCGAGCCCGAGGCGCTGCTCTCCGCCGCGCCCCTGCTGCTGGGCACCGACGCGACCAAGATGAGCAAGAGCCGCGGCAACGCCATCGCCCTCGGGGCCGGTGTCGACGAGACCGCCCGGCTGATCAAGGGCGCCACCACCGACGCCGAGCGGCACATCACCTACGAACCCGGACGGCGGCCCGGGGTGTCGAGCCTGGTGCTGCTGGCCGCGCTCTGCCTCGGCCGTGAACCGCACGAGGTGGCCGAGGAGATCGGGAACGGCGGCGCGGCCGGTCTCAAACGGACCGTGACGGAGGCCGTCAACGCGCGCATGGCCCCGATCCGCGCCCGGCGGGCGGAGTACGCCCGGGACATGGGTTACGTACGGGACGTGCTGCGCGCCGGGAACGAGCGGGCGAACGCGGTGGCCGAGGCGACCCTGCGGGAGGTGCGGGACGCGATGGGGATGTTCCGCTGAGGGGCGCGCCCCGCCCCCGGAGGCACCGGCGCGCCACCCGCGCCGGTCTCAGCGGCGGGCCACGGAACGCCGGCCGCGCAGCAGCTCGGCCAGACCGCGCCGGGTCGCGGCGATCACCACCCGGTCCGACGGCCGCAGCACGTAGCCCGGGTGCAGGTCCCAGACCAGGCCGGAGGGGCGGTCGGGCCCTGCCTGGCCCGACGGGTCCAGGGGGTCGTACGGCGGTGGGGCGGCCAGGTCCGGGAGGCGGTCGGCGGGCGGGGTGGCGTCCAGGGCCAGGACCCGCCAGGCGCCCGCCCGGAACGCCTGGTCGACGGTCCTGCCCTCCAGCTGGGGGTGGCCCGCCACCTCCAGGGCCGCGAACAGCATCACCTTGCGCTCGACCGGGATCGCGCCCAGGATCTGCCGGCCCATCATGGCGACCGCGAACGACGGCGCGGCCAGGTGCGACACGGAGCGGGAGCGGGTCAGGGCCCCGGGGTGGGCCGTGCGCAGGGTGCGGTAGACGGCGGTGGCGAACTCGTCGTCGTACAGCCGCAGGGCCACCCTGAGGTCCGGCTTCACCGAGCGTGCGTACAGCGCGGCTTCGAGGTTCGTGGTGTCGACGCTGGTCAGGGCGAGCAGCGCGCGGGCCCGGCGGATCTTGGCCGCCTCCAGGACGCCCTCCTGGGTCACGTCGCCCAGGACCGTCGGGACGTGCAGGCCGCGGGCCAGCGGGATGCCGCGCGCCTCCGGGTCCTCCTCGACGACCACCACCGGGATGTCCAGTTCGCGGAGGCGCACCAGGACGCGTGTACCGATCTTGCCGAGCCCCAGCAGGACCACGTGGCCGGACAGGCCGCGCGGCGGGCGGCGCAGCGCGGAGACGTTGCGCAGCGAGCCGAACGCCTCCAGGACGGCGGCGACCAGCAGGGGCAGCAGCAGGAGACCGGCCACGCCGGAGAGCAGCTGGATGATCTGCCGGGACGAGGAGTCGGTGTCCTCGACCGCGGGGTCCCCCATCGCCAGCAGGTCCAGGAGGGTCAGGTAGGCGGCGTGCAGCGGGCTGTCGCCCGTCGTGATCACCGAGGCGACGGCCAGGGCGACGACGGCCGCCGCGACGCCCAGCGCCGACCAGCGCAGCCGGCGTGAGAACACCTGGCCGAGCGGCGCGCCCCTGCCGCCCATGCGGGTGGGGCCCCTGTCGGGCCCGGCCTGGCTGATGGCCTCCAGGACGATCGTGCCCCGGCCCGTGGCGGCGTTCACCGTCGCCAGGTCGGGCAGGAGCTGGGGGCCCTCCGCGCCGCTGCTGTCGGAGCCCTCGGCGCCGGCCGGGTCCTGGCTGGTCGAGGAGAGCAGGGCCAGGGTGCACAGCCCGGGGTCGGCGAGTTCACCGGGCCGGGGCGGGGTGCGTTCGACGGCGCGCAGGAGTAAGCCCTCGGCCTGGATCACCTTGCTGCTGCCGGTGAGCGCGGTGGCGGCCAGGGCGGGTGCGGCGGTGTCGGCGTCGGACAGGACGGTGGTGGAGGCGTCCGCCACGGCCGGGTCGAGGCCGGTCATGGAGACCGCCGCCGCCTGGTCGAGCAGGGTCTCCAGGTGCTGGCCGAGCTTGCGGTTGTAGAGCCGGATGACCAGGCGCAGGCGCGGATTGAGCCGGCGGGCCGTCAGCGCGGCGCGGATGTTGAGCTCGTCGTCGTCGTAGACGAGCGCGAGTGCGGCGGCCCGCTCGACACCGGCCTCCTCCAGCACGTCGTCGGAGGGCTCGTGGGCCTCCATGATCCGGACGGCCTCGACCCCGGCGTTCGTGTCGCCGTCCCCGCCGCCCGCCGCGTTGCGGCTCATCGCCGCGGACATCCGCCCGAACAGGGCTCCGGCACGCGCCCGCTGGGTCAGCGGCAGCTCCGGCCGGCGTGCGTCGCGGCCCGGCGGCACCAGGAGGGTGACCCGCTCCCCGTAGACGTAGCGCAGCTCCACGGCGAGCCGGCGGGCGAGGGTGTCGTCGCCGCAGACCACCATGTGGCCACTGCTCGGGGGGCGTTGGGGCTGTTGAGGAAGTGAGGACACGGAACCCAGCATGCCTTGCTCCCACCGTTTCAGTCGGGCGTATCGGTGATCATCGCGTGACGGGGACGTGGACCCGCGTCGGGACGGCGGGGGCCCGTGGCGCGCTCGATCGCGGCCTCGACGGCCTCGATCCGGTCCGCCAGCAGCCCCAGCGCCCCGACCGCGCGGGTGGCGGGGTCGCTCTCCGGGCCGCCGAGTGCCCGCACGCGTACGTAGGCGGAGGTGACCGCCGCCCGGCGCTCCGCCTGCTCCGGGGTGAGCGTGCCCCGCAGGGCGGCCAGCTTCAGCAGGTTCGACTCGGCGTCCGAGGTGAGCGTCCTGGCCTCCCCCGCGTAGTGGTCGTCGATGACGGCGGCGAGCTCGGCGTCGTTCATGACCGGCACGATCCGCTGCGCGATCCTGTTCATGTCGCGGTAGGAGCCCTGTAGCCGGAACGGCGGTTCGGTGCGCGTCGCGTCCGTCATCGCCGCCGACGCGATGTACGCCGCGTTCACCGCGAGGACCGTGTCCCGGGCGGTGAGCAGATGGCGCAGGACGGAGAGGATCCGGTCCAGTTCGGCCGGGCTGCACGGGTGTTCGAGGCGGTCCGCCCGGGCGTCTGGACCGCCGCCCCGGGCGAGGCGCACCAGCAGGTCGAGGTCGCCCCGGGAGCGGGCGGCGAGCGGGGCCAGCACCGGGTTGGCGGTCAGGGCGTTCTCCACGAAGCTCAGGGCGAAGACCTCGTCCCGGCCGCCCAGCACCTCACCGAGATTCCAGACGTCGGCCCGGTTGGCGAGCATGTCCGGAATCCGGAACCTGGCGCCGGACTCGGTGTACGGATTGCCCGCCATCACCACGGCGAACCGCTTCCCCCGCAGGTCGTAGCTGCGCGGCTGCCCGTCCCACACCCCCTCCACGCGGCGGGTGGCGTCGCAGAGCGGAATGAACTTCTGGAGCAGCTCGGGCGAGGTGTGCTGGATGTCGTCCAGGTAGAGCAGGGTGTTGCCGCCCGACTCGAACGCGAAGTTGATCTTCTCGATCTCGTGGCGCGCGGTCGCGCCGGGAGCCAGGGCCGGGTCGAGGGAGGTCACCTCGTGGCCGAGGTTCGGCCCGCTCACCTTGACCAGGACCATCCCGAGCCGCTCCGCGACGTACTCCACGAGGGTCGTCTTGCCGTAGCCGGGCGGCGACATGAGCAGCAGCAGGCCCTGCGAGTCGGTGCGCCGGTCCCCGTCGGCGGTGCCGAGCTGCTTGGCCAGGCTGTCCCCGATCAGCGGCAGGTAGACCTCGTCCAGCAGCCGGTTGCGGACGAACGCCGGCAGGGCGCGCGGGCGGTGGTCGTCCAGCCGCAGCCGGGAGCGCTCCGCCGCGACCAGGGTGGTGCGCAGCCGCTGGTAGGCACGGAAGGCCGGCACGGTGCGGGCCCTGAACGCGGCCGTACGGGCGAGCAGTTCGTCCAGCCTGACCGTCATGCGTCCCCGCACCACGCGCGGGTGGTCGCCGAGGAGGCCTTCCGCGGTCGCGGTGAGCGGCGCGTCGCGGTCGTAGCGCTCCAGCTCCGGGCACAGCTCCACGGCGACCGCCTCCGCGAGGTCCCCGTCGTCCACGTCCGAGCCGCTCGCGGCGGCGTACGAGGTGAGCCAGCCCTCCACCAGCCTGCGCCGGGCCGGGAGGTCGTCCGTCAGGGCCGCCAGGTCCTCGTCGTACGCCGAGGTGCCCACGGCGCGGCGGAACTTGTCCAGGAGCGTCCGGACCGCGGCGCTCGTGACGAACCCGGCGGGTCCGCCCGCCAGCTCCTCGAAGAGGTACTCGGCGGTGTCCTTCCCCGCCCCCATCGCCGCGGCCCACTCCTCCTGGAGCGTGGCGATGGCGGGGGCCAGGCCGAACGTGTCGCGGGCCCGTGCCAGCGACCCGGCCTGCCGTGCCCAGGACGTGCGCAGGGCGTCGTCGGCCTCGTACGCCCAGAAGAGCTGCGCCGCCGCCCGCACCGAGGACGGGAAGCGCAGCAGGCCCGCCCCGGCGAGCAGGCGCAGCAGGACGGTCAGGACGGTCAGGGCGTCCTCGTCGTGGACACCCCGCTGGTACCCCTCGTCGTACGCGGCGGCCGCCGCCTCCCGCACGAGCGCGCCGAGGTCCGCCCCGGCCAGGGCGTCCGCGCCGTGCTCGTCGAGGAGCCGGGCGGCCAGGTGCTCCGCGCGGTAGACGTCCGGGTTCTCCGAGGGCAGCAGCTGGTCCCAGTGCGCACGGGTCGCCGCGAACTCCGGGTCGGTGACGGGCGACCGGTAGTCCGTGCCGGTGAGCGCGAAGGCGACGCCGTCCCCGGACGGGACCAGGGTCAGGTCGAACGGCCGGTTCTCCACCGCGAACCGGTGGCGGCCCAGACGGATCACCGACCCGCCGTCCGCGTACAGCTCGCCCCGGTCGCGCAGGGCGCGCCCGGCCTCCTGCCGGGCCGCCTTCAGCCGGCCGTCCAGCTCCTCGGCACGCACGGGGTCGCCGAGCGCGCGCAGCTCGTCCGCCGTGCGGCGGACCTTGGCGACCATGGGGTCGGAGGCGAAGTAGGTGTGGACGGCGTCCAGATCCTCCAGCCCCGTCAGCCGCCGCGAGACCGTCTCCAGGACCCGGGCCGCGGACTCCGCGAGCCGCTCCGCGCGCCGGGCCCGCGCGTCCTGGAGTGTCTGCTTGCGGCCCGAGAACGCCTCGTACACCTCGGTGCGGCGCTCGGACAGGCGGGACAGGAAGTCGCCCGACTCCGCGAAACGGGACTCCAGGTCCTCCAGCTGGAGAAGCACCCGGGCGAGCTGCTCGTCGCAGGAGCCGGGGGAGTCGGCCGACGCGAGTGCCCCGGTGACGGCCTGCCCGAGCAGGGCGAACTCGGCGGCGAACTCGGCCTGCCCCTCCTGGGACACCAGCTCCCGGCGCCGGGCGTCGAGCGTGGCGCGGGCACGGTTGGCGCCGCCGAGGACCTCGGCGATCCGCTCCAGGACGGCCGTACGGACGGTGGCGTCGCCCATGTCCAGCCCGGCGACGACGTCCGTGACGGTCCGCAGGCCGTCCGTGAGCTCCGCCAGCCGCTCACCGGCCGACGTGGCGGCGGCGACGGTGTCCAGCGCGCCCGCGGTCGCGGCGATCTCCCCGAGGTCCTCGTGGTACCCGGCGAACGCGTCCTCGCGGGCCAGGAAGGCGACCGCCCGCTGGGCGGCCGATTCGAGGTCCCGGCCGGTCTCCTCGCTGAGGGCGGCGATGCGGTCCGTGTCGGCGTACCGCATGTCGGCGAGGGTCGCCAGGCGGCCGTGGGAGCGCCGGAGTTCGGTGAGCCTGTCCACCCACGCGGCGGCGGTGCGCGGGGACTCGCCCCGGGTGCGGCGGACCAGGGCGGTGAGCCCGGTGACCGCCTCCTCCAGTGCGGCGGCGGCCTGCGCGGTCAGCTCCTGGACCGTCCCGAACTCGGCCAGCACCTGGCGGGCGGTGTCCCGCAGTTCCCCCAGCGGTTCGGCGAGCGCGCCGAGCCCGGGGTCGGTGAGCCAGTGGTAGCGGTCGCCCGCCCGGCCGCAGTCCTCGACGAGCCTGCTGTACACGGCGGTGGTCGGCGTCATGTCCCGTACGCCGTGCGCCAGGGCCAGGCAGTCGGAGATCCCGCGCACCAGGTCGGCGTTGCCGGTACGGGCGAGCGGGCCGGTGCCGGCGGGGCGGGACGCGGCGTAGGTGTCGGAGACGTACGGGGTCCGCCACCGCTGGAGCGGGTGGACGCGGCCGGGGCCGTCCGCGCCGTCCTTGAGCAGGACCAGGGTGCCGTCGTCCAGGAGGGCGTGGCCCCGGCCGAGCAGGGGGGTGGCGACCTCCTGCCGGATCAGGTTGTAGGGGAGGAGCAGGGTGCGGTTCTCGTCGCGGGAGCGGAAGACGTACAGCACGTCCTCGCCGTTGGGCGAGCGGACCGCGCCCTCGAAGACGGGGTCGCCGAGCTCCCCGGCGGTGTCGAAGGTCCTGGTCCTGCCGGTCGTCAGGTGGTAGCCGCCGGGGAAGATGATCCCCTGGTCCTCGGGCAGCCGCCGGAGCGACGGGCCGATCGCGTCGAGGCGTACGACGGTGGACAGCAGGGTGTTGAAGACCAGGTAGCGCCAGGCCTCCTCCTTGTACGGGCGCACCCGCAGCAGGATCAGCGGCCCGGCCACGGCGTGTTCGACGGCCGCGTCGGCCAGGGACTGCAACGGCTCGTCGACGGGCTCCTCGTGGATCCCGTCGGGGGATTCCGTGTCGCCGGTGGTCCTGACCGTGAGGGTGCCGCCCAGCGTGTCCACGAAGACCGTGTCCAGGACGGAGATGTACGGGTGCCGACCGGTCACATGGGCGTCCCGCCCCGCGGGCGTCCAGTCGACGTCGTGCGAGGGAGGGAAGACGTGGTCACGGTCGCCCCGGGCGTCGAGGAAGGCGCCGGGCGCGCCGTCGGCGCCCAGCTCCCAGCGCAGGACGCGGATGTCGTCGTCGGTGTCGCCGGTACGGAACACGGCGAGCAGCCGGCCGTTGACGCGCCGCAGCCGGAGCAGCCGGGCGTCGCGGTAGTAGCGGTGCAGGCCCGCGAACTCCCGTACGAAGGACTCGTCGTCCAGCAGGCCGTCCCGTGCCTCCTCCAGGCCGGGGTCGCGCAGCACGAGCACGTCACCGACGCCGGTGTCCTCACGCGCGCCCGGGCCGCGCTCGAAGCCGAACAGGAGGCGCCCGCCCACGGCGACGAGGTCGCGGGCCACCGACGGGTGCCCGGTGCGCACCTGCTCGGTGGCGAGCAGGTGCAGCGCGGCGGAGCCGAACTCCTCGGTCCGGCGCGCGTTGAGCGCCTCGGCCCGCCTGACCAGCTCGGCGGCCTGTTCCTGGAGCCGTCGCCGGAGTACCTCGTAGGCATCCGCGTCGGCATCGGTGAGGGTGATGTCGCGGTCCATGCGTGAGGCTCCCTACGAGATGACGTCCGACGGCCGGGGCCGCCCGTGGTCCTTGGTGCTCCGGCCGGAGGCCGGGGCGTGGCGGGCCGGCGGCGCGGACCGGTCGTGGTGCGGGCCCGCCGTGGCACGGCCCGGGGTGTGCGGGCCGGTGGCGCGGGCGGGGTGGTGCGGGCGGGGTGGTGCGGTGCGGGGGTGCGGTGCGGGGTGTGCGGGTGGGGTGGTGCGGTGCGGGGTGTGCGGGCCGGCCGTGGCGTGGTGCGGGTGTGCGGGCCGGTGGCGCGGGCGGGGTGGTGCGGTGCGGGGTGTGCGGGCCGGCCGTGGCGTGGTGCGGGTGTGCGGGCCGGTGGCGCGGGTGGCGCGGTGCGGTGCGGCGTGTGCGGGCCGGTGGGTGGTGTGCTGCGGCCCGGGCGTCCCCGGCCGGTGGGCGTGGTGCGGCCCGTCGCCGGCCGCAGCGGGTGGGGTCAGGTCCCGTGCGGCCCGCTGACCGGGTGGTGCGCCCCGCCGGCCCGCTGGCCGGGTGGCCTGGCCGGCTGTGCGGGCTTCCGGCGCCCGGGGCGTCCCGGGCGCCGGAAGCC